>JABIZD010000079.1 GCA_018666555.1 Gammaproteobacteria bacterium
AGATATCTTGCTTTCAGATATCTTGCTTTCAGATATCTTGCTTTCAGATATCTTGGCTTTCAGATATCTTGGCTTTCAGATATCTTGGCTTTAAAGGTTAACTACTTTAGCATCGAGCCTTACATGGGTTTGTTGCAGTGTCAATGATTGCTGAGAAAGGTGTTGATAGCTCGAGTATTTGGAAAGGGTTAATGACTGGCTAGGCCAGAGAATCAGTTGAATACCTGATGCTGCGCAGCCGGAACCGGTTTTAGGGTTACAATGGCAGGACGTAGAGCTTATTTTGAGGGTGACCGCTTGCAAATGCGTCGATCGCTAGTCAATAAGGTCCAAAATTGGTGAGCACCTGTGCAGTTTGGGTTGTCAGGGGCGGCCTCAGTAAAAAGTAAAAGGTAGGAATAATGAGTAAAGGTAGAGTTGTTATTGTAACTGGAGCTGCGGGTGCACTGGGTCAGGCAGTGGTCAGTCACTTTGCAGAGCTGGGCGATCGTGTGGCGGTTCTTGATTATAGTGATGACATCCTTAAAGCGGCGTTTCCCGATACGACAGAAAATACGCTCCTGGTGGCTTGTGATCTTACCGAGCGTGCATCATGTAGCGATGCAGTCAGTCAGGTTCATTCAACCTGGTCCCGCATCGACGTGCTGTGTAATGTGGCAGGAGGATTTATGATGGGAGAGGCGGTGCACCAGACCAGTGACGAGACATGGGCTGCTTTGTTTGATCTGAATACAAGATCTATCATCCATATGGCGGCAGAAGTCGTACCGCTGATGCAGCAACAAGGTGGCGGTAAAGTTGTTAATGTGTCGGCTAAGGCAGCGTTGTCCGGCTTGGCTAATATGGGCGCTTATCTTGCCTCGAAATCCGCAGTCATACGCCTGACCGAGAGTATGTCACAAGAGCTGCGGCATGCTTCGATAAATGTGAATTGTATATTGCCCGGTACCATTGACACGCCGCGTAATCGGACTGATATGCCGGATGCAGATCATGATAAATGGGTGCCTCCATCGGACCTGGCAGAGGTGATTGGGTTTCTGGCATCTGATGCAGCCTCGGCTGTACACGGTGCCAGTATTCCTGTAGAAGGATTGAGCTGAAATGAGTGAGGATTCTAAAACGGTTAAAGCCTGGACCCGTATAGGCTCAGAGATGATTGCAGATTGTCGTGTTCTGAAGGTGCAACAGACTCGGTCTATTTCGCCCCTTACCCAAAAGGAACATGCCTTTTACGTGTTTGACACGGTGGATTGGGTTAATGTGCTGCCGATCACTACCCAGGACGAAGTGGTTTTTGTAAAACAATATCGCCATGGCAGTGATGCTCTATCTCTGGAAATTCCTGGCGGTATGGTGGATGAAGGAGAACTACCCATTGTTGCCGCGGCTCGTGAATGTTTGGAAGAAAGCGGCTTCAAGGCCAGTGGATTGACTTCTCTGGGTGTACTCAACCCTAATCCTGCTATTTTCAATAACTATTTGCATACCTATCTTGCTACCGGGGTTACTCAGGTAGGTTCGATTCAGAATACTGCCACCGAAGAGACCGTGGTGGAACTCATACCGGTGTCAGATCTGCAGGAGCTTCTCGTCAGTGGTGCCATCGATCATGCTCTTGTTGCGGCCACCCTCTGGCGTTATTTGTATTTTCGTCAAGGTTAGGTGATCGGCTCGGCTTTGCGGTGATGATATTGCCTTTCACGTTTAACCTTTTAACAGGTAGCCTTTTAACAGGTAGCCTTTTAACAGATAGCCTCAGATTATAATGTCAGGGGCATCTGCGCAGTCCTCAGCTGTTTTACCTTTCAGCAGATCCTGATCCAGATCAATAGCACGGTTTTCGCTTGCCCCGGTAGGACAGCTTTTGACTATCACGGACCCGCGCTTACTCAGATGCACCTTGGCGGTCGTCCAGGCCAGGCGGGAGTGAAATTGGGCTATAAAATCCTAAACGCTGTGTGGTTTAGAGAACGCTTCGAGTTGATTGGTGAGAATCATTCGCTGAATGTCTCTGACGTAGTCAATACCTCTGGATGAATAAGCAATTAAGCCCTCGGCTAACAGAGGTCCTCTCAGTGGTGCACGCAAGTCACGCTGGGTCATTCTCAATTTTCTTAGTGAGCTATAGGCTTTATGGGTATTTAAATTGAGCATATAGCCACCAACGCCGTCACCAACGCTCGGATACCGCTTTACCTCATGCGTCGCAGATTCGCTTCTCTGGCGCGGTTTTAAGCCACAACCGGGGGAGTAGCACCAGATGCCAAAGAAATTGTTAGCGTCGACGGCAAATCTTGAAGTACCCCAGGCACTCTCGTTCGCAGCTTGCGCCAGAACCAGAGAGGCAGGAATGGCATCGACGCGTGCCAGCAACGCGACCCAGGCAGAGTCTTCTGGGTTGATACTTGACGGTGTTGCATGGCGATACTTTTTGGAAATATCCTTTAACTGCTGTTGCTGCTGGATGGCGAGAAAACCCAGTTGGGTTAACTGGTCGTGAAAGCTAAACAGCAACTGTCGTTCTTTGCCGATGGCCTGATTTGCCTTTCTTACCTGGGGTAACAGGTAGTTAAAAAAAGCAGCCTTTTTCTGTTGCGCGTCGTTGATGTTGCGAAAATCAGGTCGCTGGTTATCAGACTCTGCAAGAGTCGGCGTGCTAATACCGCTAGTGTCTATAGCTATTCCGTCGAGACTTGTGTGGGTGTCAGCAAAAGTGGATTGCAGCGTGAGCAGCAGTCCAATGTAAACTATTTTCCATGGCATAGTGGTCAACTAAAACTGAATTATTGGCGATTCTATCCATTATTTCTTCATTTTCAAGAAATAAAATCATTATTTTTTCACTTAATATTCTTCTGATACTCAAGAAAATCGACCTTGAGGGCAGTAAAAGTCCTCTTATGGTCTCTTCGAAAGCGGTTCAGTGCATCGTGTTATCAGGTCCATTCGTTAACAAGGGATCTCTTCGGCTAGCAGTAACAGGGGCGGGGTTCCACATGGTAAAGCGACTAACTATTTGTCCCGGCGCCGGTAGCCAATAAGATGGGTCGTGACAGTTACTGCTAAGCCAGGTCATTAATAGAGCGTTGGTTATATTTGGATTAGCAGTTTTTGGATGTTAAGTTCTGACTCACCGGTAATCAATGACCACTTCAGGGGCAGTTATGGAAAGGCAAAAGGTTTTGGTGCTCTATTTGACCAGTTCTGCGCTTGATGCCAGGGTGATCGGCTGGGCTCAGTATGACGGCAGCAACCAGCAAAAGCACATGGCAGGAGATTCCCAGACACCTCCTTATACTAGTGGATTAGAAGCACTGCAAGACGGTTGGAGGCTGATTCAGGCCAGTCCATTACTGAGCCACACACCGGGTAGTGAATTTAAAACGGATTACCTCAAATACGAATTTTTCTTTGAAAAATTGGTATCTGTAAATGGATCAGCGAATGCTGATTAATAGCATGGACATGGCTCATTTTGTGGCGAGAGGCTTTTTACGTCTGGATGCAGTGGTGCCGCGGGAGATCAATCAGGCTTTTTTAGCGGCGTTGAATCTACTAGAAGCGGATCGTCAAGCGCTTCCAGCATCTCATTTGAGCAAGCTGATGGAACTCGAAATCATCCCGGAAGTTCCTCCAGGCACAAAGTTAGAGAAAGTTTATGTTACTGGTTCTCCTCTAGACAGAATGCTGAAATTGCCAGAAGTTTCTGGTGCGATTGAAAGCTTAATAGGTAAGGATCCCGTGTTTGATCATCATTTTCTGCACTTGGCTTTTCCTGAGGCCGCTTTTAAAAACAATCCAGAGCGACATGTCAGCCAGCATTTGCATCAGGATTCGACCATTGACCCCAGAAAAACATTTGATATCCAGGTCTTTTATTTTCCTCATGCTGTTACTGCTGTAATGGGAGGAACTCGCTTTTTGCCGGGTTCTCATTTCAGAATTGTCAGTGAAGCGGCTATTTCGCGATATCAGAATATCCTCGGCCAGGAGTCTGTTGTCTGTCCAGCTGGGAGTGTCCTTATAATGCATATGGGTATGTGGCATGGGGCGGGGTTAAATCAATCTGAGCATTTAAGAACTCTTTTCAAAATTCGACTTTGCCCAACTGAGCATCAGGAAAGGTTGTGGGACTGCACAGACCTTACCCAGGATCATTTCAGGCAGCATCCAACCTTTTGGACCCGTAATCAAAAAAAAGATCCCGTTCAGCAGGTTCTGATGAAACAGGAGCCCTGGTATGAAGCCGATACCGGTCGATTGGAATTAATGAATCGAATCCGGTGCTGGCGGCTTTTATTGGGTGATGCCGGTTTCGATATAGACTATTGGCTAACTCGTATCGAAAATGAAATAAAGTAGTTCGTTATACTTCTTTGCAGGGCAGGGCTTAAGTTAATCTTTGGGCAACCCAAGAATTCTTTCGGCGATGATATTTTTTTGGATATTAGGCGTTCCTCCCCCGATTACAACGGTTGGCCAGTTAAGTGAATCAGTCGCCCAGTATCCGGTGCGGACAGCATCCTCCTGGTTTCGAAGCTGCAAACCCGCTTCGCCTAGTTTTTCCACGGCAAAGTCGCCCATTTCAACTTCAAGTTCAGCCCGATGCAGCTTGTTTACTGAAGTTTCGCTACTGAGCGGCTCACCTTTTATCTGTTTGGTCAGATACCGTAATCCGTTCAGGCGCATGGCTTCTATTTTTGCTTCGAATCTACCTAGGGTTCGACGAATTTTTTTATCGGTAATAGCTGCTTGCCCGTTCCATTTCGAAGTGGATAAAAGGTCCGTCAGTTTTTCCAGCTTGGTGTATAAACCAGCAACCTCACCTATACTTGACCGTTCGTTAGCCAGTGAGGATATGGTGACTGCCCAGCCATTGCCTTCCTCACCTAGCCTGTTTTTTATAGGCACCCGGACATTGTCGAAGAAGATTTGGGCAAAGACTTTCCCGCCAGCCATGTTTTCTATGGGCTTGATATCGATGCCCTGAGTCGAAAGGTCGACCAGTAATGCGGTTATGCCATCATGTTTGTTGTCTGTTTCCCCAAAGTTATCGGTTCTCACCAACATGGAAATCCAACTGGCAAAAGGCGCGAGACTAGTCCAGATCTTGGTACCATTTATGATATATTCATCTCTATCGCGGGTTGCTTTGCATTGCAAGGCGGCAAGATCACTGCCGACATTGGGTTCGGAATAACCCGTGCACCAATGGTACTTGCTGTCCAGTATGTCTGGTAAGAAGCGCTCTTTTTGTTCTTCAGTGCCATATTGAATGATACCGGGTCCAACCCAGGCTAATCCCATCATGCAAGTTCCAAGGGGTGGTGCCTTTCTTGCCGACATTTCTTCCTTGAGGATCACCTGTTCCATTATATTTCCGCCACCACCGCCCACTGATTTTGGCCAGCTGAAGCCGACCCAGCGTTTTTCACGCACCTTCTTCAGCCAGTGTTTCATGAAGACGGGCCCTTTATCCGTTGCAGCGGGCAGGTTTTCATCTAGAAACTGTCGAACCTCTGAACGGAAGTTCTGTTCTGACTGGGTATATTCAAAATCCATGCTAGATTCCTTGAGAGTTCTGCTTTTGTTCGATTATTTTTTCGTAATGAAAGTCAGCGTTACCGAAGCTGGCCCGACTCCACTTTGATCGCTTTAGATATAACTGGATGTCATATTCCTGAGTAAAGCCGATGGCACCATGGAGCTGCACCGCATCTATGCCAATGGCAGCAAACGCGTCACTGGCGAAAGCTTTGGCTAGGGAGGCGGACCTGGAAAGTTCTTCTGCTGAGTCTGTGATAGTCCAGGCGGCATAGTAAACCAGAGATTTGAAGGATTCGATATCCACATACATTTCTGCGAGGCGATGTTTCACTCCCTGGTATTTTCCGATGGCATGGCCAAATTGAATTCTGTCCTGAGCGTAAGTGGTCGTTATGGCCAGAACAGCCTCGGCAGCACCGATCATTTCGGCTGCGACGCCGACAGCACCGATATCAAACAGCCGATTTATTTGATGTTCGCTGACCTTAAAGCGCGGCGCATTACTAATGTCCAGGTTATCGAAAGTTAGTTTGCCTGTTCTTTTGGTGAAATCCATGGTTGCCGAATGGCTGCGTTCTAGGCTTGGATCATTTGCATCCAGTAAAGCCAGGTAAAAATCTTGGGCTTGCCGGTAGGCTACCAGGAAATAATCAGCACTACCGCAGTCATGTACAAATGGCTTCGACCCGCTAAGAAATACCCCCTCGCCAGTGGTAATTGCTTCTAGAGAAATATTGTCTACATGCGGATCACCTGGTCGATCAAGCAGGGCGAGGCTGCCCTTGATTTTCCCTTCGGCAATTCCGGGCAATAGTGTTTTTTGGGTATGACTATCAGTAATATCAATCAGGGCAGCAGTAAAACAAAGGGTAGAGAGGTAAGGGCCTGGATAGAGCGAACGGCCCATTTCCTCAAGAACCACAACAAGATCGACCCAGTTGAGTCCCACACCACCGTCACTCTCATTAATGATTAAACCTAACCAACCGAGTTCAGCCATCTGCTGCCAGTGCCCTTGTTCGTAACCCTGAGCTGATTTCATGATGCGGCGGACCTCTGGTAGCGCGCAATTATCGTCAAGAAACCGTCTGACCTGGTCCCTTAGTAGTTCCTGTTCTGGTGTAAATCCGAAATTCATGGCTTGTTTATCTCTTTGGCAAAGCTATAGAAGGCCCCTTGCAGAAGTCAGCATAGGATTAGTGAATAATAGTACCGGCACTCGTCATTAATTTACTGGCGTTGGTTTACCTGCTTTGAGGCAGGGGTATTTTTGTAACGTTATAACAGGCTGAATCAGACCGATCAAATGTGCATTCCTGAATGGCCAAACAGACATTGAAACCACTTAGTGATCACGCTCGGTCGGTTATAAAATCAGCTGAATTTTCACCTAGTTTGAAGCCAGCTTGGTCAGGCTTTGTCCGCATTTAGTTCTTACCTGGACGAAGCCTTATCCACCCCGTTTCGATGTCCTCATTGGCCTTATCATAACCCTGCTCACCCGGTAGTAATAGATTCCCATGGGTGGTGTCGACTCTGACGCGTTGGTAGCTTAGATCCTGTGAGACAGCTCTGAGCACCGCTTGGGTCGATGTAAAGGCGGCTAAATTGCGTACCATACGTAGAGTGGGTGACATTAGAACCATTTTTTCCTGTTCACAGGCGGTAAGGATGTCGTTAGGTCGCATCCAGTCTGATTTAACGAGTTCACCATCATCGTGGATAGGGATCTGGTTATTCGGCATCGCAGCAATAAAAAATCGGGCATCAAAACGTTTTGGGGATCCCAGTGGTGTGATCCATCTGGCCACTGGGTGTAGCGATGAAAAGGCGGGTGTCAGCCTCTCTTGTCTGAGAATATCAGCAAAACTAGTTTTCTGGTCGTTTAATTTCTGTCTCAGGGAGTCGAAATGAGCGCGAGTTAAATCGTCGGAAAAGTTGATGAGGTGCTGTTCATTATCTCGAAAACTAAACAAGATACCTGACTCTTCGAAACTTTCTCTTATTGCTGCTATGTAGAAGGCCAGGCTGTTGGTATTGGTTTCTGAAAGTAAACTACCCGGGTCTTCTGACTCGTTCACGTCAGTATGATCGAGGTTGATTTGGTTATCTTCAGGGTCTACAGCACCTCCTGGGAAGACCCACATACCACCAGCAAAAACAGTTTTTGCATGCCGCTTGAGCATGAATATCTGCAGATCAGGACGGTCTGCAATCAGCATGACTGTTGCTGCAGGTTTTATTGGTACAAGATGGGGGTCGAAGTCACTCACTGGCTATAAAGTAACATGATTTTCTGATTTATTTCTACAAAAACATGATGACAATATAGATTCTGTTTTTGTTGATGGCACTGTCGTTATCAGGTTTGCCGGGGGAACTCCTATGACTCAATGCCGGTAAAATTCTGAAGACCCAGTCATCACACCATGCTTGAGATTTATTGGTTGAAAAGACACCTCGAAATTGCAGGCAGCACAAGGCCCGTTTAGTGGCGATGGCCGGTGCGTGGTAATAGTAACTGGTATTGTTCGTGACCCAAGGCGAGGACATTAATCGTGACCCAAGGCGGGGGCATTAATCGTGATCCAAGGCGGGGGCATTAATCGTGATCCAAGGCGGGGGCATTAATCCTGACCCAAGGCGAGGACATTAATCGTGACCCAAGGCGGGGGCATTAATCCTGACCCAAGGCGAGGACATTAATTGTGATTCAAGGCGGGGGCATTAATCGTGATCCAAGGAATCGGGTCCCAAGGCTAAAGCATTAATTTCAACACAAGGCTAAACCATTAATCTAGGAGTCCGTTGAGGAAGGAGGCGGTATCACCTTTGCCGTTCTTAGCAATACGCGCTGGCGTGCCCTGGGCAATTAATTTGCCACCCAGGGGACCACCATCCGGTCCAAGGTCGATGATCCAGTCAGCTGTTTTTATCACGTCCAGGTTGTGTTCTATGACGGTGACGGAATTTCCAGCATCAACTAGTCGGTTGAGTACCACCAACAGTTTTCTAACATCATCAAAGTGCAAGCCCGTCGTGGGCTCATCGAGAATATAAAAAGTTTTACCGGTAGCGATTTTTGATAGCTCCCGAGCCAGTTTGATCCTTTGAGCTTCTCCTCCAGACAAGGTTGAAGAAGGTTGGCCTAGATGCAGATAGTCAAGACCAACATCGACTAATAATTGCAGTGAAGCTACAATTTTAGTGTGTTCTGAGAAATGCTGTACCGCCTCCACTACGGTCATTTGCAGTACATCAGCGATGGACTTTCCCTGGTATTTTACTTCCAGGGTGGCCTCATTGAATCGGCTGCCCTGGCAGGATTCGCATTTAACATAAACATCTGAGAGGAAATGCATCTCTATTTTTCTGACACCATCACCCTGGCAGGCTTCACATCTTCCCCCTTTCACATTGAAGGAAAACCTGCCGGGTTGATAACCTCGCATTCTTGATCCCGGCAGTAATGAGAAGAACTTACGGATTTCGTCAAATACTTTAATGTAAGTGACTGGATTGCTTCGAGGGGTTCTGCCAATCGGTTTTTGATCAATCGCTACGACTTTATCGAGTTGGTCGAGGCCTGTTATGCGCTTGTGGTTACCTACTTTCTGGTTGTGGGGATGAAAATGTCGAGCTAAAGCAGGAAACAGAATGTCGTTTACAAGGGTTGATTTGCCAGCTCCTGATACGCCGGTTACAGCGGTTAGAACACCCAGTGGGAAATTCACATTGATGTTTTTAAGGTTGTTTGCAGATGCGCCCATGACAGACACTGTGCCGCTTTTGCGTCGATACTTTTCTCTTTGCGGAATCCGGGTCCTTCCAGAGAGGTAGTTCCCGGTTAAAGACTTTTTGTTTTTAAGCAGGCTATGCGGGGTTCCGGCATGGACGACGAAGCCGCCATTAACGCCGGCGCCAGGCCCAAAATCAACGACATAATCTGCGGACCTGATGGTCTCCTCATCATGCTCTACGACGATTACGGTATTACCGATGTCGCGCATTTTCATAAGGGTGTTTAGCAGTCGCAGGTTATCACGCTGGTGCAGTCCGATACTGGGTTCATCGAGAATATAAATGACCCCAGAGAGTTCTGAACCCACCTGGCTGGCGAGTCTGATTCGTTGTGATTCTCCTCCAGAGAGTGAAGGCCCTAGCCGGTTAAGAGAAAGGTAGGACAACCCGACTGAATTGAGGAAGCCCAGCCGACTGTTGATTTCCTTGACTAGTTCGCGGGCAATCTCAGCGTCGGCTCCTGCTAGTTTTAACGTATTAAAAAAGTTATAGGCGTCATCTATGGTCATAGCAGAGACTTCGACGATAGTTTTTCCTGATATCTGGACCGTCGCGCTTTCAGGACGCAGGCGTTCTCCAAGGCAGGCATCACATGGCGTGTTTGCCAGAAACTGGGAATACCATCTCTTCATCCCTTCTGATTTAGTGTTTCTGAATCGTCTCATCAGACGATTGAGTAGCCCCTCATATCTGGATTGCGAGGTTCCATGCGATCCCCAGTTGATTTTGTAACGGGTGTCGCCAGTGCCGTAAAGAATGGTTTTCTGTTGGCTACTGGTGAATTTATTCCAGGGCTTGTCCAGAGATATTTGCAAATGGGAAAACATCTGGCGATGGTAGTTTGCGGTCATGGATCGACTGCTCTCATCAACTCTGCCAACCGGTTTCAATGCTCCCTCTCTTATTGACAGGCTGTTATCGGGGATGATCAAGTTTTTATCAAAAGCAACCTGGGTGCCCAGGCCATTGCATTTTAGACACATACCCTGAGGGCTGTTGAAGGAAAATGATTGTGGAGACAGGCTAGGGAATGATATTCGACATTTGTCGCAGGCCAGGTGCTCTGAATAAACGCGATCCTGCTGGTTTACATTAGCTATGAGCACGCCCTTGCCCAATTGCAGTGCTTGTTCAACTGATTCTGTGAGCCTTTCTTCTACGCCTGGTTTGATAATAAGTCGATCAACAACAGCTTCTACGGTATGTTTCTTTTTCTTGTCCAGAACGGTTATTTCTTCACTGCGAATCATCTCTCCATTTACTCGCAGCCTGACAAAACCCTGTGCCTTAGCTTCTTCTATGATATCCCGGTGTTCGCCTTTTCTGTTTACCAGTAAGGGATGCAGCAAAAATAGCCGGCTGTTATTAGCCTCAGACATCAGCGTGTGAACTATTTTCTCGGCGGTTTGTCCGCTGACGGGTTGATTGCACTGATGACAGAATTGCTTGCCCAGGCGTGCATAGAACACGCGCAGGTAGTCAGATATTTCGGTAATGGTACCGACGGTTGACCGAGGGTTTCGACTAGTGGTTTTCTGTTCGATGGAAATGGTAGGAGAAAGACCTCTGATGGTATCGTACTTGGGCTTTTCCATCTGACCAAGGAATTGTCTAGCATAGGCGGAAAGCGACTCGACATACCTTCTTTGGCCTTCAGCGTATAAGGTATCGAAAGCCAGAGATGATTTCCCGGATCCTGAAACGCCGGTCAGCACCACCAGTTTTCGCTTTGGGATCCTGAGTTCTATATTTTTTAGGTTATGTTCTCGAGCTCCTCTTATGAGGATATGGTCTAGTTCTGCTGCTGCTGATTTCATACTGATTTAAACTGATATTAGTGGAATGGCTTTGCGGTCGTAACCTGTTTTGGTGACGGCACAAGCATAAACCATTTGTTGGCGTGGGGGTGAGAAAAGTCATAACGATTCGAGCCTTATTCAGTTCCAGATTACTGTTTTTCGGTATTGCATGAGGAGGATGGAACTGGTCCGCGGAATTGCTCGACCCAGTGAGTTAGACGGGGCTATCAGGCTGACAGGCGGGTGCTTTATTGGTCTATTATTTTTTACAGGCGGCGTTATAGAGTTAAAGGGTTTGTCGAATAACCGGTTAGAGTGTTTCTGCACCGGTCCTGGGTGGAATAGCTTATGCTGTGACCCGAATCCGGTGACTGGACTGTTTGCCGAATAGGCAAGGGTCATGGCGGGGCTGGTTTGGTGCCGGATTAGGCGTCTGTGATTTTTTGCTTAAAGGTCCGGTGAGATACCAGCGGGTGGCATTTCGGTTATAGAGATGGGGTATTAATTTTATTTTGATGGCAGTAGACAATTGGATAATATGCAGGAAGAATCGATCCAACTGATTAGTCAGGATACCGGGTTTAAGTGGCTGACCAGTAGCCCTGATATAGCCTTAGGCGGGCTCGATGACGGCGGAGACAGGCGTTTCCAAAAAAAGTGGATTAGAGGACCTTCGCGCTGGATTTGTTTTTTTGTTTTTCAGGGTAAGTTGTTTCGGCGGAAAGGCCGTAAAGACGGATTGTGGAAGATGGCAGGTTTAGTATCATAGCTTGCAGTGATAGGTCGCGATGGAGCGTGTTTTAAAGGAGCAATAAAGGGTAGTTATGCAATCAAAGAAAACAGTGACAGCTTGCTTGATCATTATCGGTAATGAAATATTGTCTGGCAGGACACAGGATACCAATCTGGCGCATCTAGCGAAGGTGTTAAATGAATTGGGTATTAGCATGAGCGAAGCCCGGGTGATACCGGATAGTGAAGAAAAGATAATTGCCACAGTCAATGAATGCCGTCAGGAATTCGACTATGTTTTTACCACTGGCGGGATCGGGCCCACACACGATGATATAACGGCAGACAGTATTGCCAAAGCATTTGAAACGGAGCTATACCTGCATCCTGAAGCAGAAGCTTTGATCAGGCAAAGACCTGCTCCTGAAGAGGTGATGGTGGCCCGACTGCGTATGGCCAGGATCCCTGTGGGCGGTGAATTAATTGAAAACCCAACTGGCGGACCACCCGGGTTCCAGATAGGCAATGTTTTTGTCATGGCTGGTGTTCCAGCGGTGATGCAGGCGATGGCAAGTTCTCTGGATGGCGATAGATTACCAGGAGGAAGACCAGTCAGGTCGAGAAGCGTGGGTGCGTATTTGGGCGAGAGCCAGGTCGCTGCTCCACTCACTGAGATCCAAAATCGCTTTAGCGATGTTGATTTAGGCTCTTATCCTTTTTACAGGAAAGACGGCTATGGAACTAATCTAGTCATGAGGGGAGTGGACGAGAAGCGCCTTGAGCAGATGCTAGCTGAAGTGGTTCAAATGATTATTGACCAGGGTGGCGAACCGATTCTGGATTAGTGGCCTGGTGGTAATGTAAATCGTCTATCCAAAATGACATCGGCAAAACATAGAAAGAATAGCAGTTTTAGGAGGCATGCCTTGCAAGAGATCAAAGTCCTAACGGACCAACTTCAGTTCCCGGAAGGGCCAGTGGCCCTTCTGGATGGCTCTGTCCTGGTGGTAGAGATTAAGCGGGGAACATTATCTCGAGTCAGTCCGAATGGACAGATTGATATTGTAGCCGATCTTGGCGGTGGGCCGAACGGTGCCGCCATCGGCCCAGATGGGCATTGTTACATCTGCAATAATGGGGGCTTTAACTGGCATACCAGTAGTAGTGGGCTCGTTTTCCCCGGCCAACAAGCCGATAATTACCGGGGTGGCCGAATAGAAAGGGTTAACCTCAATAGTGGTGAAGTTGAGGTTGTCTATGACAGCTGTGCTGGGTTATCGCTGAAGGGCCCCAATGACCTGGTATTTGATCGTCAAGGCGGTTTTTGGTTCACTGATCACGGTAAGGTAAGGGATCGTGAACGAGACCGAACCGGTGTCTATTATGCGAGTATAGACGGCCTATCCATTGAGGAGGTTATCTTTCCGCTGGAAGCGCCTAATGGAATAGGTCTTTCGCCAGATGAGCAAACGCTTTATGTGGCAGAGACGCCCACTGGCAGGCTTTGGGCGTACAGTCTGGCGGGTCCAGGTCGTATTGATGCTAGGCTGAGACCGAAAATGATGGCCCAACTCCCTGATTATCACATGTTTGATTCTCTTGCTGTTGATGCGCTTGGCAATATCTGTGTGGCAACGCTCATCACAGGTGGGATTACGGTCCATAGCAATGATGGTCTTGCGGCTCGGCTGGTGCCGATGCCAGATGTGTTAACAACGAACATTTGCTTTGGGGGCAGGGACTTGAGCACCGCGTTTATAACCCTATCGACTACCGGCCAGCTAGTATCCTGCCAATGGGAAACGTCAGGTCTTGAGTTGAATTTTTCGCAATGAATATCAATGCTCAATAAGTAACGCTACCAATGATTTAAGGCTGCAGGGTCCTGTACAGATAGGCCAACTTGATAGTATCGAGGCAGTATTGACCTCACCCTGTACTAGTGTCGTTCAGCCATTTTATTTCCTGCCAGGTAGATATTTGTACGGTAGTCTAACGCGGCTGCGTAAGGCCGGCGAAAGGTTGCGGCCTGTTAGTATTTTTATATCCCCAGGCGTTCAAACTGTTCTTTTGGGGCTTCAAGGTCGGTCAACGCGCTATGGATCATTTCCAGCATGCGACTTTCCTCGGCCTGACCACACAAGTTGTTGTTTTCCTCTGCATCATTATCGATATCGTAGAGTTGATGATCGTTGATTGGAGCATCAAGAGACCAATAGGGAAGCAGGTCCCCCTCTGCAAAAGGCTGGCGAATAACCGGTATTTCAGACCCTGGCATGTAATCAAGATAGGCTCGGTGGTCCGGGTTAGGCAAGCGAAGGTTAGGAAAAGCAGGAATTGGCATGGTCGACCAGCGGTTTGACCACATGGATAAGGGAAAATTCGAGTCGACTGGGGCGCGGGCATATTTGAAGCGGCCATCCTGAATTTGCACCCAGTTCCCAAATATACCGCCTATAGCCCAGTCTCTGACGCTACTTTTACTTCCATCAATCAACGGTAGCATTGAGTAACCGTGTGTTTTGTGCTCGACCTGGATATCAAAATAGTCTGCGAGAGTGGCATGAATATCGACATTGGTGGTGAGCGCATGTATCTCTCCGGGTGCGACTCCGGGGTAGTGAATCAGCAGTGGTGTATGCCCGAGGGTTTCGTATTGCATTACTTTTGGCTTGCCAAAAATATCTTTTTCACCTAGATAGTGACCATGGTCCGTACAAACGATGAAAAGAGTATCTTTCCACAGGTCCTGGTCATCCATTACGTCCAATACTTCGCCCAGCCAATGATCGATCATGGATAGTTTGGAGCCATAATTTGCGCGGATATGCTGGGCCTGACGTCCTGTGATTAGCCCCTTTTCCTGAGCGCCGACTGCGTAAGGCGGCCAGATTATCATATCATCCTGCCAGTCTGGGTCATAAAGATTGGCCCAGGGAGCGGGTGTGTCAAATGGCTCGTGCGGGTCGAATTCATCTACGAACAGTAGAAAGTCATCATGGCTGGTGGCGTTATTTTTCAACCAATCACGGGTCGCTCGCATGGTTTTTGGTCCGGGGAAATCAAGCTCCTCCTTGAAGTGTGTTCGCGATAGATCATAGGGAGAGGGATTTTTGTCAGATTTGTACTTGAATCCGGCTGGTAGTGCCGGAGTACCCATCCAGGAGGGATCCTTACGCGTGCGCCAGGGATCACTTTCATGGCCTCTCAGATAGTCCCAGGTGAAAAAGTCGGTGTGGTAATTCTCACCGCCGGTTTCGAATAAGTGCGGATGGTCCGTAATTAAACGGGTAACGATTCCTTCGCGCCGCAGGTAATGTGAAAGTGGCCGTTCCCACAATTCAATTGAACCCCAGGGTTTCCATAGGAAATCCAGGGCCCCGACTAGAATATCGTGTCTTGCAGGCATGCAGGGCAGGGAGCCCGTGTAGTGTTTCTGAAATCGCAATGACTTAGCAGCGAGTCGATCAAGGTTAGGTGTTTTAAACTCGGAGCCACCATAGCAACCCAACATATGTCTATTAAGACTATCCAGTAAAATAACCACTGCTTTTTTAGGTTTGTTCATATAGTTGCACGAGGTTGCTACTGGTTGCACGATAACCCGAATGAAGGCTTACCAGCAACCGCGATGCTATTGTCGTCAGCGCCTAGGAAACTGCCGGGGTTAGAGTTGCCTGGAATTCCAAGGTCTCGACACGGTTGTGGTGATGGATTTGGATATAGTTGACTTGATCGCTGTGCACTTCCATCAAGCCGGAAGATTGATAGCTATATTCGCCAGGGTGGTGTCCGCTAGTTAATTCCTGATAGACAAAGACGTAATTACCTTCCAGCTCAGATCCAATCAGCTTAGGCTGGGTTGGCGTGCCATCCGGGCTAGTTATGATGAAAGTAGATTCCAGATACAGAGCCAATTGGGCAAGTTCCTGTAACGAGGTTAATTCAGGCTCATTGACACCCATATTGCGAAGAATTTTTATGGCATCTTGGGCATGGATTCTGTGACTGATTTCAAGGGCATCCTGGGTGTCAGCTTGGACAATGGTAGTCCACATGTGATGTTGTCTATGGGCGGTCGCTTGCATAGTGCTGAAGCCTAATATTAGGCTCATGCCTAGCATGCTTAGATGGCGAGCGCGCAGCATATCAAGCCTCTGGTTAATGATTTTCGCTACGAAGGGGCACAGCCTCGGACTGGTCTTCGCCGTCTTTTCTTTTCGATTTCAATTTAACCAACATATCGGCCATGAGGTTTTTATCATTGTTTTTGCTTTTATAAACACTTAATCGCGATGGTTTGATTGCTGGTGGATAGCGATTGTTGTCGAAGTCAGCATCAGCAATCTGGTGGCTTTCGTCAATTTCGATAGCTTCAATAGGCTTATCTTCAACCATCAGGAAGGTGACTTGATCAGCATCTTTCCTCCAGATTTCAGCCGGTAGCAGTTCTTCTTTTTTGCTACCATCCTCATAGTGGACCGTTAAAGGAATAGGTGAAACCAGTCCGCCTTTATTCTTGAAATCTATAAAGTACAAGTAGGGGTCTTCTTCAAGGACCCTCTTAAAGGCTCGATCCTGCCAGTCTTCCAGGTTTCCCAAAAACCTTTGGTATTGGTTCCGGTCTTTATTGCTGACGGTAAAGGCATCGTTTTCATTATAAAAGTCGCGCAATTCCGGATAGCGGTCTGCACGCATTGTGATGCCCTGGTCTCGATTTCGTTGTTCGCTAATGGGTGCCGGTTCGTCGCTGGCTTTTTTTATTCGATCCAGTTCGAAATCCCTGTGAGGATCTTCTGTCCTGATTCGATAGCTACGAATTTGACTGATACCGAGGTCCACATGTTCGGTTGTATAGAACCAGCCTCGCCAGAACCAGTCCAGGTCGATACCGGAGGCATCTTCCATGGTTCGGAAAAAGTCAGCCGGGGTCGGCCGCTTAAATTTCCACCGATTGGCATATTCCTTGAAGGCAAAGTCGAATAGTTCTCGGCCCATGACGGTTTCTCTTAATACGGTTAAGGCTGCAGCAGGTTTACTGTAAGCATTCGGCCCAAATTGTAGAATGGAATCAGATTGCGTCATGATAGGGACCTGTCGCGTCGAGGTCATGTAGCCTGGAATGTAGTCCAGCACATTGGTCTGGCTGCGATTAAAAGCGGGGAAGTTTTCCTCCCATTCGAGTTCGGCGACGTATTCAAGGAAGGTGTTTAATCCTTCGTCCATCCAGGTCCATTGCCTTTCGTCGGAATTAACCACCATTGGGAAATAAATATGGCCGATTTCATGAATGATGACGCCAATTAACCCATATTTGGTTCTTCGCGAATAAGTTATCTCGCCAATTTCCTGTTCAAGAACCTCGGCGGCACTGTCGTCGGGTTCCGATCCGTCAACGGATACCTTGTCATCCGGTTTGGCAGGTCGATAGCCATTAAAAGTGATCATGGGGTATTCCATACCTCCACTCTCCCAGGTATTGACACTCTGAGCAGTCGGGTATGGATAGTCGAAGGAGAACCTTGAATAGACCTCCATGGTATGAATCACTGCATGTGTAGAGTAATGAGACCAAACTGGTTCAGCTTCGTTAGGGTAGAACGACATTGCCAGGACCTGGTCAAATTTAGCGCCAGGTTGGAGATGAAGCATGGCATCCCAAATGAATTTGGTTGAGGATGACCAGGCAAAATCCCTTACGTTCTCAGCTTTGAATCTCCATGTTTTACTACCCGTTGGTCTGGATGATTCATTTTCCAAGGCTTCTTGCGGCGTTACGATGAAGTTGGGCTTATCAGCAGTAACAGCAGTTAGGCGCTTTCTTTGTAATGCAGTTAACACCTCTTCGGGATTGGTCAGGCGGCCGGTTGAGGAGACAACATGATTGTCTGGTACGGTAATACTGACGTCGAAATTTCCGAACTCCAGGGTAAATTCACCCCTGCCCAGGAAGGCTTTGTGCTGCCAACTAGCATAGTCTGTATAGGCTGCAAGCCTTGGGTACCATTGGGCCAGAAAGAATATCTGGGTGTCGTTAAGTTCAAAATGCTCGTAACCGCCTCGTCCGCCTATAGCGGCTTCTTCGATTATGTTGAACTCCCAGTCAATCTTAAAACGGGTACGCTTTCCCGTGGCTAGAGGTTCAGGTAGGTCCAGCCGCATCATTGTGTCGACGATAGTGTAGCTAAGCGCGTTATTTTTTGTATCGGTAACCGCGGTCAGGTTAAACCCATGGCTGTGATCTGAGATTGATTGTAATTTCCGCAGTCTGTCAAAGCTCAGGCGATCCTGTCGTGACTCTGTCAAGGATCGATTTTCCAGCGAATCTTTCTTAAATCGATTCTGGTCCAACTGCAGCCATAGATACTTAAGCGAGTGAGGAGAATTGTTTGTATAGACGATGGTCTCCGAGCCTTTGATCGACCGTTTTTCCTGATCGAGTACAACTTTTATTTTGTAATCAGCCTGCTGTTGCCAGTAAAGGGGTCCGGGTGATCCGGATGCGGTTCTATAAACCGTTGGAGTTGGCAGGGTTTGTTCAAGTTGGGCGAACTTGACTGCGCCGCTTCCGGCTTCGGCTAAAAGGTTATTAAAATAAAGGCTGCAGAACCCGATTAGGAAGATAATAGATAGGATTTTTGTTGTTTTAATTTTTTTCACCTTTGTCAATTTCCAGATGTGGGGAAGTACCATTTTGTACTCTTTTTCACTATGGCATACCAATTCTCTTTTTCAGCTTCGAGGCCTTTAACCCTGCCACTGATATCATAGCTGGACGGTTACCGATCACTTTTCTTCTTCTAAGTCCGTCTTGTTAGTAACGAATCCAAGCATTCACTGGCTATTTCATGGGGTAGAAAATTGCAGGCCGGGTTCACGGCTCGGTTTCTTACCCCTGGAAAGGCACCGTTATACTTTAGGCGACGCCAGTAACTGGTCAATTTTACTAATAAACTCGGGCTTTGAAAAAGGTTTCGCTAAGAAGTCAGTATTAGGCTTGGACAGATCTTCGGCACTGAGCGAACCGTGCGAATAGCCTGATATAAACAAGACCGGCAAATTATTGACGGTTTTCCTGACCTTTTTAACCACGTCTGGCCCCATTTCTTTACCAGGTAGCATTACATCCGATACCATAAAGTCAAAATTGAGATCCTCTAATAGATTAAGTTCTTCGCCAGATGCTATTTCTGTGACATCAAAACCCTGGCCTTGCAGAAACATCGATACCAGTTCTCTGACGCCCTGGTCGTCCTCAAGCAGGAGAGCCCGCTTAATTTTACTTTCAAAAACAACGGTTTCTTCTTGCCGGATTAATCCCTCTCCAAGGGAATTATCGCGAAGTAGGTATAGGTTGATTCCGGATTCGAATTCTGAGTCAGCAGGAACCAAGAATACGGAGTTGATCGAACTCAGAACCGAATCGTTAGGCTGGCTTTTTTCGAGGTCGATTTGGGCGGATTCGTGCACTGGCTGAAACGGTTTAAAAATGTGCCTTGAAGCTAGTTCTGATATGCCCGACCCGCCACTACGAATACTTATCTTTGTATAATCGGCTGCCATCAGTCCGTAAGTCTGGATATCAGTAGAGTCAGCGTTGACCTGGGTTATGGAAATGTCGAGCGTGCCTCCAGCAGCCATGCTTTCTTTGGCATTGATGCACAAATTGAATAATGCAAATTGGAACTCAGCTGGGATGATCGAGCATTGCCAGTCACCGCCATGGTTGACAATTGAGAGACGTATTGATCTACCCACCGCAAGTTCAATCATGGCCTGCATTTGTTCAATGTGGGAGCCTAGATTGATTACTTTGGCTTCAAAAGTTTTTGTCACCGAGAGGCTGCTAAGCTGTTTGATTAAAGTGGCACCGCCTGCGACTGCCTGGTGGATACTTTCGAATGAAGCATTGCCTTCTAAGCCTTCAACTTCTTCCAGTATGGCGGCATGTCCGCTGACAATGCTCAGTAGGTTGTTAAAGGAATGGGCTATGTCATTAACCAGTCTTTCCAAAATGTCGTTTCGATTGGTCTGGGTACCTGTGTCGCTTTCAGAGCCTGAGCGGTTGTTCGATAGGGCGTAGCCAATGATAAATGTTCTAGACCTGAAATTGCAGGAAATGGCATTGTAAGTGAGCGAATGCATGTTGCCCTGCGGGTCAGTGCAGGTAATGTCCTGTTGGTTAATAAGAGGAACCTGGCTGAGTATATCTTTTAATGTCATTGTTGATGACTGGTTTTTGAGGCTGAGCAGCGGTGATTCATGAGATCCCTGCTGGCAAATATCTTGCAATTCCTGCAGGGTCCTGTCGATAAGGCTAAGATAATTTTGATTGGCCCAAAGGTACTGATTGGAAGCTTCGTCTACGACAGCTGCTAAGTAATGCTGTTCGCCTAAAGCCTGGGTTAGTTCAATGACCACCTGGTCATCCGTTACAGGAGTTGCAGGGTCCGTTGTTATGAGGAATGTTTTCTGGCCCGAAGCCTCATTGACGGCTATGCAGTGCAATTTACAGGGAACCCAACCACGGGTTTTGTGCTGAAATTTAATGGCAACTGGCGTAGAACTGCCTTCGTCGGGAATATAAGCCTCTTTCAGCAGGTTTGGTAACTTGGCAATATTTTCCGGGTGGGCCAATTCCGTCACCAAATGGCCTTCAAGCTCTCCCTCATCCCAGTTGAGTAAGCGTTCGAATCGTCTGCTGGTAAAGGTTAGTTGGTTATCGGAATTGATCTGGAATAGAGCCAATTCTGCCTGGCTTGCTAGATTTTGATAGGTCGTATTTCGAGAAGTGTCGGTCATGGCTAGAGAATACCTCATCAACTGGGTAAAACTCTATATGACTTTTTATATTGGCCCCACAGCGATACAGAGTTGTATTAGGTTGGTTCCAATTAATTCAAGTCCTTGTCTACTTTTGATCCCAACCATTGCATCGATGCAAACAGGAAAATGTACATTCCGGCAGCACAGGCATAAGGTAAAACCGGGTTGATCTGGTATAACAGCCCACCCAGTAAGGGACCGAAGGTAAAACCAAGTGGGCCGCAAGAGGCGGCTATCCCAGCCACGGACCCTTGCTCTCTGCTTTTTACCGCCAGAGATGCCCCTGCCATAAATCCGGGCCCGGCCAAGCCCATAGCAAAGCCCTGTATCATCATGGCCGTGGTTAGCCAGAGCCGGGTTTCGAAAATGGCCATGAGTAAGAAGGCAGCTACCAACAATGGTATGGCGAGTTTGAGTAGGAAAAAAGGCTTTACATTGAGGCGTTGGACTACAAAAAACTGGGCTATAAGGGAAGCCGCGGCAGAAAACATCATTGCAATCCCGAAAGTTTTTGCAGTTTCGCTGGCTGACAATCCCAAGGCGTCTTGGAAGCGGAATCCCATGGTTTGCTGGACCAGGGCGAACCCCATAAATAAGAAAACGCCGACGATAATGAAAGGCAGGATGCGAGCGTCCGAATAACTTAGAGGTTTGGGCTGGTCGTTTGTTAACTGAGTTGGGCTTGGCGATTCCGGTAGGAAACGCCAGATAAAAAGGCCATTGAAAAAGGCGATAATAGCCATAAGCCAGAGCGGCAACAGTAAGGAGAATACCGCCAGACCACTGATGGCGGGCCCTAAAATGGAACCAAGGTTGTTAGCTGCGCCGGTTGCTCCCATGCCTTTTGTTCTTGTTGCAGTGGTGGTGATATCAGCCATGTAGGCTGTGGCGGCAGGCATGGTTGCTGACATGACCGCGGCATGAAGGATGCGCGTAAAGAGGAGGGCTAAGAATAAAGATGAACCGGTTAACTGGCCATTTAGACCGAGGCTCAGTACCCAGTTAAATCCAAATGTTCCCACCGAGAAGCCAAACAAACCGGTAAGCAGGACTTTTTTTCGTCCCCATCGGTCGCTGATTCTGCCCCAAATGGGTGATGCAATAAAAACCGTTAGTGCTGAACAACCAATAATGCTGGTAATCTGAATTTCAGATAAACCCATTTCACGGCCAATAGGGGCCAGAAGCGGGAATAGTACAGAAAACCCCATACCGACAATGACAAGGCAGGCCAGCAGAATACGCTGGGCCTGTGGATAGGCATTATCCTTGGAAGAAGACAGCGGCTTGGTTCCGATAGTGATATTATCTCACCTTATGATGATATGGTGTTTGGATTGAAATTGGTGATTATAATATTTGTTTATTATAAAATCTGGCAGTAACACTGGTGCTTATATCGAGGTAATACCGCTGTTACCTTACGCGCTTAATCACAGGCGATGAGATGAGTCTGTATTCATAAGCTTTGTGTTCACGAGCTTTGTGTTCACGAGCTTTGTATTCACGAGCTTTGTATTCACGAGCTTTGTATTCACGAGCTTTGTATTCATAAGCTTTATATATAAGCGAGAACTTTGCGTTGCGTTCAAAGGGGTTAATTACAGCCACTCCCAGTTGAAGCTGGTTCGAGTAGGATCAGCTACGAGGAAGGTAAGAAGAATAAGTATTCAGTAGATTAAGACAGCTTAAAAATGGCTAATCAATAGGGACCTCCAGGTACGTGCCTGAACTCCGGACCGTGCTTACGCCAGATAAAGCAAAAATAATGGACACGATAAAGATGGTGGAAGAAGTAAGCACAAATAATGGCCGCGTGAAATCAAAGCGGGGATTTGATCCCCTCACTTACCGGTTTGTTGACCAGTGTCCTGCAGAAGGAGATCTGACCGAGGTTGCCGATGGTGTCTTCTGGATAAGGCTGCCTCTGTGGGGAAGGTTAAATCATATTAATGTCTGGCTGCTCAGGGATTATGATGGTTGGACCGTGGTTGATACCGGTCTGCATACCGACCAGACCAAGGCTTGCTGGAACTCGATTTTTGATAAGTACCTGGAAGGTAAGCCAGTCACCAGAGTTGTCGCTACCCACTTGCACACCGATCACACCGGTAATGCAGGTTGGATTGCCTCTAGATTTGATTGTCCATTGTGGATGAGTAGAAGTGACTTTTATATGTGCAAGGTGATGGCGGCGGATCAACCAAAAGATGTTCCTGAAGATGCGATTCGTTTCTATAAGCGAGCCGGTTTTGATGCCCCACGGCTAACTCGTTACAAGCAAAGGTTTGGTCAGTTTGGTGCCAGTATTGCGCCTTTACCTGCTGGTTATAGAAGAATACAGGATGGCGAATATATTGATATTAATGGCAAGGAATGGCGTGCTGTGATTGGTCATGGTCATGCCCCTGAGCACGTGTGCCTGTATTGCCCGGAATTGAAAATTATCCTGGCAGGTGACCAGGTATTGCCAAGGATCACCCCAAATGTCAGTGTGCAGCCTTCCGAGCCACTCGCTAACCCGCTTCGAGACTGGATCGCGTCGAGTATTCGGTTTCGGGAGCTTTTACCACCAAACTTGTTAGTGTTGCCGGCTCACCAGGATATATTTGAAGGACTTCATGAAAGACTGACTGCGTTAATTGACTGGCATGAGGTGGCGCTTGAACGGCTCTATGACCTGTGCGCAGAGCCCAAGCGTGCGGTTGATGTTTTTCCCGCTCTGTTTAAGAGCCAGATCACTGACATGAGTTATTTCCCAGCGACAGGGGAGGCTATTGCTCACCTACACTGTGCCCAGGGACGGCGTTTGCTCGTAGTAGAAGAAGATGAGCAGGGTGTGGCTTGGTGGAAGCAAGCTTAGCTTGCGAGGCCAGGTAGAGCGGGGAAGGCGTAGATAATGACCGTAGCAGAAGAAAAGCCAGCGGAAGGCAGGCCATCTCGGTCCTGGGTCTGGGTTGGTTTGATTGGCCTGGCATTACACCTGGTTCTATTTGTTTATCCGGTCCTGCGAATTTCAGCCTGGCTTGAGTTGCCATTGGTGATCTGGTCTCTGCTTTTGTTGGTGGTCACGAGCAGCCAGCTCATTGCGAGGGGAGTTCTGCGTAACCCAAAAACTGGAATTTCCCGGTTAATTCGACAGGCCCTGGATTTTGTTCTTGGAGTAAGCCCAATTTTTGTTGCGGCTACCTTGGTAGCAGAGGTGGTTATCTTCTTTAGTCTATTGTCAGAGAGTATCGTGGCCTGGGTTGTTATAGGTTGTCTGATTGTCGGCGGGTGTCGAGGATTATACGCTGCTCTTATACCGATGGTTCGTAGAATTGAACTTGGATATCCACAGTTACGAGAACCGCTGAGTCTAGTCCAGATAACCGACGTTCATATTGGCTCAAGAAGTCAAGCCTTTTTAGAGCGTATCGTTGACCGGGTTGCTGAATTAAAACCCGATATCCTGTGCATTACTGGAGATCTGATTGACCAGAAGGGAGTGCAGCAATCGGTTCTATCCTGTTTTTCCGAATTGGCCATGCCAATTTATTTTGTTATCGGTAACCATGAGCGATATGAAGACTTGGAGGATATTTTAACCAGGCTAGGTAAGGTAGGGGTGCAGCCCCTGAGGAACACCTCAAGCTGGTTCCGGCCTGATGTCCAGGTCGTGGGTATAGATGATAAGGATGATTCTCAACAGGTTGAGAATCAGTTACGAGAGATTGAAATCAGTCCTACGGTATTTACACTTCTGCTTTATCACAGGCCGCAAGGTCTGGTACCTGCAGCCCGTGCTGGTATACAGTTAATGCTCAGCGGTCATACTCATAACGGGCAGATATTTCCTTTTAATGTTCTGGTGGCAAAGGTTTTCGATTATGTAGAGGGCTTATTTAGCTATCATGGGACCCATTTGTACGTGTCTCAGGGAACTGGAACCTGGGGACCAGTCCTTCGGATAGGTACACGAGCCGAGATAACCTGGTTCGAGTTGAAGCCGGTCAGTTAATTTTCATAACAGTATCTTTGAGGAGAAAACGATGAGTTTAATATCATTCAGACAGGAAACGCGGGAGTGGTTAACCAATAACTGCCCTGAGTCAATGCTCACTCCTATGCCAGTTGATGAATATCCTGGTGGTGGAAAACGGGCTAGTTACAAAAATCCAGACACCCAGGTTTGGATGAAGCTTTGTGCTGACAAAGGATTTACAGTACCGATCTGGCCAAAACAGTATGGTGGTGCTGGTTTGAATGCAGCAGAGGCACAAGTTTTAAGAGAAGAGATGTCGGCATTGAATGCGAGAACACCCTTGGTGGGTATGGGGTTATCAATGATAGGACCAGCACTGCTTGAATATGGAACGGAACAACAGAAGGCCGAACATCTTCCAAAAATTGCTAAAGGTGAAATCTGGTGGTGCCAGGGATACAGTGAGCCAAATTCCGGTTCAGATCTTGCCAGCCTGCAAACTAAAGCCGAGGTCGATGGTGATGAATATATTATCAATGGCCAAAAGGTCTGGACTTCTGGCGCAGACCAAGCTGACTGGATTTTTTGCCTGGTTCGAACCGACTCACAGGCACCGAAACACAACGGTATTACTTTTATTCTGTTTAATATGGATCAACCTGGCGTATCGGTTAAACCCATTAAATTAATCAGCGGTTTATCGCCGTTCTGTGAAACCTACTTTCAAGGCGCGCGGGCACTGAGGAAGAACGTAGTGGGTCAGGTTAATGATGGCTGGACTGTCGCTAAACGACTACTTCAGTACGAAAGGACGATGATAGGTGGTGGCCAGGGTGGTAGTGCAGGCAAATCAAGTCTATCGGAGGTGGCTCAGCATTATATAGGTATTACCGATGGGAAATTAGCGCAGCCACAGCTAAGAGATGAGATTATCCAGCATGGCATGAATGATCGCTGCTTTGGAATGACAGTTCGTCGCAACATGGAAGAATCCAGTTCAACTAAAGCGCCGAGCTTTGTCTCATCGATGTTTAAACTCTATGGAACTGAGCAGAATAAAAGCCGTTCAGAATTGTTGCTCAAAGCTATGGGGTTGCAAATGCTGGGCTGGGAAGGTGAGGGTTTTGAGCAAAAAGAACTTGAAGCGACGCGGGCCTGGTTGCGGACAAAAGCAAACTCGATAGAGGGAGGGACCTCTGAAGTACAACTCAATATCATCGCTAAACGGGTACTCGGTCTACCCGATTAAACCTTTAGCAATCGAGTCACCTACAGAACCCTGTTAAAAAAACTAACTAAGTTGGTGCAGCAACTAAGAGGATTTAACAACCGGATTCGTCAAACAATTGATCCGGTTCAAGAACGGGATTAATCAAGAAACTGCGTTTTCCTGAGATTTGAGCCATTAAAGAAAAGAGTGAGTCATGCAGTTAGAAGGCAAAATGAAAATGAATAGTGCTACGCCCACTTCACACTCGTTTTATTCTCAAAGACTGAGGTTGCACTATCTGGATTGGGGGAATACTGATGCTCCGCCCCTGCTATTGGTGCATGGTAACCGGGATCACTGCCATAACTGGGATTGGGTGGCGCAGGCATTGAGGGATGATTACCACATCATTGCCCTGGATTTTAGAGGCCATGGTGATTCCCAGTGGGTTTATGGCAGCACCTATAGTCACACCGATTATGTCTACGACCTGGCGCAACTTATTCACCAGTTGAAACTGGCTCCTCTGAACGTCATAGCACATTCTCTTGGCGGTAGCGTTGCGCTTCGCTACGCTGGCATCTATCCTGAAAATATTGAAAAAATGGTAGTCATTGAAGGTACCGGTGGTCCGGCATGGATGTATCAAGAAATACCGGTTCACGAAAGAATGAGAACCTGGATAGAGAGTGCCAGAGCCGTTTCCGGTCGTTTGCCAAAGCGATATGAAGCGCTGGATGACGCTTACCAGAGAATGCACAATGAAAATAGTCATCTAAGCGAGGGGCAGGCACGTCATCTTACTGGTCATGGTAGTAATCAGAATGAAGATGGCAGTTATTCATGGAAGTTTGATAACTATACGCACGTAATGGCTCCGTTTGATCTTTCTCAGGAGCAGAGTAAAGCCCTTTGGCAGCGGATATCATCTCCGTTGCTGTTGTTGAGTGGTAGTGAAAGTCTTTTTGGCCAGAATAGAGCAGCGGACCCTGCTGAATACTTTACCAATGCTCGTCACGTTACAGTGGAAAATGCAGGGCACTGGGTACATCATGATCAGTTAGAAGCGTTCCTGAAGTTGACCCGGGATTTCTTTCGATAGTCACTAAAGGCGTTGCTATCGTCCTAAAATGGCTGGTCTTCAGAGACCGTTTTTTGAAATATAGTCGATGAGCACATCACGAATCAGTAAATCTCGCTCCTGCACTTTAATTGCCGACCCAAATGCCTGTTTGGCATGGGCAGCTATAAAGCTACTGGTGGCAATCGTATAGCGTTTATTGGGATTAATATCGGCTGCGGAATGATGTAATTTTGGTTCTTGGGCAAGTAGCACCAGATAGTCTGCACCGGATAGGGTTATCGTGACCAGGGTGTTACTAAAAGGCTCAATGTTCCAGATTTTTCGAATAGTGATAACGCCCGCATCGATACTATCCCTAATGCCGCCGATATTATAAAAACCGAGATCTGCATTGACGTGCTCTGCGAGAATACGCTCTAGGATGGGTTGGATTTCTTCCTTTGACAAGTCCTTATCGGTTTCCCAGATAGGCAGGTCTACTTTATCTCGTACCTTCTCCTCATAACTTTCTACTAACGCTAGAACTTTTAAGTCGGCCTGGGGTAGTTCATCAGCGGCAAGCAGGTCGCCGATGAGTCGGTACTGTCCTTTGGTACCCGTAAAATTGACTTTAACAAAACCCAGGTGCTGCCCATAGTGGTCGGCTTGAACGATCCAGGTTCTGCCTGATTTGACGGGATGCTGGTTGAAGGTGTGGCTATGGCCTCCAATGATGAGATCGATATCCTGGAATTGTTTGGCCAGTGCGATGTCCTCCTCAAAGCCCGTATGAGACAAGACGATGAGGAAATCCACTCGCGCCCTAAGATCGGGAATTAATTCTTCGAGAACATCTGCGGGTGCTCGAAAGGTTAGATTTTGATTGCCATGGGGCGTTATGAGCAAAGGTGTTGAATCCGTTAAGATGCCTATTATTCCGATTTTAAGATCGTCATATTCGATAATGGTAAAGGGCTTATCCGATATGAACTGGTTGTCTGCATCCAATGCCGTTGCGCCAAGGAGCGGGAACTTAGCGATGTCCTTGAATGTAGCAATCTTCGCAGCGCCATGGTCAAATTCGTGGTTTCCCAGCAGCCCGACGTCATAGCCCATGGCATTCATGATATGAAAGATCGGTTCACCTTCGAACAAACTGGACACGGGTGTGCCAGTGATGGCATCACCGGCATCAACAAACAATACGCGGGGATGATTGCGTCGCAGCTCTCGCACATAAGCCGCTATTCTGGCTGCACCAGCATAGGTGTCCGCTTCACTTATATGGCCGTGGAAGTCATTGCTGTGAATGATCAGCAGTTCAGTTGCCAGGCTGCTGCCTGAAAGAATCATCAGCGCCAGATAGATTAAAAACTTCCTCATAAGGTCTCTCCTGGAGGCGAAAGCCAGTTTAGCAGGCTCGGTAATTCAGCCCTTGCGAAGTTGTGTGACAGGTCTGTGATTTCTCGATAAGTGATATCTGCACCGGCAGCACTTAACTGGGCATTTGCCACTTGCGCCATATCGATGGGAAACATCCAATCGAGAGTGCCATGGACCATATAAATTTTACGATTCCTTGCAAGTTCAAATTGGCCATCGATGCTCAGCAGTGGATCTAGAACGCCTGAGAAAGCTGCAATATGGGTAAATGGGCTTTGCGATCGCAGACCTACCTGTAGAGCATAGGTTGCGCCATCTGACATGCCTGCGAGCAGGATTCGGTCTGGGTCGATGGTGAAGTATTCGCTCGCGAATTCAAGATAATTGAGCAAATAAGGCTTATCGATATCATCTCCCATGATTGACCAGGTGTCACCCTGGGAGGTTGGTGCAATAACGACAAAGCCTCTACTTCGAGCTTCTCGCAACCAGGACCAAAGCATATCCGAACCGTGTCCAGTTCCGCCGTGCAGTGCCATTACCAGTGCAGCCGGTTGCAACTTATCAAGGTTCTCTGGGATGTATAGGGACAGGCCGCCACGTTCATTTCTGGCATTGTTGATATGCCGGATACCAGCATCTGAATCAGGAGGGTCGATGAATGTTTCAAGGATGTTTTTTTTTCTGAAGGCGGGTTCGAGGAAATATTCGTTTACCGGTGTAAATAAGGGCGCTAATGGATAAAGCTGCTCCTGGGCCCTGCACATGGCCCGGTTAGCCCTTAACGCCTGCATCATGTCCTCTTGGCCCTTCGCAAATCCTTCGCCAGCGCGGAGACAGTAAACGCATGCTTGTTTAAGGTAATCACCGAAGGCACTGATTGCTTCGGGAAATTCCAGCGGGGCGAGAACATCATTTGCTGTTTTTAAAGCTGAAACGTATTCCTGGACCAAGCCGTTAAGCTGCCCGATATTGTTGGGATTAAGGCTTTTCTGTGCGATCTCTAAAGATTCCATCGCCATGAGCAGTTTCGGGGTGACATCGGTGATGGCATTCGCAAGTTTGTCGTCTTCTGCGGACATAGGAAATGATGTTAACCTTGGGTTACTGCCACTATACGTTAATGTGCAAATTGAATCACTCCACATTTCACATTCCACCACCCTGCCATGAACTGGTGCGTTATCTTTACAGTGATGGCCATATTCTCGCAGTAGAAAAACCAGCTGGCCTGTTGACTGTTCCCGGACGGATTGTAAAAGATTGTGTTCTGAGCAGAGTGCTGGAGGATTTCCCGACGGCAAGAATTGTTCATAGACTCGACCTGGATACTTCAGGGTTGGTAATTTTAAGTTTATCAAAGCCGAGCGTCTCTGCTATGAATCGGCTATTCAGAGAACGGGTGATCAAAAAAACCTATACGGCGCTAGTGAATGGACTGGTTACGGAAGACACGGGATCGATTGACTTTCCCCTTGCCGCTGACCCTATTGATCGGCCAAAGCAACGGCTTGACAGGGTTTCTGGAAAGGCAGCTTTGACACGATTTGAGGTGATTGAGCGATGCAATTCAGAAACTCGCTTATCGCTGCAGCCGGTCACAGGAAGACAGCATCAACTTCGGTTGCATCTTGCACTGCTGGGTCACCCCATCCTTGGTTGCGATCTTTATGCCGATGAAACAACCTATGCTAAAGCTGATCGATTGATGTTGCATTCGACCAAGATGATGTTTCCCCATCCCGTAACACAAGAATCCCTATCATTAGAGAGCGATGTGCCATTTTAGGATATAAAGGACCGGGAGGGGAGGGGGGGATTTATAGCTCTTTGCACTGATCCTTGTAGCGTGCCTTCAATGAATACAGGTTCTGATAATTAGAGTTTATTTGCCTGGTCATCAAGTTAAATTTTTCGGCCCAGTCCCCGTTGAATTGGGTCTCGGTAAAGGCTTCGAACTCCGCATTGCCAGCAAGCTTGGCCAATTCAATTTGAACTTGCATCTGTTCCCGGTCAGCTAAAGTCAGTTGATCCATGCCTTTTGACTTGAGAGCGCCGATCAACATGCGGTGATAGACAGCACAAGTCAGATGGTCGTTATAGTCTGGTTGTGCGGCCAAAGCGAAACCGGCTATGAGATAGAAGCCGCCTATTCGAAGCAAGTAATTCATTCCAGATCGTAATAAAAGCTTAGTGCTTGGTTTTTTCATAGGTGGCAGGCATTTCGTTGTATTAGTGCTTCGATTTTTGCCAGCCAAAGCCATTAAAGGATTCTTGCTGGTCACATTTATCAAACGATTATAAGAATACATATGAACATAATCTGAACTAGCTGTAAAACTGCTGGAGTCGAACTTGCGGTGATCTTCAGCTGCACTCATCGCCTAAACTGGAGTCAGTTTTCAGCTGGGTTAGGCCCCCATGGAGGAGGGCATGATTCTCAGCCGACATTAGACTATAATGCGAGGCGTTCTAACCAGAACGCCCAACTGAGTCGCAGATGTTCACAAGACATCTGTATAAAGAGAATTGTAAATAGAAATCATATGACTGACATACCAAGAATAATTTATACAGATACAGACGAAGCCCCAAGACTAGCAACTTATTCATTCCTACCTATTATCAAGGCTTTTACAGATACCGCTGGTGTTACTGTGGAAACTTGGGATATCTCCCTGGCTGGAAGGATCATTGCGGCGTTCCCAGAAAGGCTGAATGACCTACAGAAAATACCGGATTACCTGGCAGAGCTAGGAGATCTAACCAAGCGGCGAGATGCAAATATCATAAAATTGCCTAATATTTCTGCGTCTAATCCCCAGTTGCAGGCCGCCATTGAGGAATTGAAAAAGAAAGGCTATGACCTCCCGGATTATCCTGAAGAACCCGAGAATGAATCCGAGCGTGATATAAAGCAACGCTATGATTTAATCAAAGGCAGTGCTGTAAATCCTGTTTTGAGAGAAGGAAACTCTGATCGTCGGGCTGCTTTGGCTGTCAAGGCCTACGCGCACAAGCATCCTCATCGTATGGGGGTCTGGAATTCCGAATCAAAAAGTCATGTCGCGCATATGCAAGAAGGGGATTTTTACGCTTCGGAGAAGTCAGTCACCCTTGCTGCCGGTGATCAACTCAGCATTGTCCATACGGATGACCGTGGTGTCAGCCAAACGTTACTTTCGGGCATTGACGTAGAAGCAGGTGAGGTGGTCGATACCGCGTTCATGAGTGTCGAGGCATTGCGGGTTTTTTACGATGAGCAGTTGCTAGAGGCAAAGGAGCAGAATGTTCTCTGGTCGCTGCACCTCAAGGCAACCATGATGAAAGTGTCGGACCCCATCCTGTTTGGGCATGCTGTGAAAGCTTACTATGCTGCTGCAATTGAGAAGCACAGAGAGGTGCTCGAGGGTTTAGGGGTCGATTTTAATAACGGCATCGGCGATGCTTATGAAAAGCTCGGCTCACTGCCGGATCAATTAAGTAGCCAAATCAAGCAGGATCTGGATGCTTGCCTGCACTCGGGGCCTCAACTGGCAATGGTTAATTCTGATAAGGGAATTACCAATTTGCATGTGCCCAGCGATATTATTGTGGATGCCTCGATGCCAGCCGCCATTAGAGATTCTGGCAAGATGTGGAATCCAGCAGGGGACCTGCAGGACATGAAAGCGGTTATTCCTGATCGCTGCTATGCCAGTATATATGCAGAGACTATAGAGGACTGTCGCCAACATGGTGCTTTCGATCCCAGTACTATGGGTTCTGTGCCGAATGTCGGGCTCATGGCCCAGAAGGCTGAGGAATACGGTTCCCATGGAACTACCTTTGAAATATCAGCGAAGGGTAAAGTGACAGTTCTAGATAGCTCGGGTGCTGTTTTGATTGAGCATGATGTTGATGAGGGTGATATCTGGAGACTCTGTAGAGTCAAGGATGAGGCTGTACAGGACTGGGTAAAGCTGGCTGTACAGCGGGCTCGGATTAGCGGTTGGCCACTGGTATTCTGGCTTGATTCGAATAGGGCTCATGACGCATCGTTAATTGCAAAACTGGAACAGTATTTACCTCAACATGACCTAGAGGGTGTCGAATATCAGATTATGCCACCGGCTCAGGCAACCCGTCATTCTTTAAAGCGAATTCGAGCTGGCGAAAATACCATTTCGGTGACAGGTAACGTGCTGCGAGACTATCTCACAGATCTGTTCCCAATCATGGAACTGGGTACCAGTGCCAAGATGCTTTCTATCGTGCCTTTGATTAACGGTGGAGGCCTGTTTGAAACGGGGGCGGGTGGCTCGGCTCCGAAACATGTTCAGCAGTTCGAAAAAGAAGGACATTTACGCTGGGATTCACTGGGTGAGTTTTTAGCTTTAGGGGCCTCTTTAGAGCACCTGGCGCATACGTTCGACAACAGCCGAGCCCAGATTTTAGCCGATACTTTGAATGCCGCCATCGCCGAGTTTCTGGAGGAAAACAAGTCTCCCTCGAGAGTCGTAAATGAGCTTGATAATCGGGGTAGCCATTTTTATCTTGCTTTGTATTGGGCAAAAGCTGCTGCAGCCCAGCATGATGATACCCTGCTCAGAGAAGTTTTTACTGAGATTGCCACTAGGTTGGTTAAAAACGAAGATAAAATCGTCGCAGAGCTGCTCGATGCTCAGGGTCCCGCTCAGGATATGAAAGGATACTACTATCCCGACCCAGAACGCGCTGAGAGGGCCATGAGGCCGAGCACGACTTTTAATGATATTCTAGCGATGGTCAGTCAAAGCGCCAGCTAGCTGGGGTTATTTGAGCTAGTCGACGGTAAGGTAATGCCTTAATCTTCTGCCATGTTATTCTGGAGACCGAGAAGGCATTGTTAAGGTAACTTTGAATTGTCAGGAAGAAGATTATGGTTCTGAATTTGATTGTCTTTATCGCATTGCTTGCAGGGCTCGTGGTTTTATCGAGAAAGGGCTGGAGCCTGTCCAGTCGAGCCATAATCGCATTGGTTCTCGGTGCTGTATTCGGACTGGCGCTGCAGTCAGGTATGGGAAATACCCCTGAGAGCATCAGCGCCACACTGTCCTGGACCAATTTGGTAGGTTCGTCCTATATCAGTTTGTTGAAAATGATCATTATGCCGCTGATATTAGTCATGATGGTGGCTGCAGTGGTGAAAATTGAGGATACGGCCACATTAGGAAAGATGGGTGGTCTGATCATAGGCGTACTGCTGGTAACGACGATGATCGCAGCTGTGATCGGCGTATTGCTGTCTAGCGGCTTTAATCTCAGTGCCGATGGTCTGGTCCAGGGGGAAAGAGAGGTTGCTCGAGCCTCCGTGCTCGAATCCCGCCAGACCAGGGTATCTGAATTGGCCCTGCCCCAGGTTTTGATTAGCTTCCTGCCAGTAAATATATTTTCGGATTTAGCGGGTAGTAGACCCACCTCGGTGATAGCCGTGGTGATATTTGGAATACTGCTCGGTGTGGCCGGTTTGCTGGTTAAACAGGAAAAGCCTGAAGCCGGAAGGCAGTTTCAGCGAGCCATGGATATAGCCCAGACAGTTGTGCTCAAACTGGTTAATATGATTATTGCATTAACGCCTTATGGTGTGCTGGCTCTAATGACTAAGATGGGTGCCCAATCCAATGCCGCTGATATATTAAACCTGATCCAGTTTGTCTTGGTATCTTATTTAGCTATTGGGCTAATGTTTTTGGTTCATGCCGGGGTGCTAATGGGTGTGCAAGTAAATCCATTAGCGCATTTCAAACGCATTTGGCCTGCACTTATTTTTGCCTTTTCTTCGCGTTCATCTGCTGCCACGATTCCGATCAATGTTTCTATCCAGGTCAATGAACTGAAAAATCACCCGGCAGTCGCTAATATGTCGGCAAGCCTCGGGGCAACAATAGGCCAAAATGGGTGTGCAGGAATCTACCCAGCCATGCTGGCCGCCATGATAGCGCCGAGTCTGGGACTTGACCCTCTGTCGCCGAGCTTTTTTTTCCCGTTAGTGATGATTGTCGCAATCAGTTCGTTTGGCATAGCCGGAGTGGGAGGGGGAGCGACTTTTGCTGCATTAGTAGTTTTACCCGCGATGGGCTTACCCATTGAATTAGTTGCCTTGCTGATATCCATCGAGCCCTTAATTGATATGGCCAGGACCGCATTGAACGTCAGTGGCTCGATGGTCGCAGGGACGGTAACACAACGTTTGTTAAGAATTAAAACTTAGCCTGAGTTTAACAAGGAGTTTAACAAGGATTTTTTAAATGTCCCTTATAGATGAAACGGGTTTGGCGGACTACGAGTTCAGTGATAATCATGTTATTGCCCCGGAATACTATGCCGAGCATGGTCACCCTCACCAGGCTTTCGCCTGGCTCAGGAAAAATGACCCTTTACGCAAAGTACATCCTGAAAATTTTGCGCCCTTTTGGGTTGTCAGCAAGCATGCCGATATCGTTGAGATAGAAAAACAGCCTGAATTATTTGCCAGTTCACCCAGACCCCTATTAATGAAAGAGGCATCGTCTCCAGATTTAAAGCAGGAGGTCATGGTCGAGATTTTCAACAGACTGCAGGATTCACCGCGGCTGCTAGAGGTGCTGGCATCAGCAGGAGATGGTGGAATAATTCGTTCCCTGGTGCAGATGGACCCACCAGATCACCCTCGCTATCGAGCCTTGGTTCAGCCCTGGTTCAAGCCATCTAACATCAAAGTGCTTGAACAAAGGTTGACGATGATTACCAAAGGTATTCTCGATCAAATGATGGGTTCAGGCGAGCAGAGGACCGCAGATTTCGTAAGTGATATAGCGGTTCATCCACCTCTGAAATTAATCTGTGAACTATTGGGTGTGCCACCGGAAGATGAATGGAGAATCCTGAAGTTAACCAACGAGTTGTTTGCCGGGGATGATCCGGAAATGAAACGGTTGGCGGATGATCCATTGTCCATTTTCGATACCATTAAAGACATCTATGAATATTTTTCGGATTTGACGGATGCTCGCCGCAAGGAGCCGACAGAGGACCTGGCTTCTTATATTGCCAATGGCAGAATTGACGGTGAATTTCTTCCCTATCGAGAATTGATTTCCTATTACACTATTATTGCCTCTGCGGGCCATGACACGACACGAAATGCCATTACCGGTGGTTTGCATGGTTTGTTGACACATCCCGAGCAGTTAACGCGATTTAAGGAAATCGTCGATGATGAGGATGCCGTTAAGCTGGCTATTGAAGAGATGATCCGCTGGTCTACCCCAGTCGCGCAGTTTGCAAGGACGGCAACTCAGGATTGCCAACTAAGAGGTCAGAAAATAGAAAAAGGGGATACGCTGGGTTTGATGTATGCGGCAGCTAACTTTGATGAAGATGTGTTCGATAAGGCTGATGAATTTAATATCGAAAGAAAACCTAATCGACATTTGTCGTTCGGTACAGGGCCGCATCAATGTCTTGGATTGTTGTTGGCAAGGTTGGAAATGCGGATTTTTTTCAAGCAGTTCATTCCACGCATAAAATCTATTGATCTGTTAAGTTCACCTGAGCGGCTTCAGGCGAGTTTTGTTCATGGATTAAAGCATTTGCATATTCGCTATCAGTTGACCCCTGCATCAGATAAAATCGGTCGTGACTCGATCTGAATTGGATGTATTGGAGCATGCCGGGTCCGATACAATGAGATCATGTCATCGATTTATTGTCTGTATATAGCCTCCTTAGAAGGACCAATTTGCCATGACAGAAAACGAGCTTGCCCATCTTAAAGTCATGGTTGTTGATGACGATCCGTTTCAGATCTCAATAGTTCGACGTGTTCTGGGCCTGTTAGGAGTCGCTAAGGTGGGCGAAGCAACTAATGGGTCGATGACAAAAGATCTGCTGCAGTCGCAATGGGATGTGATGTTACTTGATCTTAATATGCCGGACATGGATGGTATTGAGCTTCTGCGTATGCTCACGGAGTATGAGTCGCCTCCGGCTATTATCGTTTTTAGTGGTGAAGATCCTCGATTATTGGAAACAGCCAGTGATCTGGCTAAGAACTTTGGCTTGCCCATTCTGGGATCCTTACCTAAACCTATTTCCCTGGATCGTTTAAAAGAAATGCTGCATGCGTTCTCAGCTGAATCGCCATCTCACAGTGTCAGACCTGAAATGGTCATTCTCACTGAGGATGAGATAAAGGCGGGTATCATCTCGGGATGTATAGAGTTGCACTATCAACCTAAGGTAGATGCAGTTACCATGCAGATGATCGGGCTTGAAGCATTGCTTCGTTGGCGCAGGACAGACGGGACCTTATTGGGCCCCGGGTCAGTTATCCCGGTGGCAGAAGCATCGGATTTAATACACGTTCTGACCAAGGAAATTTTTGTTATCGCCGTTAACCAAGCTGCGCGGTGGCATGCGGCAGGTAAAAAGTGGAAGGTTTCCTGCAACTTTTCTATTGAGGACCTGGCTAGCCCCGACATAGTCGCCTTTGTCGAGGCGGTTATCGCTCAATCTGGTATCCCGCCGGAGCGGATTATATTGGAGGTCACCGAGAGTAAATTGGCCCAGGACCCTTCTTTGATACTGGAGCAATTGACCCGTATTCGGCTTCGTGGAATCGGCTTATCAATTGATGATTTTGGCACAGGGTTTTCTTCCATGGAGCAATTAAGGAAGTTTCCGTTTACCGAGTTAAAAATAGATCGGGCCTTTGTATTCGGAGCATCTTCTCAACCAGCGGCAAGAGCGATCTTTGAATCAAGTGTGCAACTGGCGCACCGTTTGAATATGGTTGCTGTCGCCGAAGGCGCTGAAACTGAAGAAGACCTGTTGCTGTGTGGCGAGCTCAAAGTGGATTTAATCCAAGGCTATGTAGTAGCCAGGCCTATGCCGCCTGAACAGGTGTTAGCATGGAATGCTGAGAGAAATCGCTAGCTTGCTTAATCCCGGGTTTGGGATATCAACAGCAGCTCAAGCTGATCTCACAGGTGTTGCTTTGGTCCCAATAGGCCGAGATTTCAGGCGATAATGATACGAATTTTAGCCGGGCTTTAGCCCTTATCAACTGACCCTACCTTCGTTCTGGAAATGCTTTGATCTGGTCCTGGACGCTATTTCATTACCTGGTGCCGGGTTATTGGGAATAAATTGCACTGCGATCAGTGAGAGTATGGCAAACAAGGCGCCAATGTAAAATACCAGGGAAGGGTACTGTATCCAGACCAGCCCTAATGCTGCCGGGATTACTACAGCTGCGATATGACTGATGGTGAACGAAACGGATGCACTGGCAGAAATGTCTTCTGCAGCGGCTATCTTTTGGAAATAGGTGCTGATGGCTATCGCCATCGCAAAAAACATGTGGTCAATAATATAAAGAAGCGCAGCTGTGGTTGAATTTTCAACTATTCCATAGCCAATAAAAACACCAATCAGGCCGATATACTCGGCGGTCAGTGCGTTGCGCTCACCAAAATGATGGATGAACTTACCGATACGCTCTGCAAATAACCAGTTGAAGCTATAATTGATGAGAAAAAGAAGCGTCACCTCTGATGCCTGATAGCCGAATTTTTCAACCATAAGAAAAGCCGCAAAAACCATAAAAATCTGCCGTCGGGCACCGGATAGAAAAGTCAGCAGGTAAAATAGGCCGTAGCGTTTCCTTAGTACCAGAGTCTTGCGTTGCATGGTTTTTGCCGGATAGGCTGGGAAGCACAGCCACATCAAAATGGCAATCACTATGCAGAAACTACCGCCGAAAAGAAAATTCCAGTGGTAGTCTAGTTGCAGCCACTCCAGGCAGAGCCAGAGCAGCGCATAGACTATGAGAGAAGTGATCGAGCTGATAGCGATGAGCCTGCCCAACACCTGGGGTGCTTCCTGTTTAGATAGCCACTGCAGGCTAAGTGATTGCTTGATGACTTCAAAGTAATGGAAGCCGGTACTCATGAGTATGGTGGTAAAGTACAGGCCGTATTCAGTTGGGAAGTACCCGGTCATGGCTACACCTACCCCGAGGGTTGCCAGGGCTACCACAGCAAAAGTCTGCTCTTTGATAATTAGCAATACAAACACCGTGGTGAAGGAGAGAAACCCAGGTATTTCTCTGATACTTTGTAGAATGCCGATTTCAATACCAGTAAAGGCGGCTCTTTCCACTGCAAAGTTGTTGAGTAGTGCCTGCCAGGTATTGAATGCTATAGGCATGGCGATAGACATTAGTATTAGCAGGGCGATTCGGCTTGAAAATCTGGTTTTAAGGTCTAGCAGTTTCAATTTGAATGTTCTTTTAAGTGTTTGTCTGGCTTTAGTCTGGTAGGGTTTAATTCCCCACCGCTAGCGCCCCAAGATCGGTCCATTATGACTTTCCAGTCGTTTGGTTTAGTACGCCTAGTTCAACCAGACGCTCATCAAGATAGCTTTTCGCTGTATATCTGTCGGATAGTACAACGTCTGGTTTTGGGTGAAGAAACAGCGGTAGCGACATGCGCGGGGCTGAATTTTCGTCCCCATCTGGCGTCGCTACCTTATGCGTAGTGGATGGGTAATAACCTCTGGATAGCTCCTGCAGCATATCACCGGTATTGATGAGGACCTGGTCCTCCTGGTTCTCGGAAAGCATCCAGTGACCTTCTCGGTCGAGTATCTGCAGGCCTGGGCCATCTGCAGCGGGTAATATGGTCAGTAGGTTTATATCCTCATGGGGAGCTGCACGGCTGACGTGTTGACCTTTTTTAACAGCGGGGTAACGAAGAATCCTCAGCAGACTGGACGCACTTCCATGGATCATAGAGGGCAGCGATTGACTGAAATACCGTTTCGTTTCTGCTGGTGAGTGTTGCTCTACCCATTGCAGCAGCACAATAGAGAAAGCTTGCGCTTGTTGGTAATAAGTCTGAATATCTTCGCGTAATTCCTGCGGGCATCTGCCCCATGGGTAGTAATGGAAATATTCCTTGAAGTCTTTCTGAGAAAAACCCTTTGCTGATTCTGCCTTCTGGATTGAAAAATAGCCGTCCTGACTCTCTCGGTCTACTTCGAATCGGTGTTTTTCATTACTGTCAAAAAAATCGTTCCAGGTACGATATATTTTTCGGACGAGTTGCATGTCTAGTGGATGATCATTCAAGGCGGCGAAGCCGTAGTCGTGCAGCGACTCGATAAAATCAGTTGCGCAGTGTTTAGAATGGAATTCTATGGATGGGAGGCGGGGTTTTGAATTTATCGGCGACATGTTGGATTTGACCGTTAACTAAGGGCCAAGAAAAAGCCGGCAAGTGATGCGCTCATGAGATTTGCCAGCGTCGCCGCAACCAGGGCTCGGAGACCCAGACGTGATATATCCTCACGTCGATTAGGCGCCAGTGCACCGATACCGCCCAAGAGTATGGCAATAGACGAAAAGTTAGCAAATCCGCACAGTGCGAAAATGACAATGGCCTGGGACTGTTCGCTTAGCTCTGGGGCAGAGGCAAGGAACGAGACATAAGCAACGAATTCGTTTAAAACCAGTTTTTGGCCAATTAAACCGCCAGCGATATTAGCTTCTGACCAGGGTATCCCGAGTAAAAAGGCGACAGGTTGAAACAGATAGCCAAGCAGTAACTCTATGGTCAAACCATTAATTCCGACACTGTCACCGGCCCACCCCAATATACCGTTAAGCAGTGCGATCAATGAGATAAATGCCAATAACATGGCGCCGACTGCCAGCGCCATTTGCAGACCAGTAAGCGCACCAGACGCCGCTGCATCGAATATGTTGAAGTATTTTTCACCCTTGATATCGCCGGATTCGTCAAATTCAGATTGGGGTTGTTCGGTTTCGGGCAGGATTATTTTGGCCATCATGAGCCCTCCTGGAGCAGCCATGAAGCAAGCAGCCAGGAGGTACTTTAGTTCTATCCCGAGGGCAGCATAGCCGGCCATAACCGATCCGGCGATGGATGCTAGTCCTCCCACCATAACGGCAAATAGTTCGGACTTAGTCATTCCAGCGAGGTAGGGCCGGACCACCAGGGGCGCTTCAGTCTGGCCGATAAAAATATTAGCTGCGGCAGACATGGATTCTGCATGACTGGTCTTGATAAGCGCTTTCAGACTACCGCCAATAGCCCGAATAATCCGAGACATGATACCTAGATGATATAGAACCGCGACCAGTGCTGAAAAAAAGACGATGATGGGTAGCGCATTTAGGGCAAAGATAAATCCCATGTCCTGATCTACTAACCGACCAAACAAAAAAGATGTGCCTGCCTTAGTGTAGCTGAGCATACTTGCAATACTATCGGCGAGACTCGCTAGCAACTGCTTGCCTAAGGGAACGTATAGCACTAAAAAGCCGAAACTGGCCTGAATGATGAAGGCACCAAACACCGTTCTTGGATTGATAGCGAGGCGATTGGTGGATAAACCATAGGCTGCTAGAGGGATAAGTATGATACCTAAAATACTAATCATAGAATATTCCATCCCCTGGGTTGCCGTGCCTGCGCCGTCCATGATAACAATCTGTCGAAAGGTAAGCGAACTCTATTGGCATTGAGTCAATGCATTGTAAAACCTTCCCAGTTGCCAGCGAGTCTCCAGTATTGCCATAATTACCTATCGCAACATTAACAAGGGATCGAGGTCATGCTAACCAAGGGAGATGATTATCCGTTACATCAGACACCAGAGCCGATTGCCTATGTAGGTGGCAATCGCAATTTCTATGACCGTTATTTTTTTAATGGTTACGATAGTAAAGGAGAGATTTTCTTTGCCATGGCACTGGGAGTTTATCCTTATGTGAATATTCTTGATGCGGGTTTTTCCGTGGTATTCAAAGGCAAGCAGCATAACGTAATAAGTTCTAAAGTGATGAAGTTGGAGCGTCTGGATATGCAGGTTGGGCCACTTTCTGTAGAAGTGCTTGAGCCTATGCAGCGTCTTAAATTAACTTGTGATGATCCGGATAGCTCTTTGGCCTGTGAACTAGTCTTTGAGGCCTTTATTCCAGCACATGAGGAACCTCGTTTTATCAGGCGTCTCGGTTCGCAATTGACGATGGACCTGACGCGAATGATGCAAAATGGTAGTTGGCAAGGTTGGATTGAGGTTGCAGGTGAGCGTATAGAGGTTAACAGAACCAACTTCACTGGAACCAGAGACCGGTCATGGGGTATTAGGAACATCGGAGCCGCCGACCGCCAACCGAATCCTGTTTCCGCCGCCATGCAATTTTACTGGATCTGGGTGCCCATGAATTTTCAGGATTTCAGTATTCATTATTTTGTTAACCAGGATGCAGACGGAAACGCATGGAATGAAAATGCGGTATTGATTCCTAAATTTGGCCAAGGTCCGGAAGAGGTGATGGTTGAAAGAGAGTACAAGCAGATCTACCAGCCGGGAACCCGTTACGCTAAAAGCGCCAGTATTTCATTGACGCGCCCAGATGGCAGGCAATGTCACATCGATTTGCAACCAAAATGGAACTTCTTCATGAAGGGGATAGGCTATGGCCATGAGACTTTCAGTCATGGGACCTATCACAGCGATCTGGCTATCCATCGTGAAGTCTACACATTGGACGAGGTTCCGCCTGAAAACATTCATGTACAGGCTATGTGCGATGTCAGGTTGAGCCATGATGAGGGTCAGGAGGCGGGTCAGGGCATCATAGAGCAATTGGTCATTGGTCCGCATCGACCCTCAGGGTTTTCGCAGTTACTTGATTTTGCGCCTTGAAGTGCGAGTACCAGCCAGTATATGAGTCAGTCGGGTTTAGTAGCAATGATGACTGCTCGAACAGGTGCAGGATAACCTTCTATAGTTTTGCTTGAGTCTTCAGGGTCGAGGAAATCAGCTAGCGATTGAAAGCGCATCCATTCAGTGCTTCTCTGTTCTTGTGTGGAAGTGACGTTAACATCAACTACTTTAATGTCCTCGCAGGCGCATTGCTGTAGTAGTTCCTTGATGTATTTAAGGGTCGGGATTAACCAGACGTTACGCATCTGTGCATAGCGGCCAGTGGGCTTCAGGGATTTGCTTGCTTCATTAATAATAAGGGTTTCCAGGACCAACTCTCCTCCGGGTCGAAGAGCGCTGATCAGTCGTTGTAAATGTTGCACGGGCTGTCTTCGATGGTAGAGGACGCCGAGAGAAAACACCGTGTCGAAGAACTGGCAGGGTGGTAGGTCCTCGTCCGTTAGAGGTAGTAAGAAGGCATTGTTCTCAGCCTGAAGGTTTTGCAGGGCCTGGAACTGGTAGAGAAATAAACGTGTCGGATCAATACCCAGCGCAAGGTCTACTTGTTCACCTAGCATTCTATAAAGGAAGTAGCCATTGCCCGTGCCTACGTCAAGAACTCGACGTCCCTTCAAGGTACTCAGGTGAGGCCGTATCCGTTGCCATTTCCGGTCTGAACGCCACTCGGCATGGACTTCGACTCCTAAGATATTGAACGGTCCTTTACGCCAGGGATGCAGTCCCATTAAAGTTTTTCTAAGGGCAGCCTGGTCGATTCCCGCCGCGGTGCTGAGGGAAACCTGATCAACTTTAAAATTCGCATCGACCCTGCTTAACTGAGGGAGCGTGTTGAGCAGTTGGTACCATTCCTGATCCCGGCCATGGGGGCGTGAGCCAATTCGGCTGGCTAATGCCTGGCGGAGAAAGTTGTGATACTGGCCTAATTCAAGACCTTTGGTTTGCTCAAAGAAGGGCTCCAGGTTAATGCCTGGCATGGCCTGCTGATAGTTCAAGATGTTGACTCGAAAGGATAACGTCGACTGCCCAGGTCGTAGATTGGATCCTGTACTGGCTTCATGTTTTCGTAGCCATGAAAGTTGTGAAGTTCAGAGCTTTATTGATGATCGTGGCGCGACCAAAGCCGGCACTGCTGATTCTGTCGAGGTGCTGTTGCTGCGTCTCTGCAATGAGGACGTATTCTAAAGAGGAGCGTTTCTGGGCAATTTCCATTTCGCTGTAGCCCTGTTGGCGTTTGTAATTGAGATGAAGCTCGGTCAAGAGCTTCTCTGTTTCTGAATGCGGATGGCTTACTTTTTCAGACAACAGCAGTACGCCACCTTTCAGCATGCCCTGGTATATTTTGTTAAGTAGCGGTTGTCGAGCTGACTTTTCAATGAATTGCAAAGTATAGTTAAGGACCACGATTGAGGCATTGGCAATAGCGGCTTTGTTAATGTCCTCGCAGCGCAGTGTTATCTGATCTGCTAAGCCCAATGCAGTTAATTGCTGTTGGCATTTGTCGATCATGGCTGATGAATTATCAATGCCAATTACGTTGCAGTCTTTGGCTGCGTATTGTTGAAGTTTCAGGGCAGATGCGCCCAGAGAGCAGCCGAGATCAAAGCAACTGCTCGAAGTTTGACTGTATTCGGCAGCAATCTGACCGATTAGCTTCAAAGTCAGGGCATAACCGGGAACAGAGCGGCTAATCATATCCTGAAAAACATCTGCAACCTGCTGATCGAATTCAAACGGTGCAACAGACTTTCTCGATTTTGCGTATAGAGTGTCCGTTTTATAACCGCTGGTGGTTTGCTTGTGGTTCATTAGTTTTGGCCCGGCTACAATGTTGGCAGGGCTATTATAGCCTGAAGTTCTACAATCCATGGTCTAACCATAAGGATTGTTTCTCTTCTATGTTGCGATCAAATTATAAGTGCTGGCTTCCCCTTTGGCGCCAGGCAATTGCGCTATGGTGTTGTCAGAGGATTTTTGCTGGTAGATGAATCGATGCAGCGGTTGTTTTCTCGGATGAGCCAGCCCATTGTTGATAAATTCGGGAACTAGGATCAATATGAAAGCGATTATCTGCAAAGGCGAGTGAAGTGACCGGTAATGGCATAGGGCTCGAATAGGGCCTCAAGCACGGCAATCTGGTTTTATCCTAGTAGTTTGGGAAAGGAGAGGCATCGACAGTGAGTCCACAGATCTTACGGCTAAATAATGCCGGGTTGCCAGTTGACTGGCTGAGCTGGCAGGATGCTGTCTGTCTGCATGCGCGAGATATGGTTAGCTGGAGCTATGGAGAAACCGTCATGTTAGTCAGGGGTGGCTTATCTAGATTAACCAATACCCGGACGATTCTACCGTTAAATAGTGTCATTGCCTGTCGAGGCAAGGTCATGGCCAGCAATAGATCAGAGCCGCCTTTGTCCAATAGGGCGCTTTTTCGGCGAGACCAGCATACTTGTCTTTATTGTGGTAAACAGTTTCCTGGTTATTTACTGAGTCGGGATCATGTTCATCCCCTGTCCCGGGGTGGACGAGATAGTTGGATGAATGTAGTCACGGCTTGTAAGCGCTGTAATGCCCGCAAAGGAAATAGCATGCTAACCTCTGCCGGTATGCAACTGCTGGCATTGCCTTTTGTACCCAACCACGCTGAATATCTTGCGTTGACCCATAGCGCTAGAATCAGGGGTGATCAAATACTGTTTTTAAAGAATCAGTTTTCTGGTCATCGCCGTATGCGTGATTTTGAGTCAATATAGCCAGGCCAAGGATAGTATTTAAGGTGTTGCAGGGTTTGCTTGATTCCTACTGGCTTGACTGGTCAGTGGGTGACCTGATTGAGAGAAATTACAAGCAACTGATAAGCACGAAATTCTAATGAGGAAGTTTATTATGACGGATGTAACCTACGAGGTGAATGGTGGCACGGCGATTATCACCATCGATAGAGCAGAAAAATTAAATGCCTTGGATGAAAACGTTATCCAGGGTCTGAGAGGTGCTTTCACGCGCTTTGATCAGTCTGCTGAAAAGTGCGCTATTTTGGCTGCCAGCGGTGATCGGGCATTTTCCGTGGGCGCCGATATAAAGAACCCTCCAAAAGAAATGTGGCAAGGCGTACCCGGCGTGGGTGTTTTGACAGACAAGCCTATTATTGCCTGTGTCCATGGATACTGCGTCGGCGGTGCCTATATATTAGTTCAGATGTGTGACCTCGTCGTTGCCGCGAGTAATACAATTTTTAAATACCCCGAGGCTCAGGTGGGTTTTACAGGAGGCCTGATTGCTGGCTGTGCGGCGCGAATACCTCATAAAATTGCCATGGAATTTATGTTACTAGGCCAGGATTTATCTGCTGAGCGAGCTTATGAAGTTGGCATGGTCAATAAAGTGGTCGATCCCGGTGAGCAGTTGGATGCCGCGCTTGAGTATGCCCGTATTCTGGAGGTCAGTGCTCCCCTGGTGGTACAGACAATCAAGGGATTCGTCGCCGAAACACTAGCGAAAGGTCCGTCAGAGGTGGCTGCTTTAGCCCGTAACAGGCTACTGCGGGTTAGTAATAGTGCTGATGGTGCAGAAGGCAGGCAGGCTTTTAAAGAAAAGAGACCACCACGATTTACTGGAGAGTAAGGGCCTAAATCATTTGCCAGGCGGACAGGCCGGGCGGCATCAGCATAGCTACCTAGCTCACGTTAATATCCAGGTTTCGTCATTCGAACTCGGGATAGGTGACGACGTTTTCAGCAGCTGCAGCTCGAATTTCCGCTTCACCATAGCCGAGTTCTGAAAGAATTTCGACGGTATGCTGGCCGTGCAATGGAGCGCCGCTCATGGTTTCGTGTTGTGAATGACTGAATCTGGCCGCAGGGCGTGCTTGTCTTATGTTACCTGCAACTGGGTGCTTGCTTTCAAACAGCAGTTGGTTGGCTTGCACTTGTGGATGATGAATCATTTGTGATCGAGTCAGCACAGGCGCACAAGGGACTCCGGCTTGTTCGAGAATCGGCAGCCATTCTTCTGCCCTTTTCTCGAGTAACTTCTCCTGCGTCATATTGAGTCTGAGGTCTGCATTGAGGTCTCTTTTTGCTGGAGTATTGAAGCGGGGATCGTCTTTCCATTGCGGTTCTCCAAGCGCATCACAGAGCGCCTGCCACTGTTTGTTCGCCATGGCCGATACGGATATATAGCTTGATTTCGTTTCGTATATTAAGTCAATGAAGGTGGCCGCTCTCTGGGTGCTGACCTCCTTGCCGACAAAAGTCTGGCCACCCATGTCAGATGACCATAGAAATGATACGACGGTGTCAAGCATAGACACTCGTACGTGCTGACCTTCACCAGTTCGTTCTCTGTGAAAAAGCGCGCTGGTAATAGCCTGAGCAGTAACAGTGCCGGTTAGTTTGTCCGGAAGAATCGTTCTTACCAGACGAGGTCGAAGGTCATCAGAACCTGCCTGAACCGTAGTAAGGCCGCTGACCGCCTGAATGATTGGATCATAGACTGGTTTGTGGGAAAGAGGGCCTTTTTCACCAAAGCCTGAGATGGAAACATAGATAATATCTTTCTTACCGGAACGGACTTCTGCTTCGCCGACGCCAAGTCGTTCAACTACGCCGGGTCTGAAATTCTGAATGAACACGTCGGCCGTTGCCGCCAGTTTTAGAAGCATGGCTTTACCAGTATTGCTTTTGAGATTTAGCGCTATTCCGCGTTTGTTGCGATTATTGTTGAGGAAAATAGGGGTAAATTGATTTTCTCCGAAGCCTGCACCGCGGGCGTGGTCTGGAGCACTAACGGATTCTACCTTGATGACGTCTGCTCCCTGATCTGCGAGTAACATGGTTGCTGACGGCCCTGAAATGACCGTCGTTAGATCAACAATTCTGATGCCGGTTAAGGGTCCTGACATGGCTTGCTCCTGATAGCAAAATATAGCAATGTACTTTAATTACAGCTTTCTTTCCATGGGCACCTAAGGCAGGGCCGTTGCTCATGGTCTATGGAATGTAATATGGTGCGATAAGGAATGGAAAAGAGGAGTGATATGTTAAAAATACCCGCGACTGCCGAAGATTTCACCGTCGATTGGCTAAATAGCGCCCTGGTTGATTCGGGATGTCTGCAACAAAGCAAAGTGGTGAAGTGTTCTGCTCGTGTTTCCAATGAGCCGGGCCAGACTGCGGAGGTGGTTTTTCTCACTGTAGAGTTTGACTCGCAGGATCCTGATTTGCCGCGACACTTAGTGGCAAAACTAACCTCTCAGAATTCTCAGGTTATTGAGGAAATCATCGCCAATTATGACCAGTATCGTCGCGAGACCAGCTTTTATCGAGACTTTCCTGATGCTGGTATCGCGGTGCCTGACTGTGTATATCAGGCTTATGACAAATCAAACCAGGAATTTATTATATTGATGCGGGACCTTGCGCCGGCGGAGTCGCCTTCTTGGGCAGTCAGCGAAGAGCAGATTATTCTAGCACTTTCTAAATTACCGGCTTTCCATAGTAAATGGTGGAACCAGGCTATGCTCAGGGAGAAAGACTATCTGGTTCAGTATGATGATACTGAATTTTTCGGCCTTGCTTTTGCAGGTGCGCAGTTAATCAGTGAAAACCTTTCAAGCGTGTTCTCAGATTGTGAGGTGACCATGGAGTTAATGGCGAGGTCCAAAGAAAAACTCCCCAAGATGCTTAATTTTCTCGCGAGTAGGCCGTATACACTCGTTCATGGCGACTTTCACTCAAAGCAGATGTTCTTTCCTACTGACAAGGGAGGCCAGTTCAGTGTCATTGATTGGCAGTTTCCTTTTGTCGCTCAGGGCGCATGGGATTTTGCCCGGTTACTGAACGTCTGTGGGTCCACACCATTTAGGCAAGCCCAGGAAAAATCATTGTTGGCAGATTATCTTGCAGGATTAATAGGCCACGGTATTGAAAATTATACGATGGACGACCTGGAGAAAGATTATCAAATAGGCCTGATTATCAGTCATATGATTAATACGATTGCTGTTGGTAGTACAGACATCAGTATAGTCGCTAATGAATGTGCGGCTCTGGGCATGGACTGGCAGGACCTTTTATTTTATCGGACCCAGCGGTCGATTATTGATTGGCAGGTATTGCAGCTACTCGATGATTTGTAAACATGATTGAAGCTCGATCGGTGAGACTAGATCTTTCATTTTAGGTATGAAAGGCACGTTGCATCAGTGCGCGTGGTCGAAGGTGTTATTGATCTTACTAGGCCGTCTTAGCGGTTAATGTAATATGGCCGGCAGGTGGGTTTTTTTGACTATTGCTGGTTTTCCCTTGTTGTACTACTGCAAATAGAATTAGAGGGGTGAAAAAATTAAGGTGTGTTTTAGATGGCCTGGCATCCGGATGAGAAGGCCTTTTACCTTGCCGGGTAAAGTATGGCGGCAATGCCATAGCATGGTTGTGAACGAAAAGGATCTTTACTTGACTAGGTCTTAGAGACTGTGCCTGAACTTATCACGGGACAGTGGCTTGCCTAGAAGGCATTGGAGAAGATCTCCTTGACCGATTCAGGAAAGCAGGTCTTGTTAAGTCAAACCAGGTTGGTATAGGAGAATTAACGCTGTTTTCAGTGGTTCCATGCGATTTGGAAATGTATTATCTGTCGGCAGAATATGGATCCCGGTTGATTATTTGGTTAATCCAAAATTGTAGCCATTAAAGGGTTTACGGAGTGGCTTTAAGGTGAGAGAAACCAAACATGTTTGACCGCGCCGTTGAGTTCAAAACGCTACTGAAACTGGCTCTGCCTATGATGGGTACGCAGTTTTTTATCATGGGTATGGGTTTCATGGACACTGCGATGGCTGGACATTACTCTTCTCTTGATTTGGCTGGTGTGGCACTGGGTGGGATTGTGCTTTGGCCTTTATTTATGGCTGGATCAGGCATACTGATGGCGGTCACACCCATGACGGCACAGCTCAGGGGAGAAGGAAAGCAGGCTGAGGTAGGGTCTCTGGCTCGACAGGGTTTGTGGCTTGGGTTGATAGCAGGAATTGTGCTTTGTTTGCTTTTGCGGGTAACCGGCCCTGTTTTTTCACTATTTTCTGTTGATGCAGATGCGATTACCATTGCCGAAGAGTACCTGAAGGCGGTCACTTGGGGACTACCGGCAGGCATGCTTTACGTTACCTTACGTTATACCAGCGAAGGCCTGGGTAAAACCCTGCCCCCTATGGTAATCGCTGGTACAGCGCTGGTTGTCAATGCGATATTGAATTACGTTTTCATTTATGGAAAGTTGGGTATGCCAGAGATGGGAGGAGCTGGATGTGGTTGGGCGACGGCCGCTACTATGTGGTTTGAATTTTTTGCTATTTTGATTCTGGCTCAGCAATCATGGTTTAAGAAGGCAAAGATATTTTCCAGGTTCAGCCCGCCGAGAAAGCCCGGAATGTCCAGTATTCTTTCCATTGGCGCGCCGATAGGTGCGATTATGTTTTTGGAAATGTCGTTTCACTCATTGATCAGTTTGATGATTGGATCTCTTGGTATCGTCGCTTTGGCCGCCCACACGATTTCAGGGCATATTAGCTGGGCTGCCTTTGTAGTGCCCATGACTTTAGGCTCAGCGGCGAGTATACGAGTTGGTTTCTATGTTGGTGCCCGTCAGTTTGAAAAGGCGAGGGCCGCCGCCTGGTTGGCGCTGCAGGTGGCTTTGGTCTATGCAGTCCTGGCGAGTGTGCTGGTCCTGCTAGCACGACATTGGCTGCCAGAGATTTATAGCAGTGACCCTGAAGTGATAGCCTTAGCTGCATCCGTGTTGGTTGTAGTGGCAATATTCCAGCTGTTCGACAGTGCCCAGGCTTCGTTGCTAGGGACCTTGAGAGGATATAAAGATACCAAGATCCCGCTGGTTATTTCTATCGTGGGTTATTGGTTTTTGGCTCTGCCATTTGCAGCTGCGATAGGATACGGGTACTTTGGTATCGGGGAGGGTGTTGTTGGTTTTTGGGTAGGATTACTGATTGGTTTAGTACTAGTGGCAGTGTTAGCTGCGTTTCGATTACAACAGACCAGCCTTGACCATGCGCGTATCCGCCGCTTTGCAGAAATCTAGTACCATCAGCCAACCCGCAAGATTTGAACCTAGCTGGCAAAGGCTTCAATGTCCGTTGGTAGGAGGCTTTCTTGAAATGACCTTGTCAGTAGTTTTGGTTAGACTCAATCAGCGATGAAAAAGGAGGTAATGATATAGAAATTACTCATGTTTCGAACCAGATAGACGCAGAGACGCTACTAGAGCGTTTTCAAGGAACTGGGGCTGTTATCGTCGATGACTTAGTCTCTGGGCCTGCATTAACCGAATTAAAACACGCCATCGTTGCTCGAGCTGATGACCAAGAACCGGGTAGTGCTGATCCTGATCCGGGCTGGAAGGTATTTCACGGGCCTAACACGATCAGGTTTACCGGCATAGGGTTATTGACCCCGGTATTTTTTGATTTGCTCGAGAATCCACTGATGCGGATTCTTGCAGATAACAGGTTAGATCCTGGATGTCCTGATTACTGGCTTAATACGGCCCAGGCGATGTTGATTGGTCCTGGCCAACCCGCCCAATTGCTGCACAGGGATTGCCAGAATTGGTCGTCATTAACAAAAATGACCTGGCCGAATATGCCCGAGGTGACCATCAGTATGATGCTTGCGCTTGATGAAGTCTGTGAAACTAATGGCGCAACAAGAGTGATTCCGGGTAGTCATCTTTGGTCGGATTATCGAACCAAAGGACAAGCTGTCGACACGATTCCAGCTGAAATGTCTGCCGGTAGTGCTCTTTTCTATAGTGGTAAGGTCATTCACGGAGGGGGTGCGAACCTGTCTGAGACTGATTGGAGGCTTGCACTGCATTTGAGCTTTGTGGTTGGCTGGCTAACACCAGAAGAAGCTGCCTGTTTTGTTTATCCAAGGCGATTAATTGCCGATCGGTCAGATAGGGTAAAACGATTACTTGGATATCGCTCTTATAATCCTTCGCCTTTAGCCGGAGGGCGGCTCTGGTTGAAGGATTTTGATGAATGGTCTGCCTGACAAGACGCTATAAGCTGGACTCATCCGTTGAGCCAAAGCTGAGTCTTCGTATTGTTTTATCGTTGCCGCTGACATACCAAAGGCGCGCGGTTATGAGGACAGAAGCTGTCGCAACCGCGCAGAATAGTCCGATCCAAAAACCATAAACGCCCATGGGTTCTCCGAACCAACCAAACCCCAAGGCACATTCCAGTGGCAACCCGACTATCCAGAAGCTGAACAATGCCAGCAGCATGGGTACGCGGGTATCTTTATACCCCCTGAGAGCTCCCGTTGCTGTTGATTGCGATGCATCGAAGATCAGGAAGAAGATGACAAACATCAATAATTGATTTGCCAGGGCGAGGACATCGCTGTCCAATGTATACATCGAGACGAGCTGTTGCCTTAGTAGGTAAATGAATCCTGCTCCGAACAAAGCGACCAACATCGTTGCTCCCATGGCAATCAAAGCCGTTGAACGTGCGTTAAGCGCATCCCCTTCACCGACCCTGAAACCGATGCGGATGGTGGCGGCCATTCCCAGCGCCATTGGTGGCATGAAGAACACGCCATTAATATTCATGGAAATATTGTGAGCGGCAACGACTTCAGGGCCAAATTGGCCGAGTAGTAAAGTAGTAAAGGAGAACACGCTCATTTCGGCAAAAATGGTTGCGCCAATCGGTAAGCCAATGATAAGGAGTGGCTTAATGCGTTGCCAGTCCGGTGGGGTAATTCGCCTTAGCCACTGGGTCTTGTCGAAACGCCGACCGGTTACCACCAGTATGACCAGGAAGAGTTGGAACCACATAATGATTGCCTGGGCAATACCACAACCGACCCCGCCATATTCAGGCAGACCAAACTCGCCGTGGATCAGCACATAGTTCAGCGGAATTTTCAGGGCTAGAGCCGATACTGAAATCAGCAATGCGGGCCGCGTAAAACCCATGCCATCAGCCAGGAAGCGCAACGCGAAAAAACACATTAGAGCAGGAAGTCCCATGGAACACATGCTGAGATAGGCGATAGAAATAGCGCTGGTAGAAGGATCTACATTGAGCCATTGGTAGACAGGTTCAATATTATTTAACATGAAGGCGCCTAAGATTCCGCCAACCAGGGCAAGCCATAGGCCTTGTCTAATTACTTCGCCTATTTCCGGGTAATTGCGCGCGCCGTTTAATTGTGAAACGGTCGGTGTCACAGCCTGGACCAGTCCCATGAAGAGCATGAGAACGGGCCAAAGAATACTGGTACCCAGAGCCACGCCAGCCAGATCAACGGATGAATAGTTACCGGCCATTATGGCATCTGTGACGCCCATACCCATCTGTGCCAGTTGGGCGCCCATCAGTGGAAAGGCCAGTCGAAAAAGCTGTCTGATTTCTACGTGAATAGGTTCCATGGTGGTCCGGGCTCGGCTACTAGGGTAGGTTTGCTTTTGCGGATATCTCGTCAAAAGTACAGCGACCTTCTTCAATCACCAGACCTATCCCTCCTGAATCCAAGTCATGATCGATGATTTCAAAAAGCGTTTGTTCGCCTACGCCTGCTGATAGTTTAGGGCCGTCGCAGCGCAGCCAGAGCTCGTATGGGTTTCCGAATTGCCAGTCAAATGGCACCTTGCCAAGACAGGCTTCGCCATGAAATTGTTTCACCAGTTTCAATTCCCCGGCTGCAGACAGCAGAAGTGCGTAGTATCGGTTTAAGCCCTGGACTCGAATAGCCAGACCACATGCGGTTGCAAGATGCGGGTTAACCTGGGCCCTTGCCGTGTAGTCCTGCCAATCACGGGTCCCCTGAATGAGTAAACCTCGACCTTGATTCTGAATCAATCGATAGGGTTCAAACCATGATGAAAACTGATCAACCGCCGATACCCAACTCCTGCGCCACATGGTGCCTTTATGGGAGGGCCTTTCCAGTTTGATATCGGGTTCACCTGACCAGTAGACACGATCAAGCAGAAGCTCGCCACCTTCAGGTAACAGGATACCGATTTCATAAATGGGATGAGCATAGGCAGGAACTAACAGGGTCAGTGTTTCGGCAGAGAGTTCCTCGGATGCGCGAGCATCACTGAAAATAGTTTGCGGAAGATCATTTTCACCGTAATAGCGGACATATAACTGGGCAGGAGTAAAAGTACCATTGCAGGCGTAAATGTCGGCTGACAAGGTCTGTCCTGGATACAATAAAGGTGATGCAAGAAGCGCGTAACCAGCAGTTTCAAACCGTTTAGCGATCGCCTTCGAGGGCGCGAATACCGGTGTGCCAAAATAGCTGTTGTCGTCGCTGGCGGCGAGTTTCAATGCGTGCTGGCCAGTTTTCGTCAAACCCTGCACGGACTCAACATGGCCTTCACCTGCAATGACTTGGAACCCTTGTACTGATCCTGGTAAATCAAAATGGAATTGGGCATTACCTTTTGGAGCCCAAGTGGGTAATTCGTTTAAACTCGCTGCAGTATTGACGATACTGACTGTTTCCCTGACACAGTCAGAAATACCCCAACTGGGATCGGCGGTGGGGATATAGATTCTGTCCGCTACGGGTCCTCGCCAATCTTTGCCTGACTCTTTGCCGGCGTCGATACCGGCAAGGCCATGTTGTATTCCTAGTAAACAGCCGAGGTTGCCTGAATTGCAATCGGTATCCCAGCCACAGGTGTTGATAATTTTCATGGCCAGAGAAAAATCATCCTGGCCATGCAGTAATCCGTGAATGATCAAACCATGGTTAGGAACCATGTGGCAGTTGCCACCGTACTTGTCGTAACCATATTGTTGTTCTATTTTCTTTCGAGTTTCTCTCCAGTCCTGTTCGCCGGCATGCCAGTCTCGTATATCTGAGATGAGTCGATAGATGACAGACTGGTCGGGTAGGTAGCCCAGCGCAGTATCCAATAGAACATCTGTGTCGGACTCAATAAAAGCTAGCGATTCCATAACGGCCAGGGATATAGCGCCAAGAATCGCTTCACCATCATGGCTTACTGAAGCAGCTGTGCGTGCCAGATGGGCGGCTTTGTCTGGGTCGCCGGGAGCAATCATCGCCCAGCCATCAATAAAAATCTGAGCGCCAATCTGCTCAGCGACCACTTTGCCATTTAGGGCCATAGAGCCACTCTCTGGCGCATCGATTCCTGCCTTCAGTCTCAGGTAGGCTGTATGCTCTGTCGAGTTGCCCATGCCTCCCCACCAGAGGATGGTTTTTTCTTCTATCAGATAATTAAGCCAGCTTTCGCCAATTTCTTTTGGCGAGATGGAGGGCGTTTTGGGGTGATCGTTAATTGCCCTGAGAAAAGTAAAAGTTCCAGAGATATCATCGTCGGTGACGATTAATGGCTGGTCGAGTTTATCGTGGACATAATATTCAATATCACCCAAACGATCTTGGATCTGGTTGTAGTGCCAGCCTTCAAATGGCCTGCCGAGATAGACGCCGATGACTTTACCGAGAACGCCAGCATAGACTTTTTCTCTATATTCAGTTGAATCAATTTGCAATGTAAGTCTCCTTGAGTTGAATGGCTGCTAGGCCCGAAGTATACGTATTCTATAAATGGAAAGGCCTGTTTAGCCCTGGTTTAGGAAAATCTATCCTGTCACGACGCGGGAAGAATCGGTTGATTAGTCTTTTACCTGCTGAACGGAACCTAATCTTCTGAGAGGCGAGCGGGCTCGATGGTGAGAGGTGAAATTATCTTTCCACCGGCCTGGGTTTTCTGGCCCAGGCATGAGCCTGAGCATCGAGTCCTCCATTTCAATTTTAAGCGCCTTAAAACAGCCTACGGTGTTTACTGGCGATAGGCAATCTGCGTCTTCATTGGATGGAGCCATCGGCGGGCGTTCGGACTAGTTCATCAGATCGAATGTCTTGGAGTATTTTAGAATCCATTCTTTACGCGTTTCGAGGAACTGGCCGACATCATCGTCCCTGGTTTCGTTATAAACAAAGTAAAACCCGGCATCAGCTGACGTTAACCATGCAAATCGAAAGTTTGTCGCGAGCACGTCTGTAGAATCGTTATATTGTACCAGTGCTTGCAGGGAAATTTTTGGGCTGAATGAGTAGGTCATTCTCAATGATCCGACGTTAATGGTGAATGGTTCTCCCCCATCTTCCAGATCAATTCGGTTATAGGACCAACTCAGGTTTGCATTGAAGGTATCACCAATCCGGTAGCGTATACGAGGGTTCATTTGTACCCTGTCACCGCCAAATAGTCCCCCTATCTTGGCTCGCAGAAATAGGCTCAAGGGAGCGCCCTGGTCAGTTTTTATAACCAGGTTCAACTCTTCATCATCATATTCACCTGGTTCGACAACCTTATCACCGACTAAGTTGAATGACTCTCGTACACCTTCGTGGAGCAGATTAACGCCGGTATGAAGTTCATAGCCATTTTTCCATTCCCATTGCTGATCAATGTGCCAGTAGCCGGTTTCGTAAAAATCGTCTTCACCCCAATGACCTGCATAAGCAATATGGGGACGCATTTCATACAGGGTCTTCCACGAGTCTGATTGTATGCGCCGGAGAAAAAGGAAATCGGCTTTATTAAAGCCCTTCCTCTTAAGAAAACCTACTTCCGGGTTAAAGTTACTGCCGACATGGCTAATAGCAGCCCGGGAAGACCATTTCTGCGAGTTATAAGCGCCTCTAAATAGAAAAGCGCTGTCTTTACCCTTGAGGTGGGGAGATTGTGTCTTAGCATAAAAGCCTGAAAGGTCACCGTACTGACCGATACCAAACCTGCCGTCAACGGCATAGGTTCTGTTGTAGTCACCTTCAGATTCGTCATCCAGACTACCGTCTCCCTCTCGATTGACCACTAAAAACCCTAATGAAGATCGGTTTTTGAATTCCTTGTTAACTCTAGCGACGGTAAAGTCATTTTGAGGGGCAGATCCTGGCAGGGCCTCAGCACTCATGTGAAGTAGTCCAATGTTCGTATTTGAACCCACCTTCCCGGATAGTCTGGCACCGCCTTTTATGGGAATTTGTTGGCCATTAGAACTGATACCGATTCTTCGGCTGAAGAACAGTTCAACCTCCTTGGGAACTCCGACGGCGAACTGACCGGCATTTTCCAGAAAGAACGGCCGCTGCTCAGGCAGGAACAAACTGAATCGATTTAGATTGATCTGGAACTCATCGTTTTCAACCTGGGCGAAGTCTGTATTATAGGTTAAATCCAGTGTCAGGCTTGGCGTTACCGAGTACTTGATATCCATGCCAAATTCTTTATTACTGTCTGAGGATATATTGTTTCCACTGATTGATTTAGCTAACCCATAAGGTGTAATTTTCAGGTTTCTTTGCACTGGGACCCTGATATTGTCTATGGTCCCTGCTGCCGATACTCGATAAATATTATATTGGCGGTCAAGCGCTGCCCAGTAGGATGTCTCGTTTATACGGCGAATGTTTCGCTGGAAATTAAAACCCCACTTCTGTATCGCTTCCTTTCCATAACGCAGTGAGGTAAATGGAATGGCCATTTCCAAACTCCAGCCATAGTCTCCCATCTTGGTTTTTACCGACCAGTTGGTATCCCAGTTCAGGTTAAAACCACCTCCTCCAGAGCCAAAGTTACCGCTGCCTTCCTTGGTCACCTGGCCATCATATTCGATTCCAGCTGGATTAGTACCGAACACAAAACCATTCTGCTGATCAAGGAAACTATCGATTATCAGAGTAAAGCTATCAGTCTCCTTAAGGTCAGCATCTCTTCTGCTGTCGGCAATTATGATTTTGTCCGCTTCTGAATCGTGAAGGATCACACCAATGTAAAGGGTGTCATCGGTATAGCCGATATACACATCGGTATCCTGGCTGGCGGGTTCACCAATTTTTGGACGTATCTGCCAGAATTCCTGGATAGGGGTGACTTTTTCCCAGGCTACGTCCCCGCGGATTTCCCCATCCAGTACAGGTTTGGTCGTTAATAATTCGGCGCTCGCCTGGGGCTGCTTGGTGGCTGCCGCCTCAATGATTGGTGATTGCAGGGACAGCGCCGTGCTAACGATAAAGAGTGGGAATAATCTAGAGCAGAGAAGGGTTGTTCGGTGTTTCATTGTATTTCGCTTGTTGGTGCTATCTATTTTGATCGGCCATTAGGCACAGTCGTCTTTGAATGCGTAATCCTATCGGGGGGATTATACGTATGACTTAAGGAAAACTGTTGGTTTTTATTCTAGATAAGCCCAGCATTCCAATTCGACACTGGCACCCAATGCCAGGCCGTCTGCCCCAAAGGCACTGCGTGCTGGTTTATTGCCTGGAAAGTAGGAGACATACACTACGTTAAATGCTCCCCACTGGCTTATTTCATCGATCATAACCGTGCATTTAATTATGTTCTCAAGCGATGCATCCTGCATCGCTAAAATGGCATTTATATTCCTGAAAATCTGATGTGTTTCTGGCTCAATACCCCCTTCAACGAGTTGCCCCGACTGTGGGTCTGTGCCAACCTGGCCAGACAGGAAAAGAAAATTCCCTGCCTTAACCGCGTCTGAGAAAGGGAAGCCTGCCTCTTCAGTCTTTTTGCTGGTTAGGAATTGGACTTCCGCAGAAACAGAACTGCCTAGCAAAAGAGCAGTTATAATCAGTAATACTTGCATAAAAGGTTCCTTTGGGGAGAGTTTTAGTAAGCGCCCAAGCTAACCAATTTGACGATATTTGTCTATATGATCGACTTGAATATTGATTGATTTCGCCAATTAAACGGGTGTCTTATTGGGAGGGCTTTTTTTAAATGATAGTCCTGGTAGGTTAGCCAGAGTCGCTGCCTTTAAGGGTGTGCTGCATGAGGTGACTAGCTGCTTTGAGCCAGACGAGGTTTTTAGCAGGTGACTGTTGAGTTTTTGGTCTGAGTCTGGCGCTATTGGCGTTAAAAACAAGCTATTTATCTACTCATCACAACATAGATAGTCTCGTATAACATGATATTTTTTTCTAAGTGATGGGTCTTGTTGGTTTAGTATCCAGTAGGTGATGCGATCGTCACTACAATCCTGTTTGGTTTTAAGTAAACCGTGTTCGAGCATGGGTGACAGAGCTGTGCTGAGCGTTGACTTACTTATTTTTAATCTTTGTGCAATGTCACCCGTGGTGAGGAATGCTTTCCTTTTATAAAAAAAATGTTCCCATAGTGTTAATTGGATTGCCTGTTGCAGAAGCGTTTCCTGGTCTTTATTGGCAAGTGAGAGGCGACAATAGTCAACCAGGAACTGAAGGACTTTAAAGGGTGTTATTTTAACGCCATAGCCATTTTTAGTTTCTATGAATGGGACTCCCGAGTCGCTATAGATCCCTTTAATATGTTTAATCAGTGTTTTCGTGGGGTAGATTTTCTCGCCAGAGAGTAAGTACCGATCTGCCTTGATAGAGCGTTTGATGTTCCTCTTTATGAAATCTGCGTCTTCGTCGAAGTGCTCCATGATCCATTGTTGGCAGCATGGAATATTTTTTTCAAAGAAATTTTGAAGCACTAGGGTTTTGATAAAAAATGCTCGCAGGCTTGTTCTACTAGTGGTCTGACGTTTGTAGAGCTGCAGGGTTAAATTGGTGAGCAGGGTCAGGTGCTTTGTTCGTTTGGTGACACGACTATACTGGCCAGAGTGTCGTAATGCTTTGGAATTCAGGGCATAGTCGGTTGTTACATTCATTTACTATTCGCTGTTTCATGATTTTCTATCGAACTTAAAAATTACCACAATAAAAAATTTAAAACATCAAAATAAATAGTATTAATTGCCTCTTTACACAAAATCACCCTGATTGAGGATCCTCTGCCTTGATACCCTCTGTCTTAATATAGCCGAGGTCAGTCAGATTAGACTGATGGCTGGTTTTGGTGAGTTCATACTGGGATAGCAGGTAGAGGGAAATGGACGGCATGATGATAGCCAGTACAACGATAATACCTGCCAGGTCTTCCATGGCCGCTATTTTGTCTTCGACCGTATTAGTCGCGGCAAAACCGACTGCCGTTAGCATCAGCCCTTTTATCATCAGGCCGATACCAGAAACGGCTTTCTGAGCCAGATGTGGACCCGCAAAAAACAGGCCTTCTGAGCGCTTGCCAGTTTGGCGTTGGCTGTCTTCAACGATATCCGCTGTCATCGAGCCAACCAGTATCCATGCCAGTACACCGACACTGGCTTGTACAAATGAGTGGGTCAGCATGATCCACCATAGGCTACCGAATTTTTCTCCATTCGGTGGCAGGATGGATATTCCCCACCAAACATCAGCGAGTCTGAGAATAAGCAGTAAAGGGCCTATCGCGATAGAGATAATAAATAAAATGACTGCCAGGCGTTTTTTGTCGAAGCGTTGCGCCAGTTTGCCGGCAAAAGCGCTAATGATGAGTGCGGCAAAGAGATCAACAATGATAAATTCTTTAACATCAGTAGGTTTCCAATCCCAGAAAAAACTATTGAAGTAGAAGCCCAGCCCACTGGTTAACCCAACGTAAATACTAAATACGATACCGGCGAAAAACAGCATTAACCATGATTTGTGATTAAGCGTATCTCTGATTTCCTCCATAATGCTCTTGAAGTTTTTTGGTTTGCTTCTGGTCGGTGCTTCAAGAGAGGGTATATCTCTTGAAGTCCCTACAGCAAAAATCAGTCCTGAGAACAGAATAAGCAATGCCCCCCAAATCGCCAGCTCATGATAGCCTTCTATATTGCTGTACGAATCGCCCAGCAGAACCAGGGTGAGGTAGGCAATCCCGGCACCGCCGATCCAGCCAAAGAAACTACTGAGTCCATGTAATTGGGTTCGTTGATTATAGTCCTTGGATATCTCAGCCCCGAGTGCCTCACGCGGGACCTGATAGAGTGTCCAGGCGACTCTTAACAACGTGATTAACAACAATAGCTGAATAAATAAACCCAGTTGTGTGTTGCTTAAATTGAGCGTGATCAGCAGATAATAAAACAGTGCCCCCGGTAAAATACTGGCGTAGATATAAGGGTGTCTCCGGCCCCATCGGCTGTGGGTGTAATCAGACATGTAGCCTATCAGGGGGTCAGTTATGCCGTCGATCACTAATGCAATGGCTAATGCAAGACTAACCAGCCAGGCCTCCAGACCGAGTACGTTATTGTAGTAAAAAAATATGGGTGCACCGAGGAAGTTACCCTTGATAGCCGGTGAAATATTACCAATACCATAAAAAATCAAACTTGTACGACTGGCACTAACTTTTGATTTATCATCCATAGCAGTGATACTAAAGTGGGCCTAAGCGACTTTCCAGCTTTATTCCCAATTTCTATTGAGATGGAGTTTAGTGTTCAGCAAAACATAAATGGAATCCTACTCGGCCATATTTTCGTACTGTATCTGCGTTCTCGTGATGAATTTCTTTATGTTGGATAGGGCTCTAGTGGTACTCTCGGTGAAAGTTGAACTTTTCACTAAATGATATTTTTTAGTAATAAGCTTGCCGAACGGTAATCTGGGAGAACAGATGGTTGAGCATAAAGAGAGTGGATATGGCTGGGTTGGTATAGACAAAGAGAGTGATTTTCTTAAAACGCGCAAATCAGAACTGCAGATGAATTCCGGTATTCATGGTCTGGATATCTGTGATCCAGATGAACTTGAGAGAGCGGCAAAATTGTTTTATCGAGACGGGTTTGTTTGTGTCAAAGAGGTACTAACGGCAGACCAACTAAGCTTTTTAAGATCAGGATGTGATCGCGTTATCAAGGAGATGCTGGATCTTGACCCGGCCAGGACTGGAAATCGAGGATCTCATAGATACTCCTTTGGTGGCGCCTCGAAGACAGGTGGGCAGCTTCATCATCCCGAGTGGGCGATGCTGGTAGATATACCTATTGTCAGTGAGATTGTATCGGCCATTTTTGGATCGGCGGACTATATAGTGAGAAGTGGAGGCGGGGATTTCTGCCTGCCAGGTGCAATTGATTATCAACCGCTACACTCAGACATGAGTGATCGACAGGTTATTTCTGGGCGCCAGGGTAAGGAATTTGTTTTCGGTTCTTTTTCTGACCCTGAAGGCCGGATGAATTACAGGGACTTACCCTGTCCCTATATTTGTTGCAATTTCCTGGCGACTGATTTTACTCGCCTGAATGGTCCGACCCGGCAGATCGCAGGGACGCAGCGCAGCCAGCAGCCTATGCCCTCCTTGGAGCAGGAACCCGCTTGGATGAAGCTAAGTACAGTTTGCCCTGTTCCAGCAGGGAGCGTTTTGATTCGCGATGTCAGGGCCTGGCATGGGGGCACACCAAATTTATCAGAGGAGGTGAGAGCGATTCCTAATGTTGAATATTTTGCACCCTGGTTCAGAGAACCGATGCCAATTAGCATGCCATATGACGTATACCAAACATTGTCCGCCGAAGGGAAACTGCGTTGTCGTTATATTGTCGGACAGCCCGGTGAGGCTTTGCAAACCGGTTATCGGAAATATCTCGGAGGAACGCCGCCGGGCTCGCAAAGCAGGCCTGTTGATATGAGTTCAAGTGAATTGATGGCGTAGACAGGGCTAACCTGATATCTATTTAGGTTAGTTGCTGTTTCTAAGACTGGAGTGTTATGGCTCCGGTTTTAGACCCCTTAGTATAGTAAAAGGCAGTAGGGTGTAAATTAAAGTGCCATCATAGCTACCCAACAGGTATTCGTCTTCGTTGAGGTCTATCCAATGGGGAAGCTGCGAGTGAGGATGTCTGGGGTCCCAGTTTCTTTCGCTAGTGCAGGCCTCGACCTGTAATTTAACTTTCCTCTGCAATATCAATGAAAACCCTCCCCAGTAAAAGTAGCGAATCGATCTATCGCGCATGAGTACGCCAATGGAAGCTTGATCTCCCTGCTTTAAAACGTCAGTACGTTGGTTGGTTCTAATACGGATACTGTACATATAAACAGTATAAATGATTTTGCTTGGGCTGGAACCTCCTGATGGTATTGCCTATACTGCACCTCCTTTCCTTGCGCATGTGATGGGACCAAAAGAGAGTATTGTTTGGTTAACGTATGGAATGGCTAGTTTGCACAGACCGCTCGTAGCTCAGCTGGATAGAGCACCAGGCTTCGAACCTGGGTGTCGGGAGTTCGAATCTCTCCGGGCGGGCCAAACTACCTTATAATGCTTAATAAAATCAATTACTTAATTATTTTAAGAGTATTAAGGGTTGGCCTTTGTATACACATTTCAGCATTCAACATCCTCTGAAACTAAATCTCAATAAATGAACAGCCCTACAGCTTCCATGGCTGGTGACGCTGGTTGTGTCATTGCCGCTTTACAGTTTAATAACTGCTCAAAATGTTAGAGGACAGGTATATATATGGGGAGGACGCTACGGTCTCTTGTGTACATGGTGTCTAATGGTATAGGCATTTGTATAGCCATCAGGGTGTAATAGCCCCTGATGACTTCAAAAGCAGGTGGTTTAAAATTGTCTGGATATATTTACATTGCCCCAAAAATTGAAGCATTTGGCATTATCGGCGCGGCCCGCTAGCAACAAAAATGCGTGTGGTTAATGCGCTGTTGAGGGGGTATTCATATAGGGCCTGCTTCGTTATCCGTTAAGCGTCTCATCCAGGATATTTGCCAGCTGGTCGATGCCAAAAGGTTTCTTGAGAATTGGCCAGACATTATTAATGTCAGCAAGTTCGGCGCTATCAAGTGAGTAGCCGGTCATAAACACAAATTTTAATTCTGGGCATTTAATTATGGCTTGTTGGAGAAATTCCGGACCACTGGTCCCGCCTGGCAGAACCACATCTGCAAGGACTAGATCGAAGTCAGAAGTTTGTGCCAGGGTGTCGAGAGCTTCTGATGCACCAGTGAAACCGACGACCTGATAGTTTAGTTTCTCTAACATTTTTTGCACCAGCGAACCTACTCTGCGATCATCTTCCAATACCAAGACCCGCTCGCCTTTAGCCTGTGAAAGGGTCTGATTGTGATCGTATTCCTCGATGCTTTCCTCTGGTTTTTCTGTGCGATTCAGATAGATTTTTACGCTGGTGCCTTTGTCTGCTTGGCTCGATATATGGATATGAGCTCCGGATTGTTTCGCAAAAGCATAAACCATGGAAAGGCCTAAGCCAGTGCCCATGCCCAATTCTTTCGTTGTAAAGAACGGTTCGAAAACCTGATCGAGTACCTCTTTGGTCATACCATGACCGGTATCAGTGACTGACAATACAAGGTAATCACCCGCTTTATATTTCGAGTTTAGGCTTGATTCGTTACTATAGAGGGTGTTGACATTGGCATGCTCCTGATCGTTGGGATCCCATTCATCTTCAAGTCGTAAATTTTCGCACGAGATGGTTAACTGGCCCCCTTTCGGCATAGCATCCCTTGCATTTACCACCAGGTTCAAAAGAGCATTTTCCAGCTGTCCTGGATCGGCTGAGGCATGCCAGTGATCCGGGTCAATGTTGTACCTAATATCGATAGTCTCGCCGATAGAACGCGCTAAGATACTCGACATATCCTCAACCAAGGCGGCCAGATTAATTGGGATTGGCTTGAATTGTTGTTTTTTTGAATAAACTAAAATGCGTTGTATTAATTCGGCGCCACGGTTTGTAGCGTGCAAAATAGGATCGATATACTCGTTTATGCCAGCGGTGCTGTCGGCCAGGAGTTGTGCATTGCCCTGGATGATTGCCAGCAAATTATTAAAATCATGGGCTATACCACCAGTCAACTGACCAACAATTTCCATTTTCTGGGATTGCCTTAATTGCCCCTCGAGTTTGATTCTTTCACTGACGTCCTCAAGGGAATAGATAACTCTTGACCAATCTTTTCGATGGGCAGGCGGCATAACCGTTCGGCGGCGAATCATGATTTCCTCATCTTCGCCGTTCATATCCCTTGCTTCTATAATCGAACTGAAGTCGTTATTCCAGAAAAGCACGATTTGGTCCAGGAAAAATTGCAGTTCTTCTGCATATATTTCCAGGGTTGCGGTGTGCTGCAATAGGCTTTCAGTAGATTCTTCTTTATATAAACTGGCAGCGGCATTGCTTATGTCTATTGTTTTCACTGATCGGTAAGCATATTCAAGCAGAGCAGGGCGCTGATTGAAGTAGTCGGCCCAATCATCAACATTTTCAATAGCATCAAGCATTTGCTTGATCGGGGTCCAGTCATCTACCCAGATTGCAATCGGTGCGTCTTCAAACAATGCGCGATAGCGCTGCTCATTGTCCTTAGATTGGTAATCTGAATACGCCGGATCGCCTTGCAAATACTCTGATGTTATCTGGTGATGGGCATGTAGCGATGCAGCAGTTCCAGTTGCGTTAGACGAATTTACCTGAAGAGAGTTAGTCTCGCCAATTGCTTTTATCAGGGCAGTAGCCTCGGATAGCATTCGTTGTTGCTGCGCGCCGGTTGGCGTGTTGTTATCGCCTGCAATTTTGGCGAGCGCCTCAATATCTTTTAGAGCTTCGTTTACGTTCAAGGGTTTCATTGTTGTAGGCTTAAATCTCGGTCATTAATCTATAAAACATTAATCCTGGAAGGGATTGAAACAGGCTCCAAGAATTGCTTTGAAGAATCTCTCTGATCGGAAAAAATCTTCATCGATAGTCTACGGTATATCGTAGATGCTGTCTGCCCTTATTGATAATGCAGCAGGCTAGGCAAATTTTGACTCATCTGGTAACGCAAATTAGTGTTTCGGTGTTGTTGCTTAAGCCAACGATCCTAATCTGGCCATGGGTATCCGAATATGAGGCCTATGTCCTATAAATCAGGGTCATTTTTCTCTGAGTTGCTGAATTTTAGGGACTAATCTGGTTTGAGAGGACAACGCTGATAAGGGCATTGGTGTCGCTGTGCCCGTGGCTTGATATCGGGTGAAAAAACTTAAGCTGCCGCGAAAAATAGTAGTTTTTCCTTTGTATGCACCGACCAGCGCATCATTGGAGGCTTGGTGGTTAATGGCTAGGACTGATTGCAGATTCAAGATATTGGCCTCGACCCAGTCTGCAAAGGCGATGCTATGCTCAGAACGGCTAATTTATCCAGAGTGATATTTTTGTCCGCTCCATCGTTTCCATCCAGGCATCCCTTTAGAACATTTATTTAAATTAATAATTTGGAGAGGACCGGCCAAACTTTGGCCGAATGTGATTGGTCCTGGCGCGGCTAGTCGAGATAGTCAGGCCGTGTGGCTTATATTGGGCCTTCTTTTTGGCCTCGGATCAATTTGCCCGGTAACTCGCCCGTGGCGGAACCATTGAGGTAAGTGACGGTGCCAGAGACGAGCGTTGTATCTAGCCCCGATGCGTTCTGAAGA
>JABIZD010000202.1 GCA_018666555.1 Gammaproteobacteria bacterium
CAGCCGGCACCGCTACAACCCAAGGAGCCGGTGCCTCGGACAACCCAGCTAAAACTCTCCAGGGACCTGATGACTGTGCTTGGCTTTGACTTTACAGCAGGTCGGCTCGACGAAGCGCTTCATCCTTTCTCGGGTGGAGTCAGTGGCGATAGCCGAATCACTTCGCGTATTGACGAGAACAATGTCGTGGAAAATATCATGGCAACCATTCACGAAACGGGTCACTCCCGCTACGAGACGGGCTTAAACCGCGACTGGCGCTTTAAACCCATCGGCCGAGCCATGGGTATGTCCATCCACGAAAGCCAAAGTTTATTCTTTGAGATGCAAATGGCTCGTTCCCAGGCATTTATCCAGGCCGTTAATCCACTGGTAGTCAAGCACCTGGGGCTCGACCCTGCGTTCAGTTCAGCCAATTTGCACAGCATCTATACGCAGGTACAACCGGGCCTCATCCGCGTTAATGCCGATGAGGTAACCTATCCGCTGCATGTGATTCTTAGATTTGAAATCGAGAGAGATATTATCCTGGGTAAAACCAGCGTCGCCGATATTCCGGAATGCTGGGATGAAGCTATGAGCAAATATCTTAACCTGGATACCCGTGGTAACCATCGTGATGGGGCCATGCAGGATATTCACTGGCCATCGGGTGCCATCGGCTACTTCCCTTCCTATACGCTAGGAGCCATGAATGCGGCCCAATTACATCAGGCCCTTGTTCAAGTCATACCCCAGGCTGCCGACCACATCAGCCGGCTTGAACTGGCACCTGTCTTTGAGTGGTTGTCCGTTAATATCTGGGAAAAAGGCAGCCTCCTTAGTAGCGATGATTTAATGCTAGAGGCCACTGGCGAGACCTTGCAGGCCCGTTATTTCATCGAACATCTACGATCAAGGTACTTATAGTGCCATCGGTTAGTACAAACAGACTAGCAGACCACCTTACAGCCAGGCCAGCCAACCCCGGATGGATCCCTATAACGAGCACCGCCAGTACTGTTTAAACCTGCCAGGGATTAGGGCAAGTCACTATCAGCATATAGGCTGGACAGAAGCAGTCAGCGCTAACCTGCCTGCCTTCCTAAAACAGAATCTTTGCCTATCCTCTATCTGGCCGACTCAGGGCAAACCAAGCTGGACTGATGAGCTGGTCCATTCCTGATTGCGCCAGCACAGAGCTATGTGGCTGACGCCCGTTATCCCTTTATTAGATGACAATGCATACCCATCACAGTACCGCGTTACTATGAATATTCTTAAGAGGGTTACAAGAAACCATTTACACCAATGCCCCGGCAACGCATTAAATCGTTTATCAGATAACCTGCGGTAATACAGCATTAACCGGCTCGGCCATCAGCAACCGATACAATCACTCTGGCCCTTCCGGAAAATAAGCGACCCAAGCCAATTCAAATAGCATTGGTGTATCTTGATGGAACATGGTATTAGTAATCAAAGAATAGCAAAATGGGGGCATAGGGGCATTAACTCGAACCTGCGTAAAAGTATCATTGAAGCCGTAAGGGCGAATGTATTTTCTCTACAGTTCATGCCGAACCCAAGGCAGAATCATGCTTTCAGGCTCATTTCCTTAACACCAGGCCCGGCGTTCACACATAGCCAATGAGCCTTCCAGGGACCCAGTGCCACTAGCATTGTAAAAACGAAGCGAATAAAAGAACCAAAAAAAAATATAAAGATAACAACAATAATAATAAAGGAGCAAGAGATGAACCTGATCCGCAAACCCAGATCATTACCATTCATTTTGACGGCGATAGCCTTTACAGGCCTTCTTAATCCCGCCATAGCCGAGGACAAAAAGCGCCAAATCGAAGAAATCGTTGTCACCGCGGAGAGAGTAGAATCTACCGTTTCAGACACCTCTATTTCCATTACGGCCTTTTCTGAAGATGCCATAGAGGACTTTGGCCTGCAAAGTGCAGATGAATTAATAAACTATATTCCAGCGACGACGCGGGATGCCTACGACATTCGCATCCGGGGAGTAGGACGGAACTTCCGGGCCCTGGGAGGCGATCCAGGTGTGGCAACTTACTACAATGGCGTTTACTCTCCTGACTTCGGCATTGCTGCATCTGAGAATGCCCTATACGATCTTGCCCGGGTTGAAGTATTAAGGGGTCCACAAGGTACACTTTACGGTCGTAATTCTATCGGCGGGGCACTCAATTACGTGACCAAGCGACCCACTTTTGAAAAGGAAGGCGAGCTCAGGATCCAAACCGGTGAGTTTAATACTCGAGAGGTCTATGGGGTGCTGTCCGGTGCATTCATCGATGATATCGTCGCTGCCAGGATTGTCGCAGTCGATAGACAGCGCGACGGCTCGCAAGAAGGCTTGCAAGGTAGTCCGGACATCAACACTATCAATGACAGCAACATGTCTGTGAGCTTCTTGTTTGATTTCAGCGACGATTTCAGCGTCTTTGTCCGCGGTAATGACCGGGAATCGGACCGCTTAATACCCATATTTGAATTCATGACCGAAGGCGCCGGTCCGGTCAGAGGTCAATCCTCCGCTGACTATGCTGTTTTCGGTTTGCGAGCCGTGGAACAAGGCGATGCTGGCGCAATGTCTTTTACCAACCCATTGACTGGCGAAGTACTATATGGTGCCTACAATCGTCCCGGCGTGGATCCCACTATGTATCCATTCCAGCCTAATGCAGGCTTTGGGCGAACCGATATCGACGGCCTTAAATCCCTTTCAGGAGGAGAAGGTAACTTCACCAACATGGTCAATAATGATGGTGGTGCCTGTGCCTTCCCTTACACGAACCAGGATTGCCAGCATGAATACTTCGGGCATCGCTCCAGTTCTCTCGAGATGAAGTGGGAAATCAACGACACCACTACATTAACTTACATCTTCGGCAGCCAGGACTTTGAATATACATTCAACATCGATGCCGACGGCTATAACAGTGATTTCTCCAAGTATCGGCAGACGGTGTTGGAAGATGTGTGGAGTTATTCGCACGAACTGCAGTTACAGTGGTCGGTAGGCGAGCGCTTCACTGCGACCAGTGGCATTTTTCAATTCACGGAGAAAAGAAACCAGGACTATAGCCTCAGAAACAACACGCCTCGTTATACCCTACCAGCGGCTTATGGGGATTTAGATGCCCCATCAGCTATTCTGGGCGGGGCCTCTTATATGCAGATCATTGGTTTTGGCGGTGGTGGCGTTGGTCTTGGCGATGCTGCCATGGGAACCAGTATAAGCGGCCGATGGCATGGTAGCGAAGACATCTATCGTCACAAGAATATTGTTCGCAATGAGCAGGTTGCCTACTTTACCCAGGGAACTTTGAAGCTCAATGACGAATTCTCGCTGGTACTTGGAATTCGTTACGCAGAAGACGACAAATCGGCTCTGGAAGTCCGCGGAGGTTACTTTGAAATAGGCTATCCTGTGTTCCCTCTTGCACCTGGTTTCACTTCACAGGACCTGCTTCAATACGGTCCTAATGTCGCCACTTCGGCCATAATCAACGGCCTGCCTGTGGGTGCACTCACGGTTGGACCGGCCACTGGATTAACCCTGCTGGGGCTGACCAATATTGCCATGGGCCGAGCCACCTATTCAGGTAATCCAGCAGACCCTATTACGCCAGCGTGTGCGATCACAGATGCAGCCTGCGCCAGCCCGCTGATGCTCGGTCCGGGGCTGCCCATTAGTTACACCTCGACTGTTTCAGGGTCTGATACCTGGTCGGATACAAACTATCGAATCAATCTGGATTGGACTCCCAACGATGATATCCTCATGTACCTGTCCCTGACCACAGGCTACCGTGCCGGCGGATATTCCCTTGGCGTAGCTGATGCTCGCGATCAGTCCAGGGACGCTGGAGGTATCCCCGTGCCAGGCGCAGGTATTGTACCCCTTTCATATGATGAAGAGACCGTCACAGCCCTGGAACTGGGCTACAAGGGCTTGCATCTGGACGGCACCCTGCAAGTCAACGCATCAATTTATACATATGATTATGAAGGCTATCAGGATCAGCTGGATTTTTTCGACCCGATAAGAAATTCAACTGTCGATGCCGTTGGCAATGCTCCTGAGGCCACCAACTCTGGTTTTGAAATTGAGCTTCTGTGGCTACCAACTGACAGGCTCACGCTTGGCGGCAACTATAGCTACACTAAAACTGAATATGGTGGCGACTACCAGGCTGCTATATCCGATGACCCCTACCTGCCAGGCTCACTATTCGGAAATGCAACCACAGCGCCTGACCTGTTCGTAGTTGATATGAATGGTAATCCGCTGAAGCGAATTCCAGAGCACAAAGCAACGGGTTGGGCCATCTATGAAATTGAAACCAGTAGCGGTAGCTTCGATTTTCGAGGGACCTACTCGTACACCGGCGAATATTATGTTTCAGGAATCCAGCGCTCATTGGATCTGCTTCCGGACCGTCATCGTATCGATTTAGCTGCCAGTTGGACTGATACTTCGGATACCTGGAAGGTTAGATTATTTGTTGACAATGCAACCGATGAAAGTAGCGTGCGTGGCTTTGGCACCTCCACCGAGTCGTCAAACTGGCGCATGTCCGGATCTACACTCTACCCTAGATACTGGGGACTCGATATCATCTATACTCTGTTTAACTAAGCCTCAGGGCAATTGACAAGGGCGCCTCAGGCGCCCTTTGTTTTTCTGTCACCCAGGCTTTGTACTGCCTGAACCGTAGTTGAGATCGAGCATCCCTCAAGGGTTAGTTGCAAAGAAAACGAAACCGATTGCCAGTTTTAGACCCCACCTGAAGGCATGATCGCTGCTTTACCCTGTCTCATGGAATACAGGCCAAAGGCCGGCTAACTCACTACCCCTGAAGGGCAGGAGGTCACCAAACTGCAACATAACCTGTTCGCTCTGGGTTGGACGTAGAAACATATAGTCATCCACCTGCAGGTCAACGTTCAGGGAAGTGGTTACCGGACTCTGGTTTGTACTTTGGTATATTGGATCCGCGGTAACCACGGGCGATACCATCTGCGCTTTCCAATAACCGCCATAGATGTAGTAGAGCCTGCGCCTGTTTGGATCCCAGGCCTGTAGAGGTTTGGTAAACCAGGGGTCGCCCGGAATTTTCAATTCATCATAGCGCTTCAGCACCGGTGTGCCGATAAAAATAGCAGGCAAATGACTGCCCAGGTGATAGGTATCAAAATCAGTGGGTTTGACCACGCCTGAGCCAGCAGACAAATCATTCATCACCCTGTCTCCAGGATAAATTCCCAGGGTATGGCTACCCGCACCATTGAAGGTCAGCCCTTTGAGGTCAAAGCCGCCGAGTCTGAGCTGGTCGATAAAACCCTGATAAGTAGACAGGACCTCTGCCACGGCAGGATGCCGCAATGTCGCCTGCAGACCCGTCAGCTGAGGCTCATAGCCCATGAGGCCGGCGATCTCCAGGTGCTTGGGGTCACGTCTTACCATTTCGAGCAGTGGCGCAATAGCCGCTGGTTCACCTAACCCACCCCTATGAAGCCCCACATCTATCTCAAAGCTGACTCGGAGTTTAATTCCCAGTTCATGTGCTAAGGCCTGGTACTGCTGCAATCTTTGCTGGCTGTCAATCAGCCATTGGACTTGCTGTTGTGGATCAAATCGCCTGCCCTGTAATTTCTGGTAAAAAGTTCTAGCAGCTGCCACAGGCAAGGGTTTACCTAACAGACAGTTTGCATCAGGAAAGGCCTCGGCTATGGCATTCAAAAAAGGCTGGTGGAACACCATCAAGGCATTGGTTTTGGCCCGCCGCATTACATACTCAAGCAGCTCCACTGATGGCAGTGATTTAACCACCACTCGAAACGTTTTATCAGGGCCAACAGATCCAGCGAGTTTATCAATATTGCGATCAACCCGATCCAGATCCAGTAACATAACAGGTCGACCGGGTCCGCTTTGTTTCAGCATCTGGTTTAAAGCCGAAAAGTACGCATTATGGGGTTTGCCGGCCGCATCAGGGCGCCATAATATTGCAGAGGTGCCTGCCGCCATTGCGATCGCAGCACTACCGATCAACACAGATCGACGTTTCATATAGTCTCACCGAAAACCTTCCTGAGGTGGACATTGAGCAGCCTACCCTGAGGATCTAATGCCTTGCGGATAGCGGTAAACTCATTAAACCGAGGATACAGAGACGCCAGTTGTCCGGCTCCCAGGGAATGAATTTTACCCCAGTGAGGTCGGCCCCCATACTTCCAAAAAATCGGCTCAATCAAATCGAAATAAGGCCGATAGTCTTCCGTGGCTACCCGGTGAATAGAAATAGCGGCATGATCTTCATCTCCTGAACTCATACTGAGCATGGTGTCGTCCCGGCAAACATATCGATATTCAAGCGGGAAAACGACGTCTACCTGCTTATCTATAATGGTTGCCAGAATCTCCTTCAGGCAATCCGCGCCTGCTTCAACCGGAACAGAGTACTCCATTTCATTAAACCGATTATTCCTGATATTGGACAGAATCTTATACGAAACGTCGACTCTTTCACTCGGCCCGATCTGTTCTGCCAGGGTATTAATCAATGGCCGGCGCAGACTCGGTGGGATCATCATAAAACCCCGCATAGCATTATCAAAGGCGGCATCTTCTTCAGGAGAAGCCGCTGGGTTATTGATGGCCTCGTCAGTCTCATCGGTGGCCAGCGCCATCGAATAATCCGAGTGCACCAGGGGAAACAACTCAAAGTGACGATGCGCTGACGTATGGCTATCAAAATCCTGTAATAGTGTTGATGTCTTTTCCACCCATGTGGTCTGTTTTAACCTGTAGGCAGCTCTATTCTGCAGGGTCATTCGGCTAACCACACCTAAAGCTCCCAGACTGACACAGGCAGCAGCGAACAGGTCCGGCTGAGAAGAGACATCAAGATCCCGAACTCCGCCATCAACGGTTATCAGTCTCAAGCCAGTGACATAACCAGACAGGCACTTAAAATCAATTCCTGTCCCATGGGTGGCGGTCGCCGTCGCACCTGCCAGGGTCTGACGGTCAATATCAGGAAGATTGAGCATGCCCTGGCCCACACCCGCTAACACAGGCCCCATATCGCTTAACCGTGTACCGGCGGCAAACGTAGCCAAATGACGGGTCTCATCTTGTGCCAAAAGTCCGCTGAGCTGATCGATGACCACCAGGTGTCCATCCGTTGGCACCAGTGCCGAGAATGAATGGCCAGAGCCCACAGGGCGCAGCGATCCAAGAGAAGTTGCAAAAAACCGTGCTAACTGCTCCTCAGTGGCAGGAGAAAACCTGCTTTTCGGGTAGGACACTTCACCCCCTGACCAATTCCTCCATGATAATGGTGGGTCCTGCACAGATGACAGGGCACTTGAAGTGGTACCAAAAAAGGCGGCAAGGGCGGTATTACCAAGAAAGGTCCTGCGCGTCAGTTTGCTCACTTTAAATCCCCCGCCATAAAAGCAATCAATGCAGAAAAATCACTACGTTCGCACGCCATACAGTATCCCAGCGGTGGCATATAGTGATAGCCTTCGACTGTATGCGCTAACAGCACTGCATTTCCCTGCTTCATCCTGGGTTTCCATTGCTCAATATCACCTACGCGTGGCGCGCCGCCATTACCATCAACATGGCATAATGCGCAGCTCTGCTGCCATAGGCGTTGCTGATTTTGGGACAGCGGCAGCCTTTGACTCTGGGTAGATGCAACCGAGTCAGCAAGCGGTTGTAACGCTGTATCATCCTTCTCCGGAGCACAGCCGGCATTCAAAAACAGTACAAGCACAAAAATCAGTAACCTGCTCAACACAACACTTTTCTCCCTACCTAATATTATCGTCTAGTTAATGTTTTCTATCCGTACAACCTAGTAATTAAGCCAACTTTATCAGCTCTAGCGCATAACCTGCGCAAAACCGGGACCGTTTAAGGCAGGTTGACAACCTCCGTTTCTGAGGACCGTTTTACTGAAACCCATCGCCGAATGGCTTTGTTGCTATCCTACCCGGCTTTGCTGAATCATCAGCTTTACGGCCAGATCTGCCAGCCAGTCAATAGCGTAATATAAAACCGACTTTGGCGACACCAATCAATCTTTATACTGGCCCTAATTACACACACTAAAGCAGACAATTACCAGTTCGACTTGCCAGCGCCCGCATCGCCAAGTAAGTTTACAGTGTTAACCCTATCAACTGGACCTTCTCATGGCGGAACTACAGAAATTAGATAAAAGTACTGATGCAAAAACGATAAAGGAAATCATGGATCAGGATGGCGCTTGTATACTACAGGACGTTCTATCCAATGCTGAGGTCGACCAATTGATGTCCGAGTTGATGCCGTTTGTAGACCGAACCCCTTACGGCGCTGATGCTTTTACGGGAACATTGACACGGCGAACCGGTGCCCTGGCTGCAAGATCCGCCGCCTGCAGGGAGCTGATTATCCATCCTAACATCGTCGATAGCGCTAACGAATTCCTACTCCGGTTTTCCAAAAAAATTCAGGTCCATCTCACTCAGACAATTTATATTGATCCAGGCCAGGGAGCCCAGGTCCTGCATCGCGACCGCTACGCCTGGGACAAGCATTTATCGGCAGAAGTCGAACCGCAATTCAACACTATCTGGGCGTTGACTGATTTTACCAAGCAAAATGGAGCCACCCGAGTAGTCCCTGGTAGTAATCATTGGAAGTGGCAGCAGGAAGCCAAGGATGACCAGATCTGTCAGGCTGAAATGAGCCGTGGCTCGGTGCTGCTTTATTCTGGCAGCGTTATCCATTCCGGTGGTGAAAACTTGTCTGAGCTTGCCCGCATGGGCCTTAATATTACCTACTGCCTGGGTTGGTTACGTCAGGAAGAAAACCAGTATCTTTCCTGCCCTCCCGAAATTGCCCGAAACTTTTCCAGTCAACTACAAAAACTACTTGGATACACCCATGGCAATTATGCTCTGGGATACTATTCAGACCCATTTCCGGAAGGCGAATTAGGTGCTGGAATACAACCCCCGGAACATGCCGTCGGCGGCTAGGTAATGCAGCCTTAATCCACATTAAACATAGGCAACAACCGTAGCCTGGGTTAAACCCATTTTAAATCACCAAGAGTATAAACATGCAAAGCGTCAACCCCAAAACCAACAAAGCTCGTAATTCAATTTTTGGCCTAAAGGTCGTTGACCTGCTTGCCTTGTGCTGCCTGTCGGCGCCACTTCTAGCTAATTCCGAAGAACCGCGAAATGCCCTGCTTATCCAGGCTGATTTCGCAGGACTGGTGATGACAGGTGTCGCTTACACGGTCAGCCAGGATTTAGACATCTACAATGTCCGGCCGCTGATCCCGCTATATGATATTGCAGCGGCTTCCGCGAGCCTTGCCTATAATGCCCAGACCTGGCCCGCTGGCACCGTATTCGTATCGGTGGTTGACCCGGGTGTCGGCACGGCGCGCAAATCTGTGGTACTGCAGACCAAAAACAACCTGTTTTTTGTCAGCCCAGATAACGGCTCCTTATCCGGTCCTGCTGAAACTTATGGTATTGAAGCTGTCAGGGAAATAGACGAATCGGTAAACCGCATTCCCGGCTCTGAGTGGTCCCACACCTTTCATGGCAGGGATGTCTATTCTTACACTGGGGCGAGGCTTGCTGCCGGTGTAATCAGCTTTAAGCAAGTCGGACCCGAACTGCCGGCCGAAGTAATCCGACTGAAAGTGACTACCGGTCGCTTTGAAAACGGGTTTCTGGAGGGTTATGTTGCCGGTGGTGCTGGTCGGTTGGGCAATATCTTTTTTAACATCGACAGAACCCTGTTTGCTCAAACTCAAGCCACCTATGGAGACCAGTTCTCGGTTAAGATTCTTCATCAGAACAAGCTGGTCTGGAGTGGCACCCTGCCTTATGTGCGATCTTTTGGTTCGGTTCCTGAAGGCAGCAATCTATTGTTCATGAACTCCAGCGGCGCCCTTAGCATCGCAATTAACCAGGGTAATTTTGCCAGCACCCATAGCATTTCATCAGGAGTCAATTGGACTATTCAGCTGCAACCAGAATGACACACATGATAATCAAAACAGGCGTTTATCTAGCCTGCTACTCTATCCTGCTTTGTTCCCTGCTTGTTCACGCTGAGCCGTCTGATACCAGTGAGTTTAGGTCTACTGATACCTGGATTAATTCACGTTCGGTGCAGATTCCAGTCACCATTGTGGTGCCTGTAGATAGTACCAGCGAACCCATGCCGATGGTCATACTGTTGCATGGTCACGGCGGCACCCGCCATGAAGCAGGTGGCTACAAGCGGGTCGCAGAAGGACTTGCAGCCCGCGGCATTGCTTCTATTCGAATGGATTTTCCAGGTTGTGGCGATAGTCTTGAAGGATTCAAAAACAATAATCTCACCAATATGACAGCTGACCTAAATGCAGCCAGGTCGTACGCCTTGCAAACCCTTGATATCAACGAAAATCGAATGGGTATGCTCGGCTTCAGCATGGGAGGAAGGTTGGCGCTCAGCAAAGGTAGTAATGCTGCAGACTATCGCGCCATTGGCCTGTGGGCACCCGATGCTGAAGATGGTGAAGCCAATATTCGGGAATACCTGGGTGGCTCTGAGCAGTACGAAACAATGAAAGCAACCGCAAAGCGCCAGGGATTCGCTGCATTTACAACATTCTGGGGTCAAGACCAGCAACTAGGTTACCGCTGGTTTACAGATATGGAAGCGTCTACGGTTACGCCTACGCTTGAACAGTACCGCGGCGCGCTTATGGTTCTATATGGAGACCTCGACACAGTGGTGAAACCGGAAATTTCTCGGAGTGTTTTAAAAAAGGCGATTAATGCCAGTCCAGCAGTCGAGTACCTGATAGCAGGCGCAGACCACGGTCTAGGTCTATTTAACAACGACACGCTCAGGTCAGAACAGGTGATAGACGATACCATTGCATTTTTTGCCATGCATCTTTAGCCCCACACCAGACTTTTAGCAGTCTCAAACCCCCAGGTTTCTCCAACAACCTCGGTTAGGCTTGTACTGGCACCAGCATGGCCCATCCAGCCTATAAAATCACAGGATATCAGTCAGCGGGCATAAGGCTCTCAAGATACTCCTGAATCTCAGCTGTGCTTCGTAACGCCTGTTCATCCACCGTGCCCGCTACCAAAGCATCATCACGGAAACCAAACAGGTAGCGTATCAACACAAGACCATCCGTTAATGCAGTCACCTCTCCATTCTGATCAATATCCAGTTGGTCCATGTCGGCGTTGAAATAGGTTTCGATATCGACGCTTTCAGTCCTCTGGGCGTCAGCTCCAGTAGCACCCGCAACCAGGGATTGACCCTGGAAACCGAATAGATAGCGAATTAACAAGAGGCCATCAGAGAGTGCCTCAGCTTTGGTGTCCGCATCACTATCCCAGGAAAAACAGTTCAAGCAGCTGAGAATCGATAAAGGATCGGTACCATCTAAAAATTCCTGCTCATCACTGATACCGTCGTTATCATCATCTGGATCCTGGTTATTGCCAATTGTGTCTCCATCGGTATCTACCTGTTCGTTGGGGTCCAGCGGCAGGTCATCGAATTCATCTGCGACACCATCGTCATCGTCATCGCTATCACAGGCATTCCCATGGCTGTCACCATCCGTATCGAGCTGATCGTTATTAGCAGTTAAAATGCAATTGTCACTGTTGTCACCCACCCCATCATCATCGCTATCGGATGTTTCCAGAGGGTCTTCCGGAAAGGCATCCTCCAAATCACTGACACCATCTCCATCCGAATCCACTGGCGCGTTCTTTTCAACGTTAACGAGGTCAATGAACGTGCTCATGTCAGCGTATTGTGCTGAAGTCGAGGACAACTGCACACCACCCCCATGGCTCAATCCACGGGCATTTTCCAGCACGGTATCGCCTTCTTGGGGATCTTGTTCTATAAATGTTTTCAGCGTGTCATAGTTTATCTGCTGGGCATCCGTCTGCGAACTGGTCAGATAAGTGAGATCGGTAGAACCAGCCTGCCCTCCGGTAGTGTGACAGGCAATACATTTGCCCTGAATGATCGTTGAGATATTCTCATTGTAAAAAGTCTGCGATGCAGGCAAATCTGCTGCGCTAGACAAAGCCGGATAAACAAATAAAAGTAACCATATTGGTAAACGCATAATCAACTACCCTAAAACTCCTTAGTTTGCAGATTTTCCCCTACAACGCCCTCTGCCAGCTAATTGAAAAAATCAGGGTGCCGAGGTAATGCTGATGATGAATTGATCTGCTTGGTTCACCGAATCATAAATTGCCTGCCAAGTAATCTCAATAGAGTCCATTATCCTAGGGATATACTCACCGCTTCCTGTCACCAACCACAGCCCTACCGAGTCAATCTGCGAGAGTACCGTAACAGCTCAAATCCTGGTCTACCGCTAAATAGTCGCAACCACTGCGTTCAAGCCACTCAAGGGCTTCGTGCCGCTCAAAAAGCAGGCCAATTGAACTGATAGAACCGGCCACAATGGCTTGATCAGCGCTGACACTGACGCTTAACAAACTGTCTACCGGCCAGCCAGTATGGGGATTGATCAAGTGACTATAACGCTTACCCTGCATTTCAAAATACCGTTCATAGCCGCCACTGGTGGCCAATGCACGGTCCTGCAGGTAAATAGTCGCTATAACAGCATCCCTCTGGGTCGGATGTACAATGCCTACCGGCCAGGGCGCGTTACCCGGGGTAGACCCGAAGGCGACTATATCGCCACCAAGACTGACCAAACCCGAACTGATTCCGGCGGCCTTTATTTTTACAGAGATCGCATCAGCAGCATATTCTTTTACCACTCCGCCAAAATCAATTTCCATGCCGCGCTCTGGCAGAAACACTTCGTTTTCAGTCAGGAGAACTTTATTCCAGCCGATCAGCCTGGTTATTTGATCAAGCTCCTTTTGCTCTGGCAGCGTCTGGCGGTTCTTATCCCAAACCTGCCTTAAAACGCCAGAGGTAATGTCAAATAGACCGTTGCTCTGCTCCGAGCAAACACCAGCATACTGCAGCAGCCCATAAGTCTCCGAGTCAATCGGCGTTGCTGACAGCCCTGCTGTGCGATTAATGCTTGAAGTAACACTGGTATCCAGGTAACGAGAATATTTTCGCTCAAACCGCAGCGCTTCGCTGCTACAGGCTTGAGCAGTCTGCTGGGCCACTTCGGTGCTGTCAGCTAATAAACGTAACTCACAGGGGCATCCCATGGCCTGGAATGAAAAAGTATGAATCTGCACAGCCTAGAGCTTAATATCGAAACCGAGAGATAACAAATTGAACTGCAGCAAGCCTGGATGCTCGCTTGCACTGGCATCCAGTCCATAACTGGCAGAGCTCAAATAACGCTCAAAATTAACGCTCACCGACCAGTCTCTTCGGCTAAATCTACCCTGCAACCCAAAGGTCAAGGCGCCGAACCCGGAGAGTCGGTAATCACTGGATTGGAACACGGTATCAGCTAAACCATAGTTATCGCCTGCAACATAAAAATCAGCCTGATTCTGGCTGTAATAGCGCATACTCGGTATTAGTTGAAATTGGCTGGTCAGGTTCTGGTACCAGGCGCCGCGTAAAGTGTGCGAGCGAATACCGAAGTCATCACGGTAAAACCGATAATCTAAATGCAGACTACTGTTAACCGGTTCGATGAAGTGCCGATAACGAACATTAATCGCTGTCTCGAGGCGCTGATCTGGCCTGATGTCTCTCAATTTATAGGGGTCAGAGAGGTAGCCACGATGATCGGTAATGCTGAACCCTGACTGCAGCACTGAACTGCGACTTAGAACCTGCGTCCAGCCCAATGATAGCGATCTGCTTTGCTTTGTTTCTGAAGATACCCGCCCGAACATCAAAGCATCGGTCGGCTCTAGCTCATCCGATGAGTAACTCAGCCCGAGCGCCAGGGTCGATAACTTGTCATTGAAATCCCACTCAGCATTAACTGCCAACGCATCGGCTTCATAATCGTTTTCTTTCGACCGAGTCAAACTCACAGCAAAACTTGAGCGCTCAAAATAGCGGGTCGCTCCCAGACTTAGCTCGTTTCTGGCTTCCTCAATGGTGGCGCCGGACATAACTAATTGACTGTCAGCGCCAACGGCGGCAAGCGTCCCCCAGGGCGAGGCTCCACTCATCGATTCATGGGAAAGATCAACAGCAAAGCTCCAGTTCCGACCCACCGGTGTAATCAGATAGAACTGGTTAACGTTGATATCATAGCGTTGATCACTACCTGCCAAGACGGTTCCGCTGTCCTGATCCGATTCCCTGTAAGCGGTGGTTTTCAGCCCAAACTGTATCTGATCCGGTGGCGCAGCTGAGAACGCGGGTAAAGCCAAAGCTGCGCTGGACAATGCTATCCAGGGAGATACCTTACGAGATGGCGCCATCAGTTAGTTGCAACCACAACCAGCTCCAGCCACATCATTACTGCCGGAAGAAGCTTCATTACTGAAATAAACCTGGGAATTGAGTTTTGCCTGCAGCCGGTCAGGCTCAAGCTGCATCTCGGGCCGAGCCAGCAGACCCCGCTGCCACGGTTCAACGGCCTGGCAGCCTGACAGACAAAAGACCACACTAATAACTAATAATTTATTCATATTAGTTTAATAATTCATTGATTTTTAAACGAATTTCTTTCATATCACCCTGTCTGAAACCGGTATGTATTTTCATGATCCGGCCCTCTTGATCAATAATAAAAGCTGTTGGCATGCCCTTTAACTCATATCTAGATGCTACGTTTCCGGCTGGATCTGCCAAAACTGTATAATTGATGTCAAATCGACCAAGAAATCGTCGGGCTCGATCAGCCTCTTCATCAACATTAATCGCGACCACTTCAAACTCATCAGAATTCAAATCGGCCTGAAGTTCAATCAGCTTGGGCACAGAGATTTGGCAGGGACCGCACCAGGATGCCCAGAAATCGAGATAAACCACCTTGCCAAGGTAGTCTGAGGATTCCATCACTGCTGTCTGATCAAATATCGGCAGGCTGAAATCTGGGGCCAAACTACCTTCATTCAGTGCCAGACAGAATCCCGGCACCAGCATCAGGGCAATCACAGACAGTGTTTCCTTCAATGACAGCATGCGTCATCTCATTGGTTCGATTCGACCAAGTGTATTATGAAATCTCTGGTTTGCCTATATCCTAATCATTGTCTAATCATTGTCTAATCATTCTCTAATCATTCTCTAATCATTGTCTAATCATCGCCTAAGTCGACCTGCTGACCGGATTACAGGACGTCTTCAGCTCTGGATGTGAATTTGCAAGCACTCGATCTGTTATATTTACAGCCGTCAGCCTCGACATCAACTAGTCTCGGGGAAAAATCTCCGTGGCAAGACTCTGACCATCGAATTCACCCCAGAAATCAGCAAATTTATCCGGATTTTCTCCGACCGGCCTGCTCCTGTTATACCAGTAGTTAGATACATCCCCCTCCAGACAATGTACTGCTGTTTTTTTCCATACGTCAAACCCTTTCATTAACCTGACACTTGCCTTGGTATAACGCAGTGTCAGTCCGCAACGGTTACGATTAGACAGATTGGCTGCCGAGCCATGCAGCAATAGATCTGAGTGCAGAGATATCTGTCCCGCCTTTAGTACATTGACAAAACGATTATCATATTGGTCAGCATTTTCAACCTCTCTGGCCAATACCCGGCTACCGTCCAATGGTCGGGTATTATGCGGCAACCCACCCAACCCATGGCTCGCAGGAACAAACTCCATGGCGGCATTTCCAGCATCAGCATCGTCAATTGCCAACCATGCAGACACACTCTGGCTGGGCGTGAGCGGCCAGTAAACAGCATCCTGGTGCAGCGGCACCACCTTCTTATCGCCTGCCAGCTTTGCGAAAAGATGCGAACTCCAGCAAACGATCTGCTTGCCTAGAATATCCTCGATAAGCGCTAATATCCGCGGTTCAACCACCAA
>JABIZD010000136.1 GCA_018666555.1 Gammaproteobacteria bacterium
CGGGGTCCTTCTTCGCATACAGCTCTGGTCGGCATAAGGTCGACTCTAGGCCTTACCAGTCGCAGTGGCATTGTTCCGCTGTTTCTACGAAACGATGTGGGTGGACCTATGGCGAGGACGGTTATTGATGCAGTGCGAGTATTGCAGGTTATAGCCGGACCCGATGCGGATGATCCGATTACTGCTTATTCAAAAGGCCAGTATCCAGCTGACTTCCTGGAATTGCTGCATCCTGGTGCGCTGCAAGGCGTAAGAATCGGGGTTATGCGACATCTCAGTGAGAGAGATCACGATACCCAGATAAATCAGTTATTCGAAACGGCGCTGGAGGATATGAAAGAACAGGGTGCAATCCTGGTAGACCCTGTGCAGGTCAGCGATTTTGACATTGTCAGTGCAAATCACTGGTGCCGGATGTTCAAGCAGGACCTGAACGCGTTCCTGCTGAAAAACAGTGCTCAATCGCCTCGCAAAAACCTTCAGGAAATCGTTGATTCCGGCTTGTTTTCTGATTATATCGCTGAAGACCTGAAGGCCAACGCAGCGGTCGTTGACCCTGTCAAAATGAGTCCGCCATGTGGAGATCTTTATCAGGACGAACGTCGGGTTGCATTTCGTCAGGCTGTGGTGATAGCCATGGATAAGGCGCGGGTAACAGCGATAGTTTATCCGAGTTGGAACTTTCCTCCCGGACGTATCGGTTTTCCAGAAGATTATAAGGGTGATAATAATCAGGTCATCGCCCCCCATACTGGCTTGCCCGCTGTTACTGTACCCATGGGGTTCGTCGATAGCTTGCCGGCGGGACTTCAATTTGTTGGCAGGCTTTTCTCGGAGGCTGATATATTGCCGTTGGTGTATGCCTATGAACAAGCGACTTTACATCGATTATCTCCGCATGGTTTTGGTTCGCTGGATGCAGTCGCGGCAACAGATATTCCCTGATGGGCGGTGCGGCAGGGTGGTTTACCTTTGTTGCGAGAAATCAGGCAGGCACCAGAGAACTCGGTGCCTAACAGGCATCAAGCCGGGAAAAACTTACTGAAATCTTCCGTTGAATTAACCCTGGGATAAGCCTCGTTGGGCACTTCCTTACCAAGAAAATCGCACAGTGGCTGCCAGCCCTGACGGGCTTCGAACACCAGCAGTTGGTCATCTGCAACGGTGTTGCGTACTTGTTCATTGTGCTGCTTAAAAACATTGATGACATGGTCTCGATCATCCATGCGGCCAGCAAACAGCCGCCCCCAGATAATATCCATGGCCCATTGCCCTGAGCGCTGCTTCTTCGGGTCATCTGACTCCAGATTCAGGTGACTGGACTTATAAATGGTCGCCATAATACTGTCGTACCATTGGTCAGGATCCCGGATAGTCAATATCACCTTTGCCTGCGGATATTGTTGCGTCAATGTCTGCCACAGGTTGCAGGATGGCCAGTCGACCGTTGCCACATAGCCTTCATAAAGATGAGCCCAGTCAACCGGGTTACCCTTATGCGCCTGTGACCAGAGTTCAGAGTGATCGGGATGCTTCATCAGTTCCATCATGTGATAACACTGTTTATAGCCAAGCATTTCCAGCCCGTATTTAAGCGATAGCGTTCCTGTTCTGCCAAAACCGGCGCCGATAATTTCAATACTCATAGGGTTCTCCACAACCGATTTCATGGGGATAGGGTGACGATGCGGGCAAAATAATTTGTATCCCGGTTAAACAGACAGAGACTAAATCATGTTTCGAGGATTTTGGCAATTTACCGCATCACAGACATTGAAAATCACAAACCCTGAAGCGGTTCAGTTTTGAGGGATTGTGTAATATTATTGGTCAAGTAAATCGTCCCGATACTGACTGAATAAAATTGTCAGTCATAGCTGGACCCTCCTGAATCATCAAATTGTGAGGCACCCGATGGCAAGAGTGAGATTAAAGCAAGACCATGAGCTTTCAGAGCAAACGCTCTCTAGAGTGCGGGCCATTGAAGCATCCGGGGGGGATACCTCGAGTTTACGCGGCCTGGCTCATATTGAGACACTTTTTGCCGGGTTTAATCAGTGGTATGTGCCCGCGAGAAAGGGTGATGCCGTTGAGGAAGAGCTAATCGAACTGGTTCGATTGAAAATAGCACGCCTGAATGATTGTTATACCTGACTGAATATGAGATTTCTGTCGGGAACAGAAAAAGCAGAAAAGTTAACAGAAGATAAAATCAGCGAACTTGACGCGGAAAGTAATCATTTCAGTGCGCGAGAAAATCTTGCCATTGAATACGCAGAGAGGATGGCCCTGGATCATCGCAATATTGATGATGAATTATTCAATCGACTGCATGCTGAATTTTCAGATACGCAGATTCTAGAGCTGGGTATGATGATAGGGCAGTTTATTGGCGTTGGCCGGTTGCTGGCAGTAATGGATCTAGAGCCAAAGGTCTGCGAAATCTGATAAGGATAAAGGTGTTGCGCCGCGACAATTCCCGTAGCGTCAACAATTCATGAATGGCCAGTATCTGACGCGCTGGCCGTTACCGATTTTAATAGTGATTTACTCATAAGAATATCCGGCTTACCAGGCCCATTGGCATCCGGAATAACGCCAGTGATACAAAACCCAAGCTTAAGATAGAATTCAAAAGGGTGATGGTTAATGTTGGTAATCCCCATTAGTTGTGTCATGGGATTTGGATAAAGATTCAAATCGGCCAATGAGGTCTGGCTATTTTCGTCATCGGTGAGCAAATAAAGAGTGGAAGCCTTGGTCTTACTTAGGGATTCCAGCAATGCCTGCACCAGCAGACTGCCCACGCCCTGAAGTTGTCTTGGCGGATCTACAGCCAGAGGATGCAGTTCCCAGGCATGCCCGGCATATTGACGAATCGCTCCCACCCAGCCAAGCACTTGGGTCTGCGAGTCTATGGCAACCAGTGCGATTCTATCTTCCCCGGAAAATGCAGTCAGTTCTTCTTTGGCTGAGCCCAGGGTTGGCCAGGCCAGGGGATGATGCTGTTTAAATGCCCGCATCAGTATCAAGGCACATTGCTTGACCATGGCATCATCAACAGGGTCTAGAGTCAAGATCTTCATGCTTTCTCCCTTCATGATACAGACAGGTTATCAGGATACCGGGACACACCAGCGTAAATTTGTCTGCTCAGGCGTCGTCTGATCAGGGTCCAGAGGTAGCCGGAGGCTGCGAGCGCTCACTGTAGGTTATTTCAGGAACCTGCAACTTTAATTTTAAAGGATCTTAAACAGAGCAGGGCTGTGTTAGCCAGTCTCAGCGCCTACTTTTTATTGGTTATTCCTTGATGATAATTTAATACAAATTTAATTTTTGTGAAGTATGATGTTTAACATGGTTTATTTGAATATCTTCACTTCAGCACAGACTGATGAATAGTCAAGTCAATATCCTGGTTGTCGATGATGACCGACTAATAGTAAAAACGGTCAAACGGCTTCTCGAGAAAATGGATTATCAGGTGAGTTCAGCGCTCTCTGCTGAGCTCGGTCTAAAAAAACTGCAAGAAGAAACCTATGACCTCATTCTCCTGGATCTGCTAATGCCGGGAATGGATGGTACAAAATTCCTCGAGTCGTTTCCGAAAGGCCCTGATATTCCGGTCATTATTATGAGTGGACAGCAGGATATTTCCAGTAAGCTGGCAACCTTCGATCTTGGTGCGGTGGATTATATTACCAAGCCCTTTTCTTCAGCAATTCTCCTGGCCAGAATCGAAGCAAAACTGCGCCGGAGCTAAACCACGGCTTTGCTGTACACATCCGGAAAAATTGAAGGCGGTGCCCTGCATAACGCTGTGTGCTGCATAATGAATTTTAGCTGGAGTCAGATGAGGTAACAGCAGGATATTAACCGGGCACCTGGTTGCTCAATGATTGAGGGCGCTGGTACTACAGGCAAGTGAAAAAATATCCAGCAGCGCTTAAATCGGACGCCCGCAAAGGAGCATTCTGAGGCGGGAATTGATCCGCTTTATCATCTAGAGCGTAATCCTTGAGTAGAGCATAATCCTTGCGGAAATCGCACATCACGATAGCGAAGCTATCAGGCATAATGAAGCGGCCCGGCGGTTGGAACGGAGAGTCAGCTTTGCTTATTCAGCCTGACGTGGCTGAGGCATTTTTTAATCCATCTTCCTGGCGACATTGAGTAACCACCAGCCAAAAAGCGTGCTGCCGACCAGTTTAAAGCCTCCCAGCATAATCGCAGGGAAACCCCACCAGAAATCAAGCCAGGATTGCCAGAACCAGGAATACAGCCAGTGGTAAAGGAACGAGATGTTTTCCTCTAAGAAAATAGAGGTAGATAGAGACAGCAAACCATGCTCGGTTGTCATGATAACCCAACCGATCCAAAGCAGGTACAAGACCTGAATAGGTGTTGTGTAAATCAGAACATAGGCAAATCCAAAAGCAAAACTTTTCATCTATTGCGCCTAATCGTCTTCTCCAGAGCTGATCATAGACCATCAACTGTGCCGGGACAAATTACCCTGTAGAAACCAGCATTTTCATGCCGCCGCCATTTAGGCTGCTCTGGCCTGGCCTTAAACACGGCTGCCGGCGATTTGTGATTTAGCAACGCTCATCGGCGTTAAGAAACGAGGCCATGCTGTTCGAGCCTGTCTATCAGCCAACACCAATGTTAAGCTATGAATTTGAGCCTAGGATGAAAAAGCGGGTATGGGGATAGCAATCAGGGTTTACCGGCAGTTGTTTAAGCGCATACTGCAGTTGAGTTTGCTCATTATCTGGTGTGGTAATGCCCTGGCAGATGACAACCCTATTGGTGGTAGCATTTTTATCAGCGAGCTCTCGCAGGAAGTCACTCAGAGCCAGGTTGATAAAATTAAAGACGATCTACAACAAGCCGAGACCAATGGCGCCTCACTTTTCCTGCTTAAGATTAATACCCCCGGAGGTTTGCTTGAACCGACTCGGGCCTTAATACAGGCCATCCTTGATTCTCCCGTCCCTGTAGTGGGCTTTGTTGCGCCTGCGGGTGCCAGAGCAAGCAGTGCCGGGGCTTATGTGCTCAGCGCTTGCCATATAGCGGCTATGTCACCGGCGACTAATGTCGGTTCAGCCACGCCAGTCATACTGTATGGGGATATTGAAGCAGATATGCGCAGCAAGATGGTTAATGATGCGGCTGCTCAATTACGCAGCCTGGCGCAGCTGCGGGGAAGAAACGCAGACTGGCTTGAGCAGTCCGTCACCTCTGCTGAAAACATCACAGCCAGTGAAGCGCTGCAATTGAATGTGATCGATCTCGTTGCGGTGAATACGGATGAACTACTTGCAGCCTTACACGGCCGTGAAGTGGCCATCCAGGGTGGTCGGGTCGTTCTTGATACGGCTTCCCTGACAACCTATCAGGCTGCTCCATTTGAAAATGTTTCGCCGCTGGTTTTATGGACGTTACTGGGGGTCGCCCTGGTGATAATGGAATTGATGGTGACTAAATTCATAGCGATTTTCTTTGCCGGCGGTGCTTTTATTACCGGCATTGCAGTCTGGGCTGGCCTGCCAACCACGAATGGGCTGCCGGTGATATTATTTACTCTGAGTTCCCTGATTCTGTTATTTGCTATTCGCGCTAGATTCAGTCATCTATTTGTTGGTACAGAGACCGTGAATGGTGACTCTGAGCTGAACAGTGAGATGATTGGTGCCCGGGTTACTTTGGTATCGGGTTTTGAGAAAGGCGCCCCAGGTATCGGTCAGGTCATGTACCGAGGCTCGAACTGGCAAGCGAGGTCATCAACAGAGGTCATTGCCAGGGACAAGGTACTGGTGATTTCAGACGTGCAGTCAAATACATTATGGATAGAGGTGGAATAGTTATGGGTGAATTAATTGTATGGGGTGTTTTAGCGCTTCTGGTGTTCTGGGTTTTATATCAGACTGTTAGAGTCGTCCCACAGAGGCAGAATTATGTGGTGGAGTTCCTCGGTAAATACCAGAAAACACTCCAGGCCGGCTTACATATATTGATCCCTTTTGTTCAGAAAGTGGCTTATATACAGTCCTTGAAGGAAGAAACGATCGATGTGCCATCGCAGAGTTGTATCACCAAAGATAATATTTCCGTAGAAATCGATGGGATTCTCTATCTGCAATGCCAGAATGCAGAAATGGCTAGCTATGGTATCGAAGATTATCGTTATGCAACCTCTCAATTGGCACAAACCACGCTCCGTTCAGAGATCGGTAAAATCGAGTTGGACAGAACCTTCGAGGAAAGAGACACTATCAATGCCCAGGTCGTGCAAGCCGTGGATCTTGCTTCAAATGCCTGGGGCGTTAAGGTGCTCCGCTACGAAATAAAGGATATAAACCCGCCTTCGTCGGTCCGTGACGCGCTGGAGAAACAGATGCGTGCAGAGCGCGAGCGACGTGCCGTTGTAGCAGAATCTGAAGGTAATCGAACTGCCACTATCAATGTTTCTGAGGGTCAGAGGCAAGAACTGATAAACATGTCCGAAGCGGAAAAACTGAAACAGGTGAATGAAGCAGAGGGCAAGGCTAAGGAGATTGAATTGCTCGCTCAGGCTACGGCGGAGGGGATTCGTACGATTGCCGAGGCGATCAATTCGCCGGGTGGATCTGAGGCGGTTAACCTGCGTGTTGCCGAACAATACATCGCTCAATTCGGTAATCTCGCGAAGACCAATAACACCCTGATCCTACCCTCAGATGTGGGTAATATTGCCAGTTTTGTCGGTACTGTCACCACGGCTATGGACCAGATAGCTAAGAAACCCGAAAACGACGCCTAGTAGCCGGTTATTGACGTGTAACGGCTACAGAGGCGATGGGTGCTGCTTCATCAGGGCAGTATCTTGAGTCTGGCAGGGCAGGTGAAAACAATGCTGCTTTAAGTTCTGCCCAGCTGGGTACTCGCCTGTATGTGCCGCCTGATCCTACGACGGTGGCGCTGATTGACTTTGTTTAGGTACAGCTGGCCTCATATGCGGGTAATAGGCTTATCGATAACGGTTAATTAAAATCACTCATGATCAAGCAATCCCAGAATAAGGCCTACTTTTTTGCCGCACTGACGGTACTGATGTGGTCGACGGTGGCAACCGCTTTTAAACTCACGCTGAGCTATGCGTCTGTCCTGCAAACCCTAACCATTGCCAGTTGCAGTGCATCGCTGATGCTGCTTCTGATCGTCGTTGTGACGGGGAAATTACCGCAGGTGATCCCCTCGCTGATGCAATACTGGAGACTGTCGCTGATCGCCGGTGTATTGAATCCTTGCCTGTACTATCTGATTCTATTTGAAGCTTATGATCGGTTGCCAGCGCAACTGGCCCAACCTATCAATATGACCTGGGCTATCGTCTTGGCCGTGATGGCGGCAATGGTGCTTAAACAACCGATCAGGCGCCATGATTATCTGGCTGCTGGTATCTGTTATCTGGGCGTGCTGTTGATTATTAGCCAGGGCGGAATCGAAGGGTTTGCAACGGTTAACTGGTCAGGAATCGGTCTGGCGCTGTTATCGACGATCATCTGGGCTAGTTACTGGGTCCTTAATATGAAAGATAATCGAGACCCGGTGATAGGCATGCTGCTAAATTTTTTGGTAGCGACTCCGCTGGTAGTAACAATGTGGGCTATCGTGCCCAGTGAACCCGTAGCCCTACCAGGGCTTATTGGTGGTATATATATCGGTATTTTTGAAATGTCGCTGGCTTTTCTGTGTTGGTCAATTGCATTGAAATCGACGGATAACGCAGCCACCGTCAGCAATCTGGTGTTCTTGTCGCCGTTTATATCACTGCAGATTATTCAACTTGTACTCGGCGAGCGCGTTTTATCCTCCACCTATGCCGGTCTCATTGTCATTATTGCAGGCTTGGTCTACCAGCAGCGAACCGCAGCTCGATTAAAGTCTTCGCAGGATTTTTAGGGCTGGGTTGGACTGGAAAGATAATCGCGCAGCCTCGGCAGCACCAGTATAGTGGTCTGCAGTTAAGTCAATAGCCCATGGTTGTGCTGGTTGTAAGGGCTTGGCTATGGGCCGATGGTCGAGCATAGACGGCCACCTTAACTACTCAAATAGCCCTTTCTGGTGCCAGCAACTTTATACTATAACCACGGTAGGCCGTGTTGAGTTGCGGCCAGTCTGCAGGTACTGCAATAAAAGGAAATGCTGCTGGCTATAGCTGATTTGGCAACTATTTCAATCAATTCAAACAAAAACCCCTGGGGAGGGCTTGAAATTGTTTCGATAAGCATTATGTAGTAAGGGTTGCAGAGGCCCAAGACTATGAACGATCAAAGTGAATTCCTTCCAAGACAACTGGACAAAGCGCTGGCCAGACCTGATGAAGTGCTGCCGGACGTTATTCATCTCATTCCTTTAGGCTCTGGCCCTTATTTCCCGGTGCTGGTTCAGCCCGTAGTCGTTGATGACAAGCCCTGGGGAGAAGCAGTCAAGAAAGCGGCAGCCAGTCCTCATAAGGTAGTGGGGCTCAGTTATAGCCCATCTCCAGAGCCTGGAGAAACAGCAACGGCCGATGAAGTGCGCGAAATTGGCTGTGTTGCCAGGATTCACAGGACGCATGAATCAGAGGGTAAGATTCAGTTTATAGCCCAGGGAATTCGAAGGTTTAAAATCGTTGAATGGCTTGATCGCGAGCCGCCGTTTTTAGTCAGGGTAACGTATCTTGAGCCGGTTGTTAACGAGGATGCGGACCAGGTGCGAGCCTACGCTATGTCTTTGATCAGCAGTATCAAGGAACTGGCTACTCTGAATCCACTTTATACAGAAGAACTCAAGCATTACCTCAACTACTTTACCCCGAATGAGCCCTCGGCCCTGACTGATTTTGCCGCTGCTATAACATCAGCCCAGGCTGAACAGCTGCAGGAGGTGCTGGAAACAGTGCCGCTGTTAGACCGTATGGAAAAAGTCCTGCTGCTGGTCGGTAAAGAACTGGAACTGGCCAGGCTACAGGCCAAGATTACCCAACAGGTTCAGGATCAGGTGGATGATCAGCAGCGTGAATTTTTTTTACGCCAGCAACTAAAAGCGATTCAACAGGAGCTTGGAATTGCTAAAGATGATAAAGAATCCGATGTGGAGGTTTTTACTGAAAAACTCGCCAAACTGGATTTGCCCGACAAGGTAAGCGGGGTGGCTACTGCCGAATTGCAGAAACTTCAGGTGCTGGATCCCAGTGCGGCAGAATACGGCGTGACCCGGAACTATCTGGACTGGCTGAGTTCAGTACCCTGGGGCGTGTATTCCGATGACCAGCTAGATCTGGGTCAGGCTCGAGAGGTGCTTAACAGCGATCACGACGGACTGGACGATGTTAAGGAACGGATCGTTGAGTTTCTTGCGGTGAGCGCCTATCGAGGTGAAATAGCCGGCTCGATTCTATTGTTAGTGGGCCCCCCTGGAGTGGGTAAGACCAGTATTGGTAAAAGTATCGCCAATGCATTGGGGCGCAGTTTTTATCGTTTCAGCCTCGGCGGGATGCGCGATGAGGCAGAAATAAAGGGTCATCGCAGGACCTATATCGGAGCCATGCCCGGTAAGCTGGTTCAGGCACTGAAAGAGGTAGAGGTTCAGAACCCGGTTATTATGCTGGACGAAATCGACAAAATCGGGGCTTCCTTTCAGGGCGATCCTGCTTCTGCCCTGCTTGAGGTGCTGGACCCGGAGCAAAATGGAGAATTTCTCGATCACTATCTTGATCTGCGTGTGGATTTATCTAAAGTGCTGTTTATTTGTACGGCGAACCAGCTCGATACCATCCCGGCACCGTTATTGGACAGAATGGAAACCATTCGACTGTCAGGTTATTTGACCGATGAAAAGCTGCAGATTGCCAGGCATCACCTATGGCCCAGGCAGTTACAGAAAGCGGGCCTGAAATCATCAAAGCTGAAGATTACCGACGCGGCGATTCGCTTGATTGTGGATGGCTACGCCAGGGAGGCTGGAGTCAGGGGACTGGATAAATTGCTCGGTCGGATCGTACGAAAATCCGTGGTCCGCTTATTACAGGATAAGCCAGCTTCCATTAATATAACCAAACCCGTTGTAGAAGCGCTTCTGGGCGCGCCTATCTTTCGCAAGCAGCAAGTTCAACGAGGCATCGGGGTCGTTAATGGCCTGGCCTGGACGGCCTTGGGCGGGACCACCCTGGCCATAGAGGCCCAAACCGTGCATGTTGACGGCCGCGGCTTCAAGCAGACAGGCCAGCTAGGCGATGTGATGCAAGAATCCGCCCAGATAGCCTATAGTTACGTGGCCGGGAATGCTGATCAGTTTACTGGGGCTAGCCATTATTTTGAAAACACGCTCATCCACCTGCATGTGCCAGAAGGTGCCACACCTAAAGACGGGCCCAGTGCGGGAATCACAATGGCAACCGCTCTGGTCTCTCTGGCCAGACGGAAACAGGTCAACCGTGATATAGCCATGACTGGCGAGCTCACCCTCACCGGCAGAGTGCTTGCGGTAGGAGGAGTCAGGGAAAAAATAATCGCAGCCCGGCGTGCGGGAATCCGTGAATTGATTCTGCCTTTTGAAAACCAGCGAGATTTTGATGAAATGCCCGACTACCTTAAAACTGGGCTTAGCATGCATTTTGTTCGCAGTTTTGAAGAGGTGGCGCCCATCTGTTTTGATTGAGGTGATGACATAAGCCCGGGTCTCTTGCTTCCGGTCGAAGTTTGCTATAGTGGGTGAGAGGAGAGCTTATATGTCACAACTGATTGAGTCACTGCAAAGCCAGCTGGGTGAAAAAGGGGTATTAACCGGAGATTTACTCGCTGAAAAATTCATTCCTCATGGCTGTCCTGCGGCGCTACTGCGACCTCAGACGACCGAGGAAGTCTCTCAGGCGCTTAAGTTATGCCATGAAGCGAGCCAGAGCGTCATTCCTTATGGCGGGTTAACCGGCCTGGTTGAAGCAACTGCCTCAGATCAGTCAGAAATCGCCATTTCCCTGGAGAGAATGAACCAGATCGAAGAGATAGACATAGAAAGTCGGACCATGACGGTTCAGGCCGGAGTGCCCTTGCAGGTGGTACAGGAAGCTGCGGATAAAGCGGACATGCTGTTCCCACTGGATATCGGGGCGAGAGGCTCAGCGACTATCGGTGGTAATGTTTCCACCAATGCAGGTGGTAACCGAGTTATCCGCTACGGCATGATGCGTGATCAAATTTTGGGCATGGAAGTGGTTCTAGCCGATGGCCGAGTCATCACCTCCATGAATAAAATCATCAAGAACAATACTGGCTATGATCTGAAACAACTTTTTGTTGGCGCAGAAGGGACCTTGGGGATCGTTACCCGAATAGTGCTGCGATTGCGACCCAAGCCGAAAAGCCAGCAGATGGCTTTTGTTGGCGTTAATACGTTCTCAGAAGTAACGCGGGTACTTAATCTCCTTGATGGCGCGCTGGGCGGCAGCTTGAGCGCTTTTGAAGTCCTCTGGAAGGATTACTACCAACTGGTGACGACAGCGCCAGCTGAAGGCAAACCACCGCTGGCGCATGACTATGGGTATTACATTCTGGTGGAAGCCTTAGGCGGTGATGAACAATCCGATGAAGAGAGGTTCCTCAATGTGCTTGCCGAGGCCATGGAAGAGGGGACTATTGCGGATGCAGTGGTAGCTCAAAGCCAGGGTGAGAGAAATGCCATGTGGGCAATTAGAGATGATGTCGGCCAGGTTGCCCAGAATTGGCCGATATTTGCCTTTGATATCAGTGTTCCTCTCAACCAGATGGAGTCCTATGTTGCAGAGTTAACCGCAGAGCTGGATGAACGCTGGCAGGATAATACCTGTATGGTTTTTGGCCACCTCGGGGATGGTAACTTGCATATTATTGTGGGTATGGGTGAAAAATCAGCTGAGGCAAAAAAAGCAGTAGAACAGGTCGTTTACAGTGGACTACCAGAACGCGGTGGCTCGGTCAGCGCCGAACACGGCATAGGGGTCCAGAAAAAGGCTTATCTGTCCTGGTCCAGGAGTACGGATGAGATAGCGCTCATGCAAATGATGAAAACCGCCCTGGATCCAAAAGGAATATTGAATCCAGGCAAAATTTTCTCATCCTAGAAAACCCCTAGCCAGCACTGTTTCCCGGGTCTTTTATGGTGCAGTAGCGTAATTGATATATACTCAATATATATATTTATATTATTTTAATTTAAATAGTTATGTTTCTAATTGCACATCTATTTTAAGTTAACTGGCGGTTGCTGATGATATCGACCTCATCCATATGATTGCCTTGCTGCCAACCCGCCTGCTGGGTGACCGAGTCCACTTCAAGCAATTATTATGGTCGGGCCAGCATGGCCTGCTATTGAGAGCAGCAAATGGGTTAGGGTGGCTTTCTTTGACGCTCGATAAGGACGAGGTGCATCAGTATGGCAAAGACTCAAAGATAGACAAATCTATAGCTCAAAATACAGACCAATATATGGGTAACAACGCTTCCAGTTAGGCTGTTAATCCCTTTGCATTGTATCTATATCCGCATTGGCAAATATCTAAGATACCACCCTGTAGGTAAGTATTAAGCTTGGCTGTATGCGCCAATATCCGCATAGGCAAATTTCTAAGCTATCACCTCACAACTACGGTATTAACCGTATCTGTATTGCATCTATTCCGGCGCCAGCAAGAATATCTGATATCACCACGACCTTGTCACCGGACTCAATCTCGCCTTTATCCCTGAGCAGTTTAAAAGCGGTTGTCAGGGTTTTTTCCGGATCCTGGCTGAAAGCCGAACGAATCGGCGAAACGTTGCGGTTAAGCATGAGCCTGCGTCGGGTCTGCGAGTCATTGGTAAAAGCAAAAATTCGTGTTGCCTGGGGATGGCAACTGGTAATGTAATCGGCCATCAGACCCCGCCGGGTAATAACGACAATGCCTTTTGCAGCCAGGTTTTCAGCTAGCTCAACCGCATTGGCTGCCAATTGCTGCTTGTCCGAGGAGCGACGCAAATTGCCGGTGAAATTCAGCCCGGGGAACTGCTCGGTAACCTTGGCAATACTGACCAACTGCTCGACGCAGCGAACCGGATGCTTACCCATTGCTGTTTCGCCCGAAAGCATTACAGCGTCGACTTCCTCATAGATGGCATTGGCAACATCGGTCACTTCCGCCCGAGTTGGGATCGGGTTTTCAATCATAGATTCAAGCAGATGCGTGGCGACGATGACCCGCTTGCCTTCTTCTGCACACCGTTTGACTATCTGTCGCTGCACATTCGGTAATTCAGCCAGATTAATTTCAACACCTAGATCACCGCGAGCGATCATAATACCATCGACTTCACTGAGGATTTCATCCAGGTTGGTGACGCCAGACTGATCTTCAATTTTCGCTATAATCTTTATTTTTCCTGCTTTTCTGCCAAGCAGCTGCTTTAATTCCCTTATATCATCTGCTGAGCGAACAAAAGACAAGGCAATAAAATCAACTTGTTCTGCCAGCGCAAACAGGATGTCGGCTTTGTCTTTTTTAGTGATGGCCGGCAGATTGACACGGATACCTGGAAGGTTAACGTGACGTTTGCTTTTTAAGATTCCGCCATCGACTATCCTACAATTGAGCGTTCCATTAGGGTTCTTGGCCAGCACATCCATATTAATGATGCCATTGTCGACAGTTATTCTGTCGCCTTCGTTCAGGGCACTGACTAGATCAGAGTAGTCGATGCGAATAGAACTGGCCTCGACATCACTGTCATCCCTGACACTGATAGTGACTTCAGAACCGGTTTTTAATTCCAGTTCTTCGGTAATATTGCCAGTACGAATCTCCGGGCCCTGAGTGTCAAGCAGCACTGCAATCGGTGATGCCAGTTTTCTATTCAGGGTCTTTATGCTGCGAATAATTTTTGCTGCTGAATCATGGCTGGCGTGGGACATGTTCAAACGCACAATGTCCATTCCCGCTGCAGCTAATTCACTGAGTTGGTCAAAAGATTCGGTCTTCGGCCCGATCGTGCAGATGATCTTGGTTTTGCGCATGTTGTGGCACCTGCTTACAAAGGCGGCGATGTTAACGCAGCCGCCACCAGACTTAAATAGCTGGGTGGCTCCAAGCCCTCCTAATTTTGCCTAAATCGTCCTTATCAGTTGGCCTGTTGGGCCTGGCTAGCTGGCTCACAAAGTGCCTCTGGCCTAGGCATGCGGCCAAATCCAGCATGGTATGCCGGCGCGGCAAGCTCAGATTGAGCGAGGTTTCATCTTTACTCTTTACTGCTTACTGCTTAGTTCTGACTCCTGACTCCTAGCAGCATTACTGGTTAGCCGGCGCTGATTACAAGGTTCTTGCGTGGCAGTGCCAAACTCCAGGGGCAGGCCTGCCTGTCCATCAGGTCCCATCAAACAGGGTCATCTGGGATTCATCTGGCTCTTCTGGATCCTCAAAATTGACCCCCAGCCCTATCAACCTGACGGCCTTACCTTCACCTCGATCCCAGGCCGACTCGAGCAGCGCTTGTATCGCCGATCGATTTAACTTGTCACCCGCTCGTTCCATTGTGGTCTGCTGGAAGTTCTCAAATTTGAGTTTGACGACCTGGTTTTTAATGAGGCGATGACTATACTTCTCCAGGCGATGAGTCAGCTCTTTAAATAGGGCGTTGATGGCTGATTCGGTATCTTCAAGGGAGCTAAAGTCATCCGCAAAAGTACGCTCAACGCTGACTGATTTGCGAATCCAGTGGGTGGTCAGTTCGCGGTTATCGATGCCGCAGGCGCGCTGATAGAGGTGCTGTGCAAATCGGCCAAAATGCCCGGCCAGCTTTGCTTCACCGTATTTGCGTACGTCTGAGCAGGTGTTTAAACCGAGCTTGTCGAGCTTGGCAACGGTCACCTTGCCGACGCCTGGGATTTTACCTAGAGGCAGGGCTAGCACAAACGCTTCCATGGTCGCAGGGGTCAGCACGAACTGCCCATTTGGCTTGTTTTCATCACTACATATTTTGGCGAGGAATTTATTGGGTGCAACCCCTGCCGAGGCGGGCAGGTTAAGCTCACGTTTGAGGGTTGTACGAATATCTTCAGCAATTAAAGTGGCACTCCCCTGGTATAGTGTGGAATCAGAAACATCCAGATAGGCTTCATCCAGGCTGACAGGCTCGATCAAAGCAGTATAGCGCTGGAATATGGCCCTGATTTGCCTGGAGATTAATTGGTAGTAGGCCATTCTTGGCGGCAGGATGGTCAGTTGCGGGCAGAGCCTGACAGCGTGGGCCATGGCCATTGCTGAATGCAACCCAAATTTTCTCGCCGGATAATTGCAGGTGGCAACCACTCCTCGTTTTTCTGGCGAGCCGCCAATGGCCAGCGGTGCTTCTGCGAGACTCGGATCATCGCGCATTTCTACAGCAGCATAAAAACAATCCATATCGATATGGATAAACTTACGATTCAAGGTTGAGGTGATTTGATCGTGTTCCGGCAAGGACGGTTTCACCTGGTAGTCTAATATTCCTGATTGTAGCCATATTTTGTTGTCCAAGGTAGGCAAAAGCAGGTGGTTCGCTGATATAATACCGACAAGGATTTGGATGCTGCGATGAATTTAGAAGAGGCGAGACAACGTTTTATACCTGCCGTAGAAGAGATTCTTGAACAGTGCCGGATTGTCGATGAATTTGTCGACAAAGAGCGCTTCCAGATCATGATTGCCACGATATGGGGCAACGCGGTCCTGGACCCGGATAAATCCGGGATCACCAGTGAGGAACTCAGCGTTTTGCACGATTTCCTGAATGAAGAACTGGCCCGGGTTGTCGGAGAAGAACAGGACATTACCAGTGCCTTTGAGTTTATTGTCAGCCGCAGGGGCCAAGATAGCCTGGTGCGCCTTAGTATTAGCCAGCGGCACAAGGAATTCTTGTTGTATTTCGCCCGGCTGATCCTGCAACGGGATATTAAGCTCGACTGAGCCCGGCTTTTTTATCCAGGTGTTTTTGTACAATTAACGAACCGATTAGGTCACCCTCCACATTAATAGCCGTCCTGAAGGTGTCCAGGGGCCTCTCAATGACCAGCAGAATGGCGATGGCTTCAAGCGGTATACCGACCGCAAGCAACACAATCTGCATTCCTGACATTGAGGCGGTTGGCATGCCAGGTGCGCCAATTGAAGAGATCATCGCCATCAGGAACACAGTTATCACCATTACAGTTGATAGCTCGATGCCGTAAAGATAAGCCAGGAAAATAGCAGCAACGGCTTCAAATAGTGCCGTGCCGTCCATATTCATGGTGGCCCCCAATGGCAGAACGAAACTACTGACGCTTTTATCGACGTTGAGCTTTTGCTCGGCAGTTTGCATGGAGACTGGTAGCGTGGCTGAACTTGATGAGGTCGAAAAAGCGACCAGGAGTGGCTGCGCAATATTGAGCAGGATCTTTGCTGGCGACAGGCCGGTAAATGTCCAGGCGACTAGTGGCAGCACAATGGCCCCATGGACCAGGGTAAGGCAGGTAACCAGCAGGCCAAACTGGAAAAGCTGGGTCAGGAAGCCTTCAGCGTATTCGGAGTTAAAACCGAGTTTTAAGGTAAAGTCGAAAATGATGGCAAAAATGCCAATCGGCAACAGCCTGATGACCCAACCCAATACCTTCATGATGACCTGGTTCAGGTGGTTCACAGCCGTAAAGACTGGGCTGTCCTCAGGTAGCACGATGACCATGGCGATACCCAGCAGGAAGGCATTAGCAACGATACCAACGATGTTCAGGTTTGCCAGCGCATGGAACGGGTTAGTAAAAATCAATTGAAACAATTGCTGCAGAACCAGAGTGAGCGAGCTATTACTGGGGTCGATCATTCGGTCGGTGGAAAAATGCAGACTTGATTCAAGCACGGCCGGGTATTCGGTCCAGGGATGGATCCAGAATACAGCTGCCAGGCCAAGTATCACGGCAAGGCTGGTGGTCAGCAGGTAATACAGAAGCGTCACCGTACCCAGCTGTCGTAAACGGATTACGCTGCCTATATTTGAGATGCCGGTTAATAGTGAGAAAAAGATCATAGGTGCTATCAGCATCTTCAGGGCAGCCAGAAAGCTGACCTTGACCATCTTGATGATGTCGTAAGCAACCGGGGGGGATGACAGCCACTCTGGGGTACCAAAGAGCTTTGCCAGGAAGATACCGAGCAGCGCCGCCATTAACATTTGTAAAGTCAGATTTTTGTGCATTGCAGCGATCCTGTTCGATTCTGCGCTGATAATACCAAATGTGAGTCGACAGGATTAGCCCAAAACTGAATTATAAACAGTCAAATGACCCTACATAACGCTACGCTGGTACGATATTGGGTTAAACAGATTCAGTGCGCAGTTCAGTCAGTTTGCTTTAGGCGCTGATGGACTCAGATGACAATTCCCCAGGAGCTGTTCACATCTCTTGCCGAACAAGCTACCCTGCCAGATAGACAGGCGCGGAAATAAACTATGAATGACGGGACGATGATCAGCCTGGTTTTACTTACTATGGTAGTGATAGCTTTGCTCTGGCAGACTTTCTTTCTGCCTGGCCGAAGTGACAGGGTTAGCGTTGGTCCCGACGTGATTCGGCTCAATCTGAACAATGCCAGGGCCATTGCCTGTGGTGAACACATCAGTCAGTTACTGGGTTATAGCAATACCCAGGATTGCCTCGACCATTTTAAAACGGGCCAGCATTTTCTAAATGTGAGCCTGCGGCAGGTGCTTGATTACCAGGTTCGCTCCAGTGATATTAAAATACAGGACGCCTATGGCGTGTCCCTGAGTAGTAGATTCCAGTTTAGTGTCCAGCGAACCAGTGGCTACGCGGATCTAGAATTATTACCCAGGGGCCTTAAGGGCTTGCACCGGGATGGGGTGATGACTGCTCCAGACATTGGTGAAATCGATGCGGGTAATGCCACCGGGCCCCTCAACTCTAAGCTCAGAAGAATTGAGTCCAGGCAGGAGGCCTGGTGCGACGAGGATTTTTCTATCTGGTTGCAAACGGCCTATCAGAGCAGTCCCCAACCCAGCTACCCGTTTGTCATTGAACGCGCCTCAGGCCGGCTTAGGGTACATGACAAACTGCTTGAAACCCTGGGGTTGAACAAGGGTTTGATTTGGATAAATCGATATCGTTGGCAAAGTGCCTTGTCCAGGCCATCACAACAAAAACTGGCGGCGCTGTTAGACAGTCTGAGTCCGGTTGATGCCAGGCTCAGTTCGTTGGATCTAGCCAGTATTGAACTGGATAAACTTGACCTGAGCAGTATTGACGGAGAATTGTTGCGTTTTCAGGTCAGCGCTAGTGCGGTTGGCCTGCCCGTTGATTGCTTTGTGTTCGGCCGTTTGACTCGGGTTGACTTGGAATCGCTGTCGCAATCCAATGCGCCTGAAAAGACAGGCTTGGCCAGGATGCCTGAAGATCGAGCTGAAGCGGGGCTTTATGGTTCAGGAATAGCGGGTTCCCTAGAGAAACTAATTAAGGTGGCCTTGGTTGAGGATGAGCCCATTGCAGCAGAATACTTGTCAGAGCAGCTTGCTTCACTGGGCTATAGTGTTGCCTGGTATCAGCGCGGTTCTGACCTGATGGCTGCTATACAGGCAGGTAAGTTGTTTCAGCTGGTGATTACGGACTGGCAGTTAGCAGCAGGTGAATCTGGCGCTGACTTGGTGACTTACCTCCGGCAGAGGCATTTTTCAGGCGGGATCGTAGTCTGTTCAGCAGAATCAGTGCCAGAAACCTTCGGCATAGACTGTATTATGCGTAAACCGGTTGATCCAATGGCATTTGCTGAGAGTTTAATGACCTTGCTGGACAAACTCCATGGCGTTGAAACTAAACCAGTTGATACTGTTCCAGCGTTGCATGAGCCTTCATCTTGAAACAACCGTTGATTCCTAATCTGGTTAAGCATCTGCCGTATCCCTGTTTCATTGTTGATCAGAAGCTTCGGCCGGTGTTTATTAACGAGGCCGCGCTTGAGACTTTTGAGTCAACCGATGCGCTGGTGGAGGAATGTCTGGTTGCGCCGGACTTTAGCTTGCATCAGCCTTGCAAGTACGTTGTCGAGCACATGGGGCAGTCGTTGAGGATTACTTCAATTTTAGATGAGCATCAGATCATTGTTTTTGTCAATAAGCTCGAGCCGGATTCACACGTCAGGAATGAGGCTAGTCCGCTGCATCCTGCTCGCGAAGCTTTATTGAAAAACCTCCAGAATTTGTTGAATACGACTCGCGGTTATGCTGAATTGATTACTGTGATGCTCGACGAAGAGACGGCCGTTTCAGGAGAGCGCCTGGCTGCCGTACGGCGCTATGAACAACACCTCAATGATCATTTGACAGATATGGAAGCGTTGCTGGCTGATCCGTTAACGCATAGTGCAGATTCCAGGCTGGAGACGGCTATGCGTCCCAGGGCAATCGTGTTCTTCGAAAATCAAATAAGGGGAGAATTGATTGCCGAACTGTTTGCCGCCCAGGGCATGGAGGTTAGCCTGGCGGCAAACTCCGAGGCTGCGTTAGAACAGGTCAATGGCAGTGAGCACGAGGTGCAGTTAGGCGTGTTTGATCAAGCAGGCCCGGCTACAGAGCAGCTATTGAAACGTCACCCTAGATCAATGGTTATTTATTGTAATGCTGAAATTGAGCTCGATGACGACAATCCACGAATTGGTCGAGTGCCGGATCAGCCCTTGGACATCAATGACGTTCTGAGAGTGTCCGTGAAGATGCTCAGTCAGTTTTAATCCCTGCTGCAGCCGACAGGATTTGGCCGATTGGGCGGTGTAATACCAGGTCCGCAATCGGGTCAAGGTCAGTGTCCTGATTATTAATAATAATCAGTTTTGCCTGGTTCTGTTTAGCCATGACGGGAAACCCTGCGGCGGGGTAAACCGTCAACGATGAACCAATGGCGATAAAAGTATCGCAATCAAGGGTGGCTCTTTCCGCGCGCTGCATGGCTTCAATGGGCATAGCCTGACCGAATGAGATAGTGGCGGTTTTTATGATGCCCGTGCATTCATTACAAATCGGCAGTCGCTGCTCAGCCAGAAAGGCTTCACGAATAGCAGTTAGTTCATAGCGCTTGCCACAGTCAAGGCAACTGGCATAGTTAGCGTTACCGTGTAGTTCTGTGATTTGCTCATCTGCTATGCCGGATTGCTGATGCAGGCCATCGACGTTCTGGGTGATGACATGACTGACTTTGCCTATGGAAGCCCAGTGGCTGATGGCATAGTGGCCGGAATTAGGCGATGCTTTAGCCATTTTATTATCACCGGTAAATTTGCGCTGCCAGGATTCTCGTCGCCATTCTTCTGAGCCAATGAAATCACTGAAATCAATGGGCGTCTGGGTTTTCCATACCCCCTGAGGGCCACGAAAATCAGGTATTCCAGACTCAGTTGATATTCCCGCGCCAGTAAAGACGACGATATTCTGACCGGCAGCTATCAGCTCCTGAAGTGCTACTACCTCGTTATCCATTGTAATCTCTTGCTAAAACCAGTGACAATAACAGAGTATCTCAATCTCAACCCAGATGGAAAACAAGCTGTGCAGATAGAATACTTTTTTGATTGTTCCAGTCCCTGGACTTATCTTTCGTTTGCGCGAATATGCAAACTACTGGCTCGTTACCAATTCGAGCTTAAGCTGCGGCCGATCCTGGTCGGGGGTATTTTCAACACCATCAATCCGTCTGTTTATGACGCCAGGGATCATCCTGTACAGGCCAAGGAAAACTACTATGATAAAGACCTGGCCGATTGGGCTGAGTACGAAGGGATCAAAGTGGGCTCGCCGCCGGTCTTCCCAGTCAACAGCGTTAAAGCCATGCGGGGTTGTTTTGCAGCAGAGCAGGTGGGGCTGGCATTACCCTATATTGAAGCCTGTTTCCGGCGATATTGGGGTGAACTTGAAGATATTTCCGATGATCGCGTGCTGCGTTTAATTCTGGAGGAAGTGGGGCTCGATGACGCCGGTTTTTTTGAAGCCATCGGTTCAGCCGAGTACAAGGACAAATTGCGTCAGAATACCGAGGAGCTGATGTCCCGGGGTGGGTTTGGCTCACCTACGTTCTTTATCAATGGAGCAGATATGTATTTTGGTAATGACCGGCTGATGTTGATAGAACTTAAACTACAGGAGCAGCCCTGATGAATTGGTATGATCGAGTCGTATTACCAACATTGCTGAACACCCTGATGAAATCGCCGGAAATGACCCGGATTCGCGCCAGGCAAATCCCTAAAGCCCAGGGCAGGGTTATTGAGATCGGTGTCGGTTCCGGTTTGAACCTGCCATTTTATGAGCCGGGTACCCAGGTCTTCGCTATCGACCCTTCCGAAGAACTGCAGGTTTATGCAAAGCGGGTAGCACAGCAAAGCGGCACCGATGTGGTTTTTTCAGCGCAATCCGGCGAGTCAATCCCTGCAGATGACAACAGCTTTGACACGGCCGTAATCACCTGGACTTTGTGTACGATTAAGGATGCCTTAAAAGCATTAGACGAAGTTCGGCGTGTACTTAAACCGCACGGGAAATTGGTCTTTGCCGAGCATGGCCTGGCACCCGATGCCAGTGTGGTCAAATGGCAGAACCGGATTAATCCGGTCTGGCGGTCCCTGGCAGGTGGCTGTAACCTGAATCGCTCACCCGAGCAACTGCTGACCCAGGCGGGTTTTAGCTTTGAGGAGTTGCAATGCGGCTATATAGCAGGCCCTAAGATTGCGACCTATACCTACCAGGGGGTCGCCTCAGTTAGGTAGGCAGGCCAGCATTTACTCAGTACGGGTCTGTAAGTCCCGTAACCTCCGGAAGGCACTTGGTTCTGCGCCAGCCATCTCGGATACGATGGCCGCAGTACACTGCGCCGGTGTGAGCCTGCCAGTATCAACCTCAATGTCATAGAGATTATGAGCATGGCACTGCATGAGGTGGCCACGGGCAGTACCAGGAAATCGCCCGAGGCGCTGTGCTTCGCGGTCTTCTATGATGGCCAGGTCACACCGGATACCGACGAACCATACTTCAATGCCAGCAAATACTTGCAGGTAATCGCTGAGGAATTCCGGTTCGAGGATAATATCATCGATAATAATATTGATTTCAGCATCAACAAAGCCGCGCATAGCGCGACGCATGCCTTTCAAGAGTGCAATACCCTGATCGCCGAAGGTGACTCTGGTATAGGGGGACTCAACGTCAGCGACAGGCACCACATTAAGGCCCTGCCAACCCGTTGTTCCCACCGGTGCATTAAGGCCCCTGAATTTATCGGGCATGCCGTCCCTGAATTGATCAAGGGCAATATGCTGCCAGTGGTCGGGCAGGCTGGCCTGAAGCGCTCGGGCCAGGGTGGTTTTCCCCGAGCTTGACGTTCCATTAAGGAAGATGGCCTTGGCTGGCACCGGATACTCCATTGATTTATCGCCGCAATCCTGTCATAGAATGGAAGGCTTGTAACCCTAAAATAACGTGATTAGGTTCTGCATAGGGTAAATAAGCGCTTGAATACATCAAGATACTGGTTTTGAGAGGTTTAAGCAGGATCCGGCAGCATGCAGCAGTCTGGTTAAAAGGCTTTTTTGGGAGGCTTTTTTGAAAGGCTTGTCCGGAGGGCTTTTCCATTCGGCACCTGCGTGCCGCCAATATTCGCGCTTAACCCTTAACCCTTAACCCTTAACCCTTAACCCAGGGAGTGATCATGCTCGATAAAAATCGAAACCAAAACCGGTGTTGGAGGCCATAATGCGCAGGGACAATCGGCCACTGTGGTGGTGCCGTTTAGGCCAATGGTTCAGCCAGCGCTGGATCGCGCATTTTATCCGGCCGCAGCTGGATGGTTGCGGCGAAGACCTGAGAGTCATGTATCCCAGACATTTACAAGTGTCCGGGTCTTCAATCTGCTTTGGTGATCATGTCCATATAATGGCTTTAGCTGATTCACCGGTACGGCTTTCAGTCTATGAAGGATTAGGCCGTATTACGGTTGGCGATTACTGCATTATTAATCCCGGGGTGCGCATCACCTCAGCGACTGAAATTGTGCTTGGACACAGCTGCCTGCTGGCGATGAACTGCTATATCACCGATGCTGACTGGCACGATATCCAGCACCGCATCTATGCTCCAGGCGAGAGCCTGGCTGTCACCCTGGGTGATAATGTCTGGATTGGGGACAGTGCGATGGTGACTAAAGGCGTCACTATCGGCAAAAACAGTATTATTGGCGCCGGGTCAGTGGTCACCAAAGATATCCCGGACAATGTGATTGCTGCAGGTAATCCGGCCAGGGTCATCCGCCAATTGGATGCCAGTGACGTCATTGACCGTTCTGCGCTGTTTGCCATGGAAGCGCCATATAGCCAATTTGAAGCCGATTACTATGAGAAGTTATTAAAGGGAAATACCTTCCTCGGCTGGATCGGTAGCCTGTTGTTTCCAGGTAGTCAGAATTAACACTAAGCGATATCACCATAGATCTGCTGGCGGCGTAGCAATAGGGCCTGTCGGTTCATGGTATAACGTTGTGGATCGGGTGAGCCTAGGCTCTCTGCTGCCATAATGCAGCCCATCTGGGCACTTTCCCTAATGCCAAACGATTCCGAGAGTCCGCAGATAAACCCAGCCCTGAATGCATCGCCGCAGCCGGTAGGGTCTATAATTTCACGGGTGGTGACAGCGTCAACATGCAGGGATTCTGCTTTCTGGTACAGATCAACCCCGTTAGCCCCTCGGGTGACGATAACCAGACCCATTATTTCCAGCATTTCTGGGTGAGATAGGCCAGCATTGGTCAGCAGGATGTCATATTCGTGACTGTTCACCATGACAAGCCGAGAAAGCTGTAGCAATTCCCGAATATCCTGCTGAGAGAAGCCCTCGATGCCCTGGCCGGGATCAAAGATAATCGGCACCGTTAACTCACTTAGGTTCCTTGCCTGGCGGAGCATGATTTCAGCATCTTCCGGTGCCAGCATGGCGAGAGTTATGGTGTCGATCTCATCTATCTGGCTTGGCAGGAGTCGTTGCGTTGATGCGGCCGCACCGGAATAAAACCCGGTAATCTGGTTACCTGCAGGGTCACTGATTAGAGTACAGTGAGCACTGTGTTCAAAGCCGCTGTCAACGGTGATGTATTGACAGTTGATCCCTTGGGATTCCAGGTGTTGGCGATAGCCGTTGTTAAAGTCGAGTCCTGCTGCTGATAGCGGTAGGCAGTCGACACCCAGCTGGGCCAGGCCATAGGTTATATTCATGCCACAACCACCAAAACAGGTATGATAATCAGTCAGTTGCAGTGAAATATTGAGTGCTTGTATCTGGTATTTATCCTGATAATCCGCGAACGAGCCTTTGTACTTCAGGATATGGTCAATGGCCAGGCTGCCGCAGACCAGGATTTTCGGTGCAGGATGGCTAGGCATGGTGTTTGGCAAATTCCGTGCAGAGGCTGATCAGGGTTTTGATATCATCATTATTGATATCCTTATGAATCACCCAGCGTTGGCCGGTCAGGATGATGCCATTTGCTTGCAGATCATCGCTGAGCAAGTTGTAGTATTCCGGCTCCAGATCCAGGAAAAGCATATTAGTATCTGGCGCTGCCTGTAGTTTGAATCCCGGTAATCCGCCCAGTGCATTGCCTAGTTCTAGTGTTCTGAGATGATCTTCATGCAGCCTGGTGACATTGTGTTCCAGTGCGAACAGGCCAGCTGCAGCCAGAAAACCGGCCTGGCGCATACCGCCTCCGAGCATTTTTCGCCAGCGCCGAGCCTGGTCTATTATGACCTTGCTGCCCACCAGTACTGAACCAGCGGGTGTGCCGAGGCCCTTGGATAAGCACAGGGACACCGTGTCAAAGTGCCTGCAGATGTCGCTGATATTGACTCCCAGTTTAACCGCGGCATTAAAGGCTCTAGCGCCATCAAGATGGCATGACAGTCCCCGGCAACGAGCGAGTTCAGTAGCTTGCTGCATATAGTCAAGGCTTACCACTTTGCCGCCGACGGTATTCTCCAGACAAAGCAGCCTGGTTTTAGCAAAGTGCATGTTATCGGGTTTGATCATTTTTTTGATGAGTTCTAGGGGTATTTCGCCTTTTTCATTGAAGGCAATAGGCTGTGGCTGAATGCCGCCTAGTACGGCGCCACCACCGGCTTCATAAAGATAGGTATGGGCGTCCATGCCAGCAATATATTCATCGCCCCGGTCGCAATGGCTGAGCAGGGCGGCAAGGTTGCTTTGGGTACCCGAGGTCAGAAATATGCCTGCCTCTTTAGCCGTCATCTCAGCTGCCAGGGCCTCCAGGGCATTGACACTGGGATCATCGCCATAAACGTCATCACCAACTTCGGCATCAAACATGGCCTTGCGCATATCGGCGCAGGGCCTGGTGACAGTATCACTGCGAATGTCTATATTCATATTAACTGATTCATATTAACCACCAATGCTATAGCCATTGATATTAAAGAACTCAACGCTGACTTGCTTAGTTGTAGCCAAAGTTAGTCGTCGCCTGATAAAAAAATGCCGGTGAAAAGATAATAATGGCCGGACAAAAATACAACGGATTGGCTGACAAATTCCAGGACCCAGTTATTCGGTTTCATCCTACAGATATTCAATTTCATACCACAGACAATTAATTCCGTATTTTTGTGAGTTAATTCCGTGTCTCAGCCAAATAAAAAACTGCACCCCAGCTGCAAATAATTGTTTTAATCAGGGGCCGTTATTTTGCGAGCAAGCGTTGTCTTTTCGGCGGCTATGGCCATAATACGCCATACTTAACCGTAATGCTCTATTGGTTAAACCATGGGTCCAGCTAATTATCTGGGCAATGAACCAGGCTAATATCCTGGCACGATCATAGTCGGTTTTTAGCTCAGAATTTTAGCTCAGAAAGGGGTGAGTCATGTATACCGGCATTGTACAGGCCAATTTACCTATCGATAGTGTTACCCGAAAGCCTGGATTACTGACCTTTGCGGTGATCCTCCCCGAGCAACTCAGTGAGGCGGTTACCTTAGGCGGCAGTATCGCCGTTAATGGTTGTTGTTTTACAGTAGTCACTAGGCAGGCAAACGCTAGCGGTCTCAAGGTAACCTTTGATGCGATCCAGGAAACCCAGGATCTTACTAATATCCGCCTGCTTGAAGCCGGTACACTGGTGAACATCGAACGCTCAGCCAAACAGGATGTTGAAATCGGTGGACATATCCTGTCCGGCCACATTATTGGCACGGCTGAAGTGGTACACATTGCCAGATCAGAAAACAATTGCCGTATGACCTTTAAAGCAGACCCTGCCTGGCTGAAATTCGTCTTTGATAAGGGCTTTCTCGCCGTTAATGGCGCCAGTTTGACGGTGGCGGCGATCGACCGAGAGAAATCCACCTTCAGCATTAACTTGATCCCGGAGACTTTGCACCGGACTAACCTTGCCGTGTTAACCCACGCAAGCCTGGTGAATATTGAGGTTGAATCGCAGACCCAGGTCATCGTTAATACCGTCGAGCGCATCATGGCAGAACGCTATACGCCGGTATAAACCGATATACGCCGGTATAATCAGTGAATTCCGGTTCGACTTTCGCTATCATGAGCGCCTGTGAGCGATAGCCATACAGGCCAGGTAATGACCCCTTTACAACTCTTTGATACCTATGAACGCAAGGTCCGCGCGTTCGAGCCATTGACGGCAGGACGGGTGGGCATGTATGCCTGCGGGCCCACGGTTTACAACTTTGCTCATATCGGTAACCTGCGAACCTATTTATTCGAAGATATCCTGCGCCGGGTATTGGAATTTAACGGTTATGAAGTACACCACGTCATGAATATCACTGATGTGGGTCACCTTACGTCTGATGCTGACTCCGGCGAAGACAAGATGGAACTGGGATCAAAGCGAACGGGCATGACCGCCTGGGAAATGGCTGATTATTACAGCGAGGCTTTTATTGCCGACCTGGAGCGTCTTAATATCCTCATGCCCGATGTCTGGTGCAAGGCAACGGATCATATTGACGAACAGATCGCCTTCGTGGAAGACCTTGAAACAAAAGGGTATACCTACCGGACTAACGATGGTATCTACTTTGACTCGCAGAAACTTAACGGCTATGGCCATCTCGCCCGCCTTGATGTCGAGGGTTTGCGGCAGGGTGCACGGGTGCAACCCGGAGAACGACGATTTGTGACTGATTTTGCGCTGTGGAAGTTCTCTCCGCCGGGAGAGCAGCGGCAAATGGAATGGCAGAGCCCCTGGGGAATAGGCTTCCCAGGCTGGCATATCGAATGTTCTGCCATGTCTGCCAAATATCTCGGTGACTTCTTTGATATCCACTGTGGTGGCGAGGATCATATTCCTATCCATCACACCAACGAGATCGCCCAGACTGAAGCCAGCCGAGGCACCCGACTGGCTAATTTCTGGATGCATGGTTATTTCCTCCAGGTCGGGGATGCCAAGATGGCCAAGTCTGACGGTGAATTCCTACGCCTGAAAACCGTGATCGAGAAAGGCTTTGATGCCAGTAGTTACCGGTACTTCTGCATGACTGCCCATTATCGAACCCAGATGTCGTTCAGTTGGGATAGCCTGCAGGCCACCAATACGGCGCTGCAGCGGTTATACCAGCTAGCTTATGATTGGGGAGAGCCTGGCGAGATAGCCAGCGGGATGCTCGGCCGGTTTGCCGACCATATTAATGATGATCTGAATATACCGCGCGCCATTGCCGTCATCTGGGATATGGTTAAAGCGGATATCAATAAGGCTGACAAGAAGGCGACCTTGCTGGAGATGGATAAAGTACTGGGTTTGGGGTTCGCCGACTGGCGACCGCAGGAACGGGAGGTTCCTGCAGATGTAATGGCCTTGGTCGAGCAACGTGAGCAGGCTCGCCAATCCAGGGATTTCACCCGGGCAGACAGTTTAAGGGCTGAAGTGGCAGCGCTCGGGTTTCAGATCGAAGATACCCGTGAAGGGCCCAAGGTGACAGGTTAAAGGTGTGCATTAACGATATGGCCGAAGTAAAAGGCGGATAAGCAGTTGCCGTGACAGGGGAATGCCAGGCAGAGAGGCATCAAGGTGGTTAATGCTTAATTTTACCGCTAGATACGGCAATGAGAACTAGCAGACAGTGCTTGGCGGCTGGAATACTCGGTTCAAACGGTCCGGCGATAGAGCCCGCCGAGGCAGGGTAAGCATTAAAGTAAGATTGTAACTAAGCTTAAGAGCAAGAATAAGCGCAAGATCAAGAGGGTGTAGATGAGTACTTTCTTTGAAAAGATCAACCAGCGACAGCAAGCAATAGCTTCATTGCTGTGTGTGGGGCTGGATCCGGACCCAAAAAAAATCCCTGCAGAATTCCTGAGCCAGGAACAGCCTGTTTTTGCCTTCAATCAAATGATTATTGATGCCACAAAGGATTATGCCTGCTGCTACAAACCGCAGTTTGCGCATTTTGCTGCAGCTGGTGCTGAAGCTGAACTGGCCACGACGATTGACTATATTCAGGCGCTAGGGATTCCCGTCATCCTCGATGCCAAGCGAGGTGATGTCGGCAGCACGGCTGATTTTTATGCCAGCGAAGCCTTTGATCGATACAACGCCGATGCCGTCACCGTGAATCCGTATATGGGCAGTGATTCACTCAAACCGTTCCTCGAGCGGGCAGACAAAGGCATCATTTTGTTGTGCCGGACTTCTAATCCGGGCGGAGCTGATCTACAGAACTTGCCTCTGGCTTCCGGTGAGCAATTATTTGAGCGGGTTGCTCACCTTGCCGCAAACCAGTGGAATAGCCGGGGTAATGTTGGCCTGGTGGTGGGCGCAACCCGGCCGGAAGAGCTGGCCCGGGTGCGTGAAATAACCGGTGAAATGACGTTGCTGCTGCCTGGTATTGGCGCCCAGGGAGGCGATATTAAAGCCAGTCTTGAAGCCGGGCAGGGCGGCGGGCTGATTGTATCAGCTTCGCGGTCAATTCTTTACCCGCAGTCAACGGATACGGGGCAGGCAGCGATGACCACCCGTGATGAGATTAACCGGTACCACCATGCCTAAATTTGTCCTGTTAGCCAGGACAGGCTTTCTGATCAGCAGTCTTGGCATACTTTGGCTGGCGCTTGATCCTCAGCCGTTTACAGCGGAACTATTTGACCTGGATAAATTGAATCATGCGGCGGCTTTTATTTTCTTAGCGATGCTGTTGGATTATTCCTTTCCTTCTACTGGACGATATTGGCTTAAATGGCTGCCACTCCTAGGATTTGGCATCCTGATCGAGTTGCTGCAGTTATTGGGTGGCTACCGATTGTTTGAATGGGGGGACATTTTGGCAGACGCTAGCGGACTAATCGTTTATCTGGTGCTACGACCCAGACTGAGAGCGTTACTAGATACTAAA
>JABIZD010000042.1 GCA_018666555.1 Gammaproteobacteria bacterium
CCTTCACGAGTTCTTTCACCGACACCGGCGAATACAGACAGGCCGCTATGCTCTTTAGCAATATTATTAATTAGCTCAAGCATGGTCACGGTTTTACCCACACCAGCACCCCCAAACAAGCCAACCTTACCGCCTTTGGCAAACGGACAAATGAGGTCAATCACCTTCACACCCGTTTCCAACAGATCCCGACTACCCGCCTGTTCTTCGTACGATGGCGGGTCCCGATGAATCGGCAGCCGCTCCTTCTCACCAATAGGGCCCTTTCTGTCAATGGGATTACCAAGAACATCCATAATCCGGCCCAGGGTCTCTTCACCAACCGGTACCGATATGGGTGCATTAGTATTGTTCACCTCCAGGCCGCGGCTGACGCCATCAGAACTACCCATGGCAATGGTTCTGACCACACCATCACCGAGTTGCTGCTGGACCTCCAATGTCAGGTCTCGGCTGGGAACAATCAAGGCCTCATAAATACTTGGTACCTCATCCCGTGGGAACTCCACATCGATTACCGCACCGATTATCTGAACAATTCGTCCACTACCCATTATTATATCCTCTCTTTCTGCTGCGCTTAGCTTAGACCGCTGCTGCGCCACTAACGATTTCTGAAATTTCCTGTGTGATCGCAGCTTGTCTGGCATTATTCATAATCAGCTCAAGTTCATCGATCAGTTCACCGGCATTATCGGTCGCACTTTTCATTGCTATCATTTTCGCAGCCTGTTCACAGGCAACATTTTCAACTACGGCCTGATAAACCTGCGATTCAAGATAACGGGTTATCAAACCTTCAATGAGCTGCCGTGCGTCTGGCTCATAGATGTAATCCCAACGGTGCCCCAGACTTTCATCCTGTGAAGGATCAAGCGGTACCAACTGCTCTATGGTCGGCGTCTGGGTCATGGTATTAACAAATACATTATTCGACAGGAAAATCTTATCCACTTTACCCGCATCAAAGGCATCCAGCATGACCTTGATACTACCTACCAGGTCTTCTACCGCCGGCGCCTCGCTAATATCCTGGGTCGCGGCAAGAACATTACCACCGTAGTTCCTAAAAAACTGAATACCCTTCTTACCAATCAAACAAAGGTCTGCTTCAACACCCTGCTCAGACCATCGCTTCATATCAAGAACGGTGGCCTTAAGCAGGTTCACGTTCAATCCACCACACAGGCCTTTATCGGTGCTCACTACAATGTAACCGACCCTTTTCACTTCTCGCTCCACCATAAACTGATGCCGATATTCGGCAGCGGCATTGGCAATATGGCTAATCACCGCTCTTATTTGTTCAGAATAGGGGCGTCCTCGGGACATTCTGTCCTGAGCCTTACGCATTTTACTGGCCGCCACCATCTGCATAGCGCTGGTAATTTTCTGCGTATTCTTAATACTGCCTATCTGTTTACGAAGTTCTTTGGCGTTTGCCATGCTGGCCTCAGTTAATCTTGAACGGGGAGATATTTACCAGGATTGTGTTTTCTTAAAGGCTTCCAATGCGCTGCGCATGGTCTCGACCACCTCATCGCTATAAACACCCTCCAGATTCACCTGCTCCATAAAGTCGTTGTATTCCGCCTTCATAAAACTCAGCAAAGCAGATTCAAATTCGAGCACTTTTTCTACCGGCACATCTGCCAAATAGCGCTCATTTGCAGCAAATAACACCATACCCATTTCGGCAACAGTCATCGGCGAATATTGTTTCTGCTTCATCAACTCATTAATACGCTCACCATGTTCTAACTGCCTGCGAGTTGCCTCATCAAGGTCAGACGCAAACTGTGAGAATGCCGCCAAGTCCCGATACTGCGCTAGAGCCAGCTTAATACCACCGGAAATCTTCGACATAAACTTAACCTGGGCGTTACCCCCTACCCGGGAAACTGAAATTCCTGGATTCATAGCAGGACGTTCGCCGGCATTAAATTTATCTGACTCGAGGAAAATCTGGCCATCGGTAATTGAAATAACGTTGGTAGGAACAAATGCCGAAACATCACCCGCCTGCGTTTCAATGATCGGTAAGGCTGTCAATGAACCGGTTTTACCCTTAACAGCACCATTGGTGTATTCCTCAACATAAGCTTCGTTCACTCTAGCTGCTCGCTCAAGCAATCTTGAGTGCAGGTAGAAAACGTCACCCGGATAGGCTTCTCGTCCTGGCGGCCGGCGCAACAGCAATGATATCTGCCGATAAGCCCAGGCCTGCTTGGTCAAATCATCATAAATAATCAACGCATCTTCACCCGTATCACGGAAATACTCGCCCATGGTGCAGCCCGAATAGGGTGCAATATACTGCATGGTCGCTGGGTCCGCCGCTCCTGCTGCCACTACGATGGTATTCGCCATTGCATCGTGTTCTTCCAGGGTGCGCACGACATTGGCAATCGATGACAGCTTCTGACCGATAGCCACATAAACACATTTAATGCCCGATTTCTGCTGATTGATAATAGTATCAATGGCGATGGCCGTTTTACCGGTCTGGCGGTCACCAATAATAAGTTCTCGCTGACCCCGGCCAACCGGAATCATCGAGTCGATGCATTTCAGACCCGTCTGGACCGGTTGATTAACGTGTTGTCTATCAATAACACCCGGCGCTACCTTTTCAACAGGCGCTGTCTGGGAAGCATTAATCGGTCCTTTACCGTCGATGGGGTTTCCGAGCGCATCAACCACTCTACCCAATAACTCAGGTCCAGTAGGCACCTCTAGAATCCGGCCAGTACAGCGCGCGGTCTGACCTTCTTTAAGAGATTTATAATCACCCAGGACCACCGCCCCGACCGAATCTCTTTCCAGGTTCAGCGCAAATCCAAATAAGTTTCCCGGAAATTCGATCATCTCACCGTTCTGCACATCAGCCAGGCCATGGATACGAACAATACCGTCTGACACACTGACGATGGTTCCTTCGTTGGTTGCTTCAGAGGTCACATCAAGACGCGTAATACGTTGCTTAATAATGTCACTGATTTCAGAAGGGTTCAGTTGTTGCATTTTCTGTACCTCAAATTTTCAATTTTAATTGAGCAAGCCTGCTAGTTTCTGTAACTTGCCTCGCACCGAATCATCGATAACCGTATCTTCAGCCCGGATGACAATACCGCCAAGCAATTCGGTTTCCAACTCGGTTTCTAATACCACTTGCCGTTGTAACTTCCGGGCAAGCGCACTAGAAATCATTGCTTGCTGTTCCTCGGAAACCTCAAACGCACTACTTATTTTCACGTCCATGGTCTTTTCGTGATTTGCCTTTAACAACTCAAACAACTCAGCTATGGATGGCAAAAGGGCAATCCGATCATAGTCGGAAAGCGCCAATACAAAATTCTGCCCAGCCTGATCGAGTTCCTCATCCAGGAAGTCGATTAACAAAGCAGCCTCATCGGTTGCCGATAGCACCGGATTATCCAAACAGGCACTCATCACGGGTTCTGAACTAACGCCAGCCAGTAAACCCAACATACGCGACCATTTCTGTAAACCACCTTCCACATCCAGAGCGCAGGAAAAAGCCGCTCTAGCGTAGGGACGAGCTATGGTTGCGAGCTCCGCTTCAGCCATATCAGTCTCCTAGAGCTCAGCCGCCAGTTTAGTCAGCATGGCATCATGTTGGCTGCGATCAATGCTGCTTTGAAGAATCTTTTCCGCGCCTGTTAAGGCCAGTTCACTGACTTTCTGGCGCAATTCTTCCCTTGCTCGGTTGATTTCCAGGTCAATATCACTCTGGGCACCCTGAACAATTTTTTCAGCCTCTTCTTTAGCCTGAGTCTTTGCTTCCTCAACAATCTGATTTGCTCTGTTTCGAGCCTGATTGATCAGATCGTTAGCTTCCAATTTTGCTGCTTCCAGCTCATTACCAACTGCTTCATTTGCCTGCTGCAACTGCTGCTCGGCCTTTGAGGCATTTTCCAATCCGGCTGCTATCAGCTTTTGACGATCTCTGAGGACCTGGGTCAGGGGTGGCCAAACATACTTCATACAAAACCAGACGAAGATTACGAATGAGACCATCTGGCCAATCATTGTTAAATTAATGTTCATGCATCACCTCTCAGGATTCACAGTCCGTTATTATAAAGGGCCGCCTGTAAAAATGAGGTAAAGACCAATACCCAAACAAATAATAGGAATGGCTTCAATTAATGCCAATACAATAAAGAGCTGAATCCTTAACATCGGCAGCAATTCCGGCTGTCTGGCAACGCCTTCCAGGAATTTTCCTCCCAGAGAACCGATACCAACGCCACTGCCAATGGCGCCGAGGCCCATCATTATCGCGCCCGCCATGTACACCAAAGATGTTTCCATTTTTTTACCTTTTAGCTAGTTAAAATTAATGTTCTGCCGTCTCACTGGCTTGAGTGAGATAGACGATAGTTAGAATCATGAAGATAAATGCTTGTAACGAAATAATCAGAATATGAAAAATCGCCCAAGGAACTGACAGGGTAAACTGAACCGTAGCAGGTAACAGGGCAATCAGGATAAAGATCATTTCTCCAGCATACATATTGCCGAATAATCTCAGCCCATGAGATAACGGCTTGGCAAGCAGGTCGACGACCTCTAAAATAAAATTAAACCAGTACATGGACCAGTGAGGAATAGGGTGAGTGATCAATCCCTTACCAAAACCGATAGGTCCTTTCATCTTAAAATTGTAGTAAATAACCAATATAAATACACCCAGAGACATGCCCATGGTGGCGTTGGGATCTGTCGTTGAAACCACCTTGAAATATTCCACCCCGGCAAGATGAGCTGCCTGGGGAATTAAGTCGACAGGAATTAAATCCATGAAATTCATGAAAAACACCCAGACCAAAATGGTCAAAGCCAATGGGCCAATCAGCGCATTGGGTTGCGATCCAAATACCTCAGTGACGGTATCTTCAACAAATTCCACAGCCATCTCGCAAAGATTCTGCAAACCTCCGGGGACACCAGTAGTTGCCTTTCTGGCAGCAAAAGCAAACAGGGCTATAAAAAGTATGCCCAAGCCAACTGACCATATAAGGGTATCGACATGAATTGCCATAAAGCCCATCTCGGCTATATCAGCCGGCCCATGGGCAAAACCCCAGTGACCATCGGCAAACTGACCGTAAGTCAGGTTTGTTAAGTGGTGCTGAATATATTCCTGGGATGTAATGGTCTCGCTGGTTGCCATCGTTCTTTCTATATTCCTTCTTTCACCTTAATTGTGGCTGACACTTCACACCGGCAGTGACGCATCCCTATACCCTATTCGCCTGCTTCCGGTGATTGTACCTGGAGCAGACCTAACCAACTCAAATAACCCAATACCGCGCCTGAGAATAACCATCCAAGCAAAACCTGAGTAAAAACCCAGAACACCAGCACAAACAACATTCCAGTGACCAGGAATTTGATAATTTCAGTGTTCCTGAGAAGCGCTTCACTGACTAACAAACCTGCTTTCTCAAGCTTGTACATTTGCCAGTAATACGGCAATACCGCTATCAGCACACCCAAACTAAAAAACATGCCTGAATCATAGTCATAGACTGCAATACCCAGGGCAATCGATCCTAAAACCCCACATTGTGCCAAGCTTACTTTAGTGGCCAAATGCTCATTCCTGGAATCACTCCGAATTTTGCGCTTCACTTTAAAACCGGCCGTCTTCGAGCGATGGCAAGTATAGAGACTAACGATTAGCCATTCAACTCAGTCGGGAAGAAAATCGGTTCATTCCATGGATTTTTTTGTAGTTATGGCTTTTTTTTACAGGCTCTGAGCGATATCTAACCGTCCAGAGGACCAAAACGAGACAGTATTCCATCAAGTTCATCAAGACTGTTGTAATCGATTACTAACTGACCAGCACCATTTTTCCGCTGCTTTAAGGAAACTCCCTGGCCCAATTTCTGCGATAACTGATCTTCCAAATGTCGGATATCAGCGGATTTGGCTGGGCTTTGTTCTGGCTTGGATTTCTCTGGGTAGTTTAACTGCTTAACCAGCGCTTCTGCCTGCCGCACAGATAATCGTTTAGCGACGATCTGACGCGCTGCTTGCGCCTGCAATTCCTGCTCCAGACCCAGTAATGCCCTTGCATGCCCCATATCAATCTGTTCCGTCAACAAAAACTCGGCAGCAAGCTGACCCAATCCAGCCAGCCTGACTGAATTGCTGACCGCAGCTCGACTTTTACCTACCGCCTCTGCAGCTTGCTGATGGGTTAAATCAAATTCCATTATTAATCGCTGCAAGGCTAATGCTTCTTCCATGGCGTTTAAATTTTCCCGCTGAATATTTTCTATCAGCGATACAGCTAACTGGGACTGCTCGTCAACCTTCCTGACAATAGCCGGAATCTCTTGCTTACCAGCCAACTGGGAGGCACGCCAACGACGTTCACCAGCCACTATCTCAAATGAATTTTTGCCAGTTGCCGTTACTATGATTGGCTGCATTACGCCGTGCACGCCAATAGAGGTCGCCAGTTCCTGTAGTTTTTCCTCATCAAACTGAGTACGGGGTTGAAACCGCCCGGGTTTGATCCACTCCACCGGAAGCTGCTTGAGCCCCAAAGCTGATAAATCTCCGGTATGATTGTCGCCCTCCGGCCCACCTGCAAGGCGGCTGGCCTTATCTGATCGAACTTGACTCGGGCCAAGCAACGCATCTAAACCTCTGCCTAAACCCCTTTTTTTCTCTGCCATTTTTTTAACTCTCTTGCGGTGTTTTAACCCGTTGCCAGTTCGCTAACGAGTCACCCACTAATCACTGATAACTGCCTGGTGAATCTCCAGCATCAGACAAATCATTTAATCATCACCCAAGCTGACCTGGGTCGGTTCCAACCTTCTTAACACTTCTCCTGCCAGAGCCAGGTAAGCCTGTGATCCCGAGGATCTCGAATCATAGTAATACACGGGTAAGCCGTAACTTGGCGCTTCCGCCAGTCGCACGTTTCTAGGTACGACAGTCCGATAAAGCCTGTCACCAAAATATTCACTCAATTGAGCAGATACATCTTTTGTCAGGCTATTGCGGGAATCATACATGGTGCGAATAATTCCCTCTATTCTTAAGTTAGGATTGAGTTGTTCTTTAACCCTAGTCACCGTACCCATTAATGCTGTTAAACCTTCCAGAGCATAATATTCGCACTGCATCGGTATAATCACACCCTGAGCTGCAACCAATGCATTTAAAGTCAATAAATTCAATGAAGGCGGGCAATCAATGAACACATAGTCAAATTCAGATTCAAGACCAGCCAAAGCGTCTTTTAATCGACTCTCTCGATTGTCCATATCCAATAATTCAATTTCAGCTGCAGTCAAATCAGAATTGGAACCCAGCAGAAAAAACCCAGTGTCATCATTTTTTTGGGCTATATCTCTAATAGGTTCGTCAAATACCAGCACATCATAAACAGATTCAGTCAATTCATCCTTGCTGACACCGCTGCCCATGGTAGCGTTGCCTTGTGGGTCAAGATCAATCAATAAAACCCGGCGACGCATTGTGGCCAACGATGCCGCTAAATTAACTGAGGTGGTCGTTTTACCAACGCCACCTTTTTGATTAGCCACAGCAATTATTTTCATAAACCGCTACTCTCTATCATCGGTGCCACGTATTGCCGTTCGTTTGCATTGTCATGCTGAATCGACTTAGTTTGAATCTAAGTCATCGTCGGCACAACCGGCCGCAATCGAACTTTCTAGAATCAACAAGCCTCTATCGGAACTAACAAAAGGTACCTTTAAGGGCTGATACCTAAATTTACAATCAAATGCAGACAGACCGTTGTCGAGATCTTTATTGAAGCCACTCACCATCGCGAGGATACTACCAGATGGATTAAGCAAGTGATCCAGTGCCGGATATATTTCCAATGGTTGTTTGAACGCCCTGCAAACAACCTGGTCAAACTTCCTATCCTGCAAAGACTCGGCTCGACATTGCAGAATCTCTACGTTGTCTAACCCTAACTCTATTTTCACTTGAGTCATAAATCGAGTCTTTTTCCCGTTCGAATCCAGCAGCACAAAATGTTTTTCAGGAAAGTTTAAAGCCAGCGGAATTCCCGGTAAACCGGCCCCGCTACCCACATCAATCACCTTTGAACCCGTCACGTAGGGTGCAAGCGCAAGCGAGTCCAGCAGATGTTTACCAACCATCTCATCAAGAGTCTTGATGGCGGTAAGATTAAAACGCTTATTCCAGCGTTGCATCAACGCAAGGTATTGGTTCAACGCGTTGGTAAATTCTGGACAAGTTCGAAAATCAGCTTGGCTTCGAGTCAACTCTGCTAAACCGGAATCTAATCGTGACGACACATTCACCCGGTTGCTGCAGTCTGCTGAAATTCGCTACGTCGCTTTAAGTGAACCAGCAACAAAGATAATGCCGCCGGCGTTACGCCTGAAATCCTGCTCGCCTGGCCAAGATTCTCAGGTCTTACCTGTTGTAACTTCTGCTTCACTTCATTCGATAAACCATGGATCAGCAAATAATCCAGATCTACGGGTATATTAAGAGCATGCTGCGCCCGGATCCGCTCAATATCCTGTTGTTGCCGCGCAATATAACCTCGATATTTAATATCAATCTCAACTTGCTCAGCAGCGACGACATCATATTCAGTATTTCCGTTAGCCATCAGTAACGACTGGATATCAACGCCAGGTCTTTTCAGTAATTCTGCAAGATGATATTCCCTACCCAACGGTTCTTCTAAGAGTGCATCAATTGCGCTATTGCCGGGAAACACTACCGTTTTAGCCAACTCAGAATTGAGCTCATCTATCTCCTGAAGTTTTTTGAGATAGCTGTGCCACTTATCATCATCAACCAAACCCAGATTTCTACCCGTTTCGGTGAGACGCCTGTCAGCATTGTCCTGCCTCAAAATCAGGCGGTATTCAGCACGACTGGTAAACATTCGATAAGGCTCCAGGGTACCCAGGGTTATCAAGTCATCAACTAGAACACCGATATAAGCCTGGTCTCGCCCAGGTGACCACGGTTCTTTTGACTGGCTCAGCAGCGCTGCATTGATACCGGCCAGCAAGCCCTGCGCAGCAGCTTCCTCGTATCCGGTGGTGCCATTAATCTGGCCTGCAAAAAACAAATTCTCAATCGGCTTGGTTTCCAAAGTCGATTTCAACCCTCTTGGTTCAAAGAAATCATACTCTATGGCGTATCCTGGTCGTGAAATGTGGGCATTTTCGAACCCTTTTATGGAGTGTATGAGGTCAATCTGGACATCATACGGCAGGCTGGTAGAAATACCATTTGGATAAAGCTCTGTTGTGTTCAAGCCTTCCGGTTCAACAAAAATCTGATGCGCATTTTTATCTGCAAAACGCACAACCTTATCTTCTATCGAGGGACAATAACGAGGCCCAATCCCATCGATGACCCCTGAATAAAGGGGCGAACGTTGCAGACCGGCACGAATCACATCGTGGGTTGCTTCATTTGTATGGGTGATATAACAGGGTCTCTGCTCAGGGTGCACGCTAGCATCAGACCAAAATGACATGACCGGTCGCGGTGTATCTCCAGGTTGCTCTTCGAGAACACTGAAATCAACAGTTCTTCCATCGATCCGTGGTGGCGTACCCGTCTTTAAGCGACCCACCTCAAAAGGCAACTCTCTAAGCCGCTCAGAAAGCTTATTAGAGGCACTATCGCCAGCTCTACCACCACTGTGCTGATTCAATCCAACGTGGATAATACCGCCAAGAAAGGTCCCGACCGTAAGGATCACAGCATCAGCTCTAAATTGCTGGTCCATCTGAGTGATAACCCCAACAACCCGATTATTTTCAATGATTAAATCCGCTACTGACTGTTGGAACAACGAGAGGTTTTCCTGATGCTCAAGTTTCTGGCGGATAAATGCCTTATATAACTGCCGGTCGGTCTGCGCTCTAGTCGCCCGGACTGCGGGTCCCTTCCTACCATTTAAAACCCTGAAATGAATTCCAGCTGCATCTGCGGCCTGCGCCATAACACCACCCAGCGCATCTATTTCTTTAACCAAGTGACTTTTACCAATGCCACCAATGGCTGGGTTGCAGGACATCTGCCCCAACGTTTCTATATTCTGGGTGATCAACAAGGTTTTAGCGTTCATACGAGCGGCCGCAAGTGCTGCTTCTGTGCCAGCATGTCCTCCACCTACCACTATGACGTCGAATCGGGTCATACCTACTTAAATTCCTCATCCACAACTATCATGGAGACTTCCTATCTTATTTTTACTGCGCAACTTTTAACTGCGTCAGTTGGCAGTATATCACTGCAGCTGCGTTAATCCGGTTTTACTTACCTATACAAAATCCTGAAAAAATCTTGCCTAACAATTCATCACTTCGTACTTTACCGGTAATTTCACCTAATGCATCCTGCGCACATTTGAGTTCCTCAGCCATCAACTCACCGGCACTTTCCTCAGTCAATCTCTGAAATGCCAATTGAAGATGCTCACTGGCCACTTTTAGCGCTAACAGATGTCTCCTGCGCGCAGAAAACAATCCTTCGGGATGTATGTCCAGCCCAAGCTTTTCTTTTAAGACTGCCATCATCTCAGATAAGCCCTGGCCGGTTTTAGTCGAAAAATAAACTGTATCAGGCTCAGGAGCGTCCCCCAGCAGGTGAGTTGAATCTAGTAAATCAACTTTATTCAATATCACGACTAACGGCTTTTCCAGGTCAGCTCCTTTAAATAACACCCGTCTAAGATCAATTAGCCTGGCATGCATGAATGCTCTCAATGCATCTTGTGAAAGTACCTGACCCTGGCCAATCTCTGCAGGCCAGTCAATAAGCCACAATACCGCATCTGCCTGCTCTATAGATTTAACTGTTCGTCGAATACCTTCTCTTTCGATTGGATCAATGCTATCCCTTATACCTGCTGTATCCAAAACCCTGACCGGTATCCCATCTAAAACAATATTTTCCTTAATAACATCTCTCGTGGTACCTGGTATTTCAGTTACGATTGAGGTTTCCTGGCCGGATAACAAATTCATCATACTGGATTTACCTGAGTTGGCTTCTCCTACCAGCACTAACTGCAAGCCCTCCTGCAGAATTACTCCCTGCTTGGCGTTACTAAGTATAGAAATCACTTCAGCCATCATTTGCTCAAGCTGATCGATTAGGTTCTGATCAGCAAGAAAATCCTCTTCCTCTTCTGGAAAATCTATAGATGCTTCAACAAAGGTTCGCAGGTGGGTTACCTTTACTACCAGGCCATTTATCCTCTCAGAGAAAGCTCCTTGTAACGATTTGACGGCATTTCGCACAGCTGCCTGACTAGCACTATCGATAAGGTCAGCTACCGCTTCAGCCTGGGTAAGATCAATTTTGTTATTTAGGAATGCGCGCTCAGTAAATTCTCCCGGTCGAGCCTGTCTCGCCCCGAGTTCAATACAACGTTGCATTAACATAGCCATCACGACCGGACCACCGTGACCGTGCAACTCCAGCACATCTTCCCCGGTAAAAGAGGCTGGTCCCTGAAAATAGATCACCAGACCCTGGTCGATCACACTGTTATCAGCGGCTCTGAAAACTCGGGTCTCAACCTGCCTTTTAGCTGGAAGGTGACCCACCAGTGTTTTACCAATATTGCAGACCCCAGATCCAGATAATCGAATAATACCAACACCGCCCCGACCTGCTGGAGTTGCTTCGGCTACGATGGTTGCTAAATCAGAAACGGCCGGACCCTGATTCAAAGGTTTAACCTGTTTTTTCCAAACTTCGTGTTACATAAAGCTGCTGTAATACACTAAGAATATTATTAATTAGCCAGTAAAGAACCAGTCCGGCTGGAAACCATAAGAAAAAGAAGGTCATCATAATGGGGAGGAACTTAAATACCTTCGCCTGGATAGGGTCTGGGGGTTCAGGTTGCATCATCTGCGTTAAATACATAGAGATACCCATTAAAATCGGTAGCACGAAATAGGGATCCATCACCGACAAGTCATTAATCCATAGGATAAACGGGGCATGCCTGAGTTCGACACTTTCCATCAGTGTCCAGTAAAGCGCTAAAAACACCGGCATTTGTAAAAGGATAGGAAGGCACCCCCCTAAAGGATTAGCGCCTTCCTTCTTATACATTTCCATCATGGCCTGACTGAATTTCTGTTTATCGTCACCGAATCGTTCTTTCAACCTGGCCATTTCGGGCTGCAATTTACGCATTTTGGCCATCGACTTGAAGCTCGCTGCCGATAGTGGGTATAGCAGTGTTTTAACCAGGATGGTCAGCAGAATGATCGCATAACCCCAATTATTAACCAGGGAATGAAAAAAAGTCAGTCCAGTAAACAAAGGTTGGGCTAACCACCAGAGAAAACCATAATCTACAGTCAGGCCCAATCCTTCTGCTATTTCATCCAGACGCTCCATGTTCTTCGGGCCCATATAAAAAGAACCCCCTAAAACTTCGGTTTCACCAGATGCAATTTCAACTAGATCAGAGGTAAAACCAAGGACGTAAATATCACGGTCTTTCAATTTTCTAGCATAGAAATTCGAGGCACTATCCTGATCAGGTACCCATGCACTTAAAAAATAATGTTGCAGGAATGCGATATAACCGCCGGTTAAAGAAACTTTAAAAGATTCTTCCTCTAAATCATCGGGAGTATATTTCTGGTAGAGGTCATCTTCTGTCCGAGTCGCTACACCGACAAAAGGCTGCATTCCCATAGAGTTACTTTCCTGCCCAATAGGCTCCTGTCCATTGCGCCTGATTTGTCCATAAAAAGCGACCTTCGCAGAATCCCGATCCGCGTTGCGTATTCGGTAGCGGACATCTACCAAATAATCGCCTTCTCTGAAAACAAACTCTTTAACGATATTAAGTCCGTTATCGGTGTCTTGAAGTCTTAACGGAACAACTAGTTCGCCATCACTCGATGCCAGGGAATATTCCCTACGGTCAGTAATATAGGTTGGTCTACCGCCAGGTTTATCTGTTCCATCGGGTCCTAACAAACCACTTTGAGCAGAATATAGATTCCTAGGGTCTAATAAAGTAAGAGGGTTCTCAGGCTCATCTATCAGGGTAGGGTATTTGAGCAGGGAAGCCTCAGCTATGTCGCCACCAAGAAGATTAATACTAACCTTTAATACATCGGTTTTAACCGTTATCAATTGGTCCTGAAAACCTTGTCGATCTTCTTTCAAGACAGCCGCTGATTTTTGGTTATCATTAACCAAGGTCGGGATATCATCCTCAGTAACAGGTGCAACTGGAACTGCGGCAAGTCGGTCTTGAAAATCTTCAATTTGTTGTGGAGAAGTTGCCTCATCAGCTAATCGAGTTGAGCCGTTACCGTAGTCCTGCTGCCAGTTAAAGGCGAGTAGGTAGCCAGTAATAGCCAGACCAATAAAAATGACAATACGTTGTATATCCATACGACCTACTTAGATGTTTCTGCCTGTTGGAGCTGAGGCACTAAATCAACTCCACCAGGATGGAATGGGTGACATTTTGAGATTCTGATACAAATCAATTTCACGGCCTTTATGACTCCAAAACGCTCAATGCTTTCTATAGCGTAATGAGAACACGAGGGATAGAACCGACAGTTCTGGCCAAGCAGGCTAGACAGAGTCCACTGGTAAAGAAGAATAATTTTAATCGCGCAACGCTTAATCACGTTTTTCTTCCGCTTTGTGCACTATTTTATTAAAGGCGAGGTTTAAACGTCTGCAAAGATCTTGTTTTGATAGCTTATCTTTTCGATATTTGGCAAGAACAATAATATCAAGACAATGGCCTGAGGTTTTTCGAAAAGCTTCTCTGGTTATTCGTTTGAATCGATTACGATCAACCGCTTTATTAACGTTTTTTTTGCCAACGATGACACCTAGCCTGCCTCTTTCAAACTTTCCTATGCTGGCTAAAACCATGAAGTAATCGTCATGGTGTCGATATTCGGTGTGTTTGAAGACACGATCATAATCAGAACGCTCATTGAGTCTTCGTATTACAGGGTAATCGTAACGGGTACTAACGATTTCTATATCGCCTTCTAGACCTGGTTACGCGGATAATTCATGCCGACCTTTGGCTCTACGACGCTTCAAAACAAGTCGTCCAGCCTTAGTTGACATGCGTGAACGAAAACCGTGTGTTCGTTTACGTTTTAATACACTGGGTTGAAAAGTTCGTTTCATTTTAATATTTCCATCCACTCCCTAGGGACGCGCGATTCTAAGGTTTTAGGGTGGTTTCGTCAATGTTCTATTTTGGTATTTAATGTATGGATGGCGTTTATTTCTTGCTTATGCAGGGAGGTTTAGTTGACGGTGAAAGAAACCACTGGCTTTATAATAAAACTATTTATATATATAAAATTTATTATTATTGTTTTTATTAAGAAGCTTAGTTCTGTGGGTAACCAGTTTTTACTGTTGTAATTCATGGGTTTAAGTAAAGACTAAAACCGCTGTTTTGTTGTGAGTAATTTCTGGTTATGTTGTGGGCGAGTGTTGTATGTAATAGGTAGTTATCCACTAGAGTCTTGTAAGCCTTTTTCTATTAACCCGTTGTTTACAAGCTACCCACAAGTTATCCACAGGAAATTTCTTAAACCTTTGAATTCATGAAATATTTTTTATGACTAATTTGGCATTAATACATAATATTAGTAGCACTAACCAAGACATTGAGGTTAGTATTCTGTTCAGTGTCACCGGTAAAGGTAAGGACCTAAATTCCACTAGAGAATGGGTCGCTGAATAACAAACAAATAATAATTTTAACATAGAGAGTTGGGGAATCAGTGGGATCCATAGTCTGGCAAACATGTCTGAAGGTATTGCAGCGAGAGCTACCTAGTCAACAATTTAATACCTGGATTAAGCCGTTGCAGGTGGCTGATGAAGGTGAGGGTTTATTGTTACTCGCGCCCAACAAGTACATTCTTGATAGGGTAGCCGATCAATATCTGGAGAGGATAAAAGCGGTCTTATCAGAAAGTGCTATTTCTAGTGTGGATCTAAGAATTGGTAGCCAACGTTTGCAAGAGCCAGCCAGGCCAGGCACTTCCAACAGCAGTCAAGAGAGTTCTAATCGCAGGAAAATAACTAATAATTCCTTTGCTAAAAGGGAAAATTTTTATCCATTACTGGAGCTGAATAAGTCTTTTACCTTCGATAGCTTTGTTGAAGGCCGGTCTAATGAAATGGCCAGGGCTGCGGCTGTACAAGTCACCGAAAATATTGGAGGCAGTTCCTATAATCCTTTGTTGTTATATGGTGGTGTTGGGTTAGGTAAAACGCATTTGATGCACGCGGTCGGAAACTCTATTGCAGAGCGTCACCCAGAGTTGAAAGTGGCGTATATGTATTCACAGCGTTTTATGGAAGACATGGTACGCGCCATAGAACGGGGAGCAATGTCAGATTTCACCCAGTACTACCGCTCCGTTGATGTCTTGCTGATGGATGATATTCAGTTTTTAGCCAAGGGGTCTAAATCCCAGGAAGAGTTTTTTCATGTTTTCAATCGATTACAGGAAGAGGGACGGCAGATTGTCCTCACTTGTGATCGATATCCAAAGGAAATACAAGGTCTCGAAGAGAGACTGGAGAGCCGGTTTGTATGGGGCATGACGGCAGCAGTTGAGCCTCCAGAGCTTGAGACTCGTGTCGCGATATTAATGAAGAAAGCCGAACGGGAAAAAGTATTCATTCCTTCCGACGCAGCGTTTTTTATAGCAGAACGGGTCAGGTCTAATGTACGCGAATTGGAAGGTGCGCTGAAGCGAGTGATTGCCAATGCTAATTTTACTGGTCGCTCAATTACTATAGATCAAGTCAAACAGGCGTTAAGAGATCTTATAGCCATCCAGGACCGACAGGTTGGTGTCGATAATATTCAGAAAACCGTCGCCGATTATTACAAGCTTCGGCTAGGCGAATTGTTGTCCAAGAAGAGGAGCCGTTCAGTAGCCAGACCAAGACAGGTGGCTATGGCTTTGTCGAAAGATCTGACCAGTCATAGTTTGCCAGAAATTGGTGACGCGTTTGGTGGTCGCGACCATACCACGGTATTACATGCTTGCCGAAAAATAGATGAGTTACGGGAATTAAATCCCGACATTAAGGAGGACTATCGTAACTTGAAAAGATTGTTAACAAGTTAGGATATGGCATGAAATTCACTATCTCCAGAGCGGCATTCATTGAGGCATTGCAGCTAGTAGTCAATGTCATTGAGAGAAAACAGACCTTACCGATTTTATCTCATGTTTTGGTAGTTGCCGCAGAGCAAACGATTTCCTTAACAGCGACGGACCAGGAGGTCGAAGTTAAGATGACTGTGTCCGGAGCAGAGACTGATCTTTCGATTTCAGGAGAAGGTCAGATTGCCGTTCCCGGACGAAAGCTGCTCGATATTTGTAAAAATTTACCCCCAGACAGTCAAATTGCTGTCAACACTTCCGATAACCGATTCACCTTGTCCAGCGGAGAGTTTGAATCACAACTGGCAACACTGTCAGCGATGGATTTCCCTAACCTGGAGCATGAGCAAGAGCGGCTGGAATCTATCGAGTTGTCTACCGGCAAGCTGAAGTCCATGTTGGAGAAGACAAGTTTTGCCATGGCGCAGCAGGATGTTCGTTACTTTTTTAATGGGATGTTATTCGAAATCCAGGGCGTTGTTTTAAGGTTGGTTGCTACCAATGGTCAGAGGCTGGCTATTACTGAGACCAGTATCGAGGAGGTGGCAAGTGGTGTTAGAGCGATTGTGCCACGAAAAGGCATAACTGAGTTACAAAGGTTGATTTCCGATAGCACAAGTGAAATTGAAGTCTGGTTTACCTCAAACCATATGGTGGCGCTGCTGGGAGATGCTCGCCTCACCACTAAATTGATCGATGCTGAATATCCTGATTATAGTAAGGCTATTCCGGTTGCAGGTGACAAATCGATTCAGTGTGCCCGAACCCATTTACGTGATGCTTTGATTAGAACGGCGATACTTTCAAACGAAGTTTATAAGAACGTTAAACTTTCTATGGCTGATGATGCTCTTGAATTATTCACCAATAATCCTCTTCAGGAACAGGCGACAGAGAAGTTATCGGTAAGTTTTAGTGGTATGCCATTAGAAATAGGGTTTAATGTCAACTTTTTGATAGAGGCCCTGTCAGTAATGTCAGGAGAAACCCTGGTGATCAGGTTGTCTGATGCAACGAGTCCGTGTTTGATAAATGACCCAGATGATGCACAATCTCAATATGTCATAAGCCCTATGGTGGTTTGATAGTAAGTACTTACTAACCAGCCAAGCGCGCGTATTTCGTCATTCTAAATCCGGCACGGCCGTGTTCATTACTATCCTTGGTCCAGCGTTTTTTCAGAGCCAAGTAGCCGGGTCGGTATTTTCCAAATCAGCGATAGCTGATATAGATCGCTGTTATAGTCAGTCTTTACAGACTGATTTAGTCGTGTCTGTATCCACGGCAATCAAAAACACGTTATTATTCCTTATTACTAACAGCCAACGTATTATCAGCCTATGAAATTTGAAATAAATAGAGAAATCCTGCTCAAGCCCCTCCAGCAAGTTGCCGGTGTCGTAGAACGTCGACAAACCTTGCCGATACTGTCTAATATTTTAATGCAGTTGGATGGTAATAAGTTGTCCTTAACCGGTACGGATCTCGAAGTTGAAATGGTTGCTGTCGTCGATGTTGTTGGGTCGGATGCTGGCGAGATAACAGTTCCAGCCAGGAAATTTTTGGATATTTGTCGGGAATTGCCAGATAACGCAGCCATAGAGGTCACCTTGAATGACCAACGTCTAGAAATACGTTCAGGGCGATTCAGATCTCATTTGTCGACGTTAGCAGCAGCAGATTTTCCAGTCGTTGATAAAACAGAGAGCCAGGAATCGGCAGAGGTTGATGCACAATCTCTGAAACAGTTGCTTGAGTTAACAGGTTTTGCTATGGCACAGCAGGATGTCCGCTATTTTCTTAATGGGATGTTGATCGAACATGGTGATGGTTATTTGCGTTCAGTCGCTACTGATGGCCATCGGCTTGCTATGAACAGTCTTTCTTTAGGCCAAGGAGAGGTAAACCTTGGTCAGGTGATAGTGCCACGAAAGGGCGTATTAGAGCTCCAGAGGGTACTTGCTGATCTCGAAGATAACGTCAGTATTTCTATCGGTGCGAGCCATCTTTGTTTGCAGGCAGGCTCCTATCGTTTAACAACGAAGTTGATTGACGGACGTTTCCCGGACTACGAGCGGGTAATTCCTCGCAACGGGGACAAACATATCCTGGCAAATAAGATGGACCTCAGGAAGGCTTTAAATCGTACTGCGATACTATCCAATGAGAAGTTTCGGGGTATTCGGGTACAGTTTAGTAATGGCGTTATCCAGTTATCGGCAAATAATCCAGAACAAGAAGACGCAGAAGAAACTGTTTTAGTGAATTACACCGGGCCGGACCTTGAAATAGGCTTTAATGTCGGTTATCTGCTAGACGTCCTTAATGTTGTCCGAAGTGATGAGGTCAAAATTACCGTTTTTGATGAGAATAGTAGTGCGTTGCTTGAAGATCCAGCCTCCGAAAATGCGCTTTATGTGATCATGCCAATGAAGTTATGAGCCTATCTCGGCTTGAGATTCTTTCTGTTCGAAATATTGAGTTGGCCAAGATACAGTTGCACCCAGGTGTTAACGGCGTTTATGGAGAGAATGGTAGCGGTAAGTCCAGTTTGCTTGAAAGTATTTATTTGCTTGGCACCTTCCGGTCTTTCCGAACCCAGCATCTAGGCTCAGTTATCAATGATCAAGCTACCTATGCGCTGGTCCGTGGTCAATTGTCTGATGGTGGTTCCCTGGCAGTACAGAAAGATCGAAAAGGGCAGAGGCATATCAGGATTGATAATCAGGCCGTTAGTGCCAGTAGCCAGTTAGCAGAGGTATTACCTGTTCTAGTCTTTGATCCAGATACAATTAACCTGGTATTGGGCCAACCGGGGCATCGGCGTCGTTTTCTGAATTGGGGTGTGTTTCACGTGAAACATCAGTTCAGTCAACTATGGAAAGAAGTGAATCGGTGCTTACAGCAGAGAAATGCCCTGTTAAAACGGAGTTCGGTTTCAGAAACTTTGTCCCAATGGACTGCTTCCCTCGTAGAAAAGAGCGAAGACCTGGATGCACTGCGCCTGGACTACAGTAATCGGCTTAAACAACAATTCTTACCTCTGGCGCGTGGCTTGTGCAATGTTACTGAACTAGATCTTGAATACTATCGCGGCTGGAATGAGTCGCAGGATCTGAAATATGCTTATGAGCAGGATTTGCAAACCGATCTAAAGAGAGGGTTTACTCAGAAAGGATTTCACCGAGCTGAAATCAAAGTCACCGTAAAGGGAAAGCCGGTAGCGGAGGTGTGTAGCCGTGGAGAAGCGAAAATGCTGTCGTGGGCATTAGCGCTAAGTCAACTTGAACTATTGCCGGAACAGGCTAGGAAGAATCTTATTCTTTTGGTTGATGATTTGGCATCTGAAATCGACCCAGACCACAGAAAGGCAATAACCGCTTTGCTTTGTCGCGGTAATCATCAAATTTTTACCACCAGTACCGATAAAGCGACTTTAATCGAATCCTGGGGAGAACATTTAGGCAAAATGTTTCACGTGAAACAGGGTATAATCAGCAGCATTGGAGAGGATATTTATGACTGATAACCAGAAATACGATTCAAGTAGTATTAAAGTATTAAAAGGACTAGAGGCAGTTAAGAAACGTCCTGGTATGTACATTGGGGATACCGATGATGGAACCGGATTACATCATATGGTCCAGGAATTGGTAGATAACTCCATTGATGAGGCTCTAGAGGGCCACTGTTCCAAAATACAAGTCATTATTCACCCAGACGAATCCGTGACAGTTTCTGATGATGGGCGCGGAATACCGACTGATATCCATGAAGAAGAAGGTATATCTGCCGCCGAAGTTATTATGACGGTGCTCCATGCAGGCGGAAAATTCGATGACAGTAACTACAAGGTTTCTGGTGGTCTTCATGGTGTAGGCATTTCTGTCGTCAATGCGCTCTCATCAGAATTGACCTTAACGATTTGGAGAGGAGGAAAAATCTGGGAACAGAACTACCGTCATGGATTTCCGCAGGAAGATCTTAAAGTAGTCGGAGAAACAGAACAGACAGGCACACGGTGTCGGTTTTGGCCATCAGTTGAGACATTTACAAACATCGAGTTTCATTACGACATACTGGCCAAAAGATTGCGTGAATTATCGTTTCTGAATTCGGGTATTGGAATAGAATTGTTGGATGAACGATCTGGTAAGAAAGAGGAGTTTCGGTATGAGGGTGGTTTAGGGGCATTTATCGAATACTTAAACAAAAATAAAGTCGTCCTAAACGAGATTTTTCACTTCCAAGCCGATCGGCCGGACGGAGTGGGTGTTGAAGTGTCGTTACAATGGAATGACTCTTATCAGGAAAGATTGCTAGCCTATACCAATAATATTCCCCAAAGTGATGGTGGTACGCACTTGCAAGGATTTAGGACGGCTCTGACTCGAACGCTGAATAACTATATAGAAAAAGAGGGTATGGGTAAAAAATCCCAGGTCAGCACTACTGGCGATGATGCTCGTGAGGGCTTGACTGCCATAATTTCGGTAAAAGTGCCTGATCCCAAATTCTCGTCCCAGACCAAAGATAAATTGGTGTCATCTGAGGTCAAAACAGCAGTAGAGCAGGAAATGGGTCAATATTTCTCAGACTATTTAATGGAGAATCCGCAGGAGGCGCGGTCCATTGTCCAGAAAATGATAGATGCAGCTAGAGCTCGGGATGCAGCAAGGAAGGCCCGGGAAATGACTCGGCGAAAAGGTGCCCTGGATATTGCTGGCCTGCCTGGTAAATTGACGGACTGCCAGGAAAAAGATCCAGCGAGGTCAGAATTGTTTTTGGTAGAGGGTGACTCAGCTGGCGGATCTGCGAAACAGGGGAGGGAACGTAGGAACCAGGCGATCTTGCCTCTTAAGGGTAAAATTCTCAATGTAGAAAAAGCGCGTTTTGATAAAATGTTATCCTCAGCAGAGATCGGAACCATGATCACTGCATTCGGATGTGGTATAGGTTTAGGCGAATTTAATGCGGACAAGCTTCGCTATCATAAAATTATCATAATGACAGATGCTGATGTGGATGGCGCGCATATTAAAACGTTATTGCTGACTTTTTTCTTCAGACATATGTCAGAGTTAATTGAACGCGGTCACGTTTATATTGCCCAGCCGCCGCTGTATAAGGTTAAAAGAGGAAAACAGGAAAGGTACATCAAAGATGAGGAAGAACTGCAGCTGTTTGCCTTAGAACTGGCCATGGATGATGCCAGGTTACAGCGCAGGGGAGATGCTGATGCGATGCCAGCGGAAGAGTTTGTCGAATTAGCCCAGGCTTATTACCAGAATCAGGCACGAATGCATCGCCTTGAACGGATTTATCCATTTGCTGTCCTGGAAGCGATGCAATATCAGGCCCGCTTCCAAGCACAGGACTTAACGGATGAAGAACGGGTTAAGAGCTTCATTGATGAGTTGCAAGTCCGGGTTTCTTTATCGAATAATGCCCATAACCATTACAGTATCGATCTTCGGGAAGATGCTGAGAGAGGTATATTCTTCCCAGTGGTTGGTTGGGTCAATCATGGTTTTAGGAAAGACTATGAATTTAATCGGGATTTTTTCCTTTCGGCTGAATACCGTGCTATTGCAGAATTTGGTGAAATCATGAGAAAGGCTCTACCTGAGGGTAGCAGCGTCTTTAAAGGTGAGCGATCACATGAGGTGGATGA
>JABIZD010000041.1 GCA_018666555.1 Gammaproteobacteria bacterium
ATATCCGCGGTTCAACCACCAAGTCATAAAGCCTTTGGCAGACTACATGGTAATTATTAATTGAGTACGAATTACGACGATCCTCAGCTGAAACCACCTGGGTTACTAATTGGTCAATATATCGCTGCAGGTCAATCGCCTCAGCCTCTGTGAAAACATTGATGCCGGTCAAATAACCCTGCTGATTGAACTGTTTTATCTGTTCCGCGCTCAAGGTACTGCAATTTTGCGTGGAAACCGGGAAGAATTTAAACACTCGTCCCACCTCTCCGGTTGGTTCACGACTCATATTATCCTCTCAACTCTATGAAACTAATCTATACACAGGTTGCGGTATAAACAAGGCTGGTACCTATTCCGGATTCATATGAGATGAAACCTTTATGTATGCCACTGTTATCGCACCGTTGCCGCCTACACCGCCTTTTTTTCTACTTCTTTAACCAGGTCTTTAAATACTTTTCTAGATACTTTCCTAGATACTTCGCCCTAACTCTGCACCGGCGTGAATGGCACTCATAATACTATTGCGGCCGCGAACATCTCCGATCATATGTACCTTCGGGCCATTTCCCTGCAACGATCTCCATAATAGCCGATTGGGCTCGTTGTAACCCACAAAGACAACCGTCTGAGCAGCAATACTTCGCTTGCGACTAGTAAACAGCACACTGATCTGTACCTCTTCAGCATTGATATGCTGCAGATAGTGACCGCCGATAAAGTCAAAATCGCCTTCATACAGGCATTCACGAGCGGCACCGACCGTCACTGGAGGGTATGGAAGACTTTCACCGATTATGTTGTGTCGGGAAATCAGCGTAACCTTCAATCCCTGCGCCAGCAACAAGTCGCAAGCTGATATGGCTTCAAAAGAGCCGGTATCGTCAAAAACAACAGCCGGTCCGTTCAATTCCACTCGCTTACCGAATCCCAGCAGGTCCCGGGACGAATAAACATGCAGTCTGTCAAAGCCGGGTAGGGCTAAACCTGGCATAGACAGTTGCATGCCATCTGCTCTCGGCATTGTCCCTGTCGCCTGAATGGTTGACATGGCAACTCCACCTCTGGCCCTTGCCTCGTGATAGGCAATCAGGCCCTCGCCAAATAAACCAATTCCATGGGGGGAGCGAACGATGCGGTTTTTAAGGACACAGGGTCCCACCTCCAACGGCTGGAATAGATTCTCATAGTTCGGCATCGATATTGCCTCAGCTAACATAAAGTCTTTATAACACGTTCCCTTTTCAGAATAATTTTGTTTTGATTGATCTAGGCAAAGTAAGGATGTGACATGGATATTAAAGGCAAAGTTGTCATCATAACTGGCGCTGCATCGGGGATTGGCCAGGCTACCGCATTTGCTCTGGCAAATGCCGGCGCCAAAGCGATCGGTCTCGCGGATATAGATAGTGCCGGCCTGCTCGAAACGGCGAGCGGCGTCCAGCAAAGGGGAGCAGAATGCCTCACAGATGTGGTCGATGTCGGTAGCAGTGGTCAGCTAAGTCTTTTTTTCAAGCGTGTCGAAGCTGAGTTTGGCGGTATCAGTATTGTTCATAATAATGCGGGCACTATCTGTGGTGAACCGATCTGGCCAGATACCTCTCTGGACCGGATCGAGGCCGTTATCAACGTCAACCTCAAGGGCGTCGCCTTTGGCAATAGACTTGCCATCGAACTACTGAGCCGACATGCAGGTGGTGTCATTATTAATACAGCATCTACTGCCGCACTCGGACCCATGCCAGCAGACCCCATCTATTCATCTACAAAAGCAGCAGTGGTCGGCCTTACCCAGGCTTCTGCTGGCCTGGCAGCAAGCCATAACATCCGCGTCAATGCGATCCTGCCTGGCATGGTTGACACCGCTTTCATTAATCGCACCGGTGATGGCAGCACACCTGCAGCCTGGCTAAACCCGGTTCTCGAAAACACCATCCTATTAACACCAGAGCAGATCGCCGACACTGTTCTGGAACTGATTGAAGATGACCAGCGCCAAGGTGAATGCGTGGTCATCAACAATCCCAAGGACAGCCGGCACGTAGCCGAGGTGCTACGCTTGCGAAACCCGGCTGAGTATTACCAGCACATCGCCAACAGCCTAAATTAAACAAGGCTCTAGGACCTAGCATTTATGGCAAACATACTATTCACCTGGGAAATAGGCCGAGGCGATGGCCACATCGCGCCCTACATTAAGCTCATCAACCAGCTAGAAAAAAACAACCATTCAGTCTATTTCGCAGCTCGAGAACTTGACAGCGCTAGTCGACTTTTCGCCTCCACCCAAGTGAACTGGCTGCAGGCACCCCTGCCGGTCAGCCATCGAACCACGCAAAAGGCTCGGTATAGCTATGTCGAGGTATTACAAGGCCTGGGCTACGAGCGGCTCGAGGAGCTATCTTCTCTTATCAAAGCCTGGCTTAATCTATTTACCCTGGTTGACCCGGACCTGATTATTTTTGATTACAGTCCCACAGCAATCCTGGCATCAAGAGGCTACCGACGTGAAAACGCTTCCAGGCCAAAAACCCTTCGAATCGGCACCGGATTTCATTCACCTCCTTTTACCAATCCGATACCGAGTTACCGGTCCATGCTGGGGATGAACCATGACCCAGCAGACTTAATCGCCAATGAGGCCAAAATGCTCAGTCTAATCAATAAGGCACTGACCGCTAATGGCATCACGGAGATTGACCAAGTCGCCGATATGCAGCGAACGCAAGCCCATATTCTCAGGACTTTCAGAGAGCTGGATCATTACCAAAGCAGGGAAAACGCTGTCTATTCAGGTATTTTTAAATCACCCGGGGGCATACAGCCGGAATGGCCAGATTATCCAGGCCCGAAGATATTTATCTATACCAAGCCCTTTCCTGCCCTGCATGACTTTCTGCTTAGTCTGCGCAGTAGAAAATACCCCACCTTGGTATATGGTGATGGTCTTGGCAAACAGCTGATGGACCAATGCGGCTCAGAAATGCTCAAATTTAGTCAGTCACCCCTGGATATGAACGCGATTGGCGATACCGCTGATATTGCTATCTGCAATGCTAATCATGGCACTAGCAGCGAGCTACTACTAAAGGGCTTGCCTATCCTGATGCTGCCCCGAAACGCCGAACAGCATCTAGTTGCGCAAAACGTCATAAAGCTGGGTGCGGGTATACTGGCCCCCCTGGATAACGCTGGAACCGCCATGGCGAAACTAGACCAACTCCTCGAACAGGACCACTATCGCCGGTCTGCGCTCCAATTCGCATTACAATATCGAGACTTCAACAGCGCTTCATTACTGAACCGAGTGCTAGAAACAATTAATAAAATGCTCTAGTTTGCGACCGAGTCCCCCTCCTCCCGGGCCAGAAAGTTTGCTACTGACCCTGGCTATTGGGCTAGAGCACGAGGCGGATATTAATCTACAATATGATTATTTTTATAAGATAGAATAAAAATCCAGATTATCAGTTAAGTTATGAAAATTACTTGGACTGAAGGCTACCTCTAGTCGACCATAGCAACTTCTAATATGAACCCGCACTAATTTCCGGTAAAAATCGGCTTTTGCTTTTCAAGAAAAGAGGCGCGCTGTTCTTTCTGGTCCTGGGGTGATTTGCGAGCGAAAGACAGACCAAAAATTTCATTGCGCAGCGCGTGCTCAAATTCTATGTCCTGGTTAAGCTGGAGTACGCGTTTGCCTGAGCGTATCGCCATGGGAGGCAGGCTGGCCATCTGCTGTGCCAGCTGCAGAGCACTTTCCAGCAGATCCTTACTATCAACTAACCTATCCAGCAGAGCCAATCGATAAGACTCATCCGCATCTACATTTCGACTGGTAAAAACCAGATCAGCGGCTCGGCTGTAGCAAACAATACGCGGCAGGAAAAAAGACATGCCACTATCCGGCGACAATCCCCGTTCTGCGAATACGGTCTTGAAGCGGCTGGCCTCACAACCTACCCGTAAATCGCAGGCCAGTGCCAGGCTCATACCCGCCCCTGCTGCGACGCCATTAACAGCGGCAATAGTAGGAATCCCTATTTTATAGATATCCGTTGCCAGGCGGCCAACCCAGCCAATATCATCCAATCGATCATTCTGGCCAACCGGAGCTGCCGAACCGGTTGAGGCTGGGGTTAGATCAGCGCCGGAACAGAACCCCCTACCGGCACCCGTAAACACGGCTGCCCGAATTTCGTCATTAGCCTGGATTGCACAACAGACTTCATGTAGCTCGTCACGTAACACATCATTTAACGCGTTAAGCTTTTCGGGGCGATTCAAGGTTACCAGTGCGATATGATCACTATCCGTATAATCCAGTGTTTCATATCTCATTACTTGTCTCCGTTGTCAGCATCATCGTTGCCCTCGAGTTTACCTGGCATGGTCCATTATAATCACGCTGAAGGGGTCGATAACCACTCCATCAAGCCGAGCCGGGGGGGTATTTATCTAATCTTTCATGCAGGTAGGCGATCGATGCAGCCATTTCAAAACGGGGCACAGCAGCATGACGCCCGGGATTGGCGTGCAGTGTCTTAGTTTTAGACCCTAATCGGTTAAACAGCGCCAGACAGGCCTCCCTGGGAACCACTTCGTCATCCCACTGGACTAAAAACCGCACCGGGCAAGTCACCGCTGGTGCCAGCCTGACAAGATCTTCCTGATTGGGGCCCCATTCACCCATCAGACCAAACAGCGCCAGCTTGATACGCTCATCGGAGGCGGTAACTGGTAACCCCATCATGGTTCCCATGGACAATCCCCACCAGGCTGTTCCTCTGGCACCCTGTTCGGCTTCAACAAAGTCCAAGGCAGCCTTCCAGTCATTTATCACTGCTTCGGTTCCACCTGCTTGGTGCCAAACCTGAGCAAAATCACTGATCTTCTGCGAACGACTTTGCTGGACTCGTTCACCGTGGCCTGGACCATCAATAGATAGGGCCGCTATACCCCGCTGGGCAAGCAGTTCAACCATTGCTAAAAGATAACCAACCTTCTTATGGGTGCCACCACCATGCCCCAAAAGCACCAGATAATCGCCGGTACCTTGTTTGGGCTGCCAGTAAACACCGGGAACAGCGTGGCCATCAACTTCAATTGTAAACCCGCGTTCAAGAGCATGTTCTGTCTCGCCGTCTTTACCATTCCACGCCATGTTGACTGCCCCGATTTTAGTAATAGTCCAACGCTAACACAGATATCCGGCGTCCGTACAATAGCGCTATTCACCGGCAACGCCATTATACGGCAAACATAGATGAGCCTCCTGAAGACACCGATGACCTGGTCACGACTTTCGGGGTACTATGATCTAAGGACTTTCAATCCCTATATTATGATCTCAAGGCTTTCAATTTTTGTATTATGATCTCAGGACCTTCGAATTTGCAGCAAATCAGCCCAAGGGAGCGCTTCAGTGACCGAATTCATCCGAACACCCGAACAAAACTTTCAATCCATCTCTGATTATCCCTTCGGCGAGAACTTTCATCACTGGCAGGACCTGAGGATGCATTATCTTGATGAGGGGCCCAAGGATGGCCCGGTCATGCTGTTATTACATGGTATGCCCACCTGGAGTTACCTGTATCGCGAAATAATTCCGATACTGGTGAAGGCTGGGTATCGCTGCGTTGCCCCAGATCATATGGGTTTCGGTAAATCCGATAAACCAACCGACATACACTGGTATACCATCGCCAGGCATACCGAAATCCTGACCTCCCTGATCACCCATCTTGATCTAAACGATATAACACTGGTATGCCAGGATTGGGGCGGGCCGACTGGACTCGCCCAGGCGACAGTCATGCCGGAACGGTTTTCGCGACTGGTCATCATGAATACCTGGTTACACCATGATGAATACGAGTACTCCAATGCTATACGCAGTTGGGTGAGAAACTGGCAGGATGGCGGTTTGTTTGCCAGGGAACGACCAGATATAGGCTTATTAATGATCATGTCAGCTGGGCTGGCTGACCGGGAAATAGTTATTCCCGCACTGGTTAGTGGTAACCTGCCAACCTTAAGCGCTGCAGCACAGTCCATGCATGACGACTACCTGGCGCCCTTCCTAGATTTACCGGATGAGGCCTACAATGGCCTGCGCCGGTTTCCTTTATCCATCCCCATTAACAGTTATGACAATGGCAACGCAGCGGCTCAGGCGCATCATTATGAGACTCTGCTCAAATGGGATAAACCAGTGAACTTTATCTGGGGATGCGCTGACGATGTCTTCGATGAAAATTGGGGCAGGAAGTGGGCAGAGCAAATGCAGGCGAGCTTTGATCCCATCTCTACAGCCGGGCATTTCCTGCAGAACACCCACGGACCGGAGGTGGCAGCGTTGATCCTGGGCAGAGCAGGCCAGGCCTAGTCAGGTAGCGGCGGTCTGCAAGGCTGCAGCTGGCTCAGGCAAACCAACCATCTCTACCTATACCCTACAGCATTGGACAGCTCTACTCAGCCTATATAGACTTGCCGCCAGCCACACAGATGCCGACACCCTATGTCAGATACAACAGCGGAAGAAACAAATAAACGCAAATCGCTAAAACCCCTGGCGATGCTGATTCCGTTTATTCTTCCCTATAAAGGAACCCTGGCGTTAGCACTGATCGCGCTGCTCATTGCTTCAGCTACTGTATTGGCCCTGCCTGTCGCAGTCAGAGAAGTGATTGATCACGGCTTTTCCACAAATGATGCGACCCAAATAGACCGATACTTCCTTGCCCTGATGCTATTTGCGTTGTTGATCGGGTTCTTTGGCGCCGCCAGAGCTTATTTCGTCAACTGGCTGGGTGAACGGGTCGTGGCCGACTTAAGAGACCGTATATTCCGACATGTAGTCGCCATGGATCCAACCTTTTTTGAGACAAATAAAATCGGCGAAGTCCTTTCCCGGCTGACCGCCGACACAACGCTGATCCAATCTATTTCTGGTGCAGGTTTATCTATTGTGCTGAGATCATCGATACAGTTCGTCGGCGCCCTGGCACTCATGGCTTATACGAACCTCAAGCTAACTGCTTTCCTGGTAGTTTTGCTACCCCTGGTGATCACACCCATTCTCATGATAGGGCAATGGGTGAGACGCTTATCCAGGTCATCGCAGGATAGAATTGCAGATGCTAGTGGTTACGCTGCTGAGATTTTAAACGCGGTAGAAACGGTGCAGGTATTCACTGCCGAAAAACGCGAAAGCCAGCGCTTCGGAGATGCCATTGAATCCAGCTTTGATACGGCTGTATTACGTATAAGAGTACGAGCGTTGATGACAATGGCAGCCACTTCAATGCTATTTGGCGCCTTCATATTTGTTTTATGGATGGGAGCCAAGGAAGTCCTGGCCGCCAGTATTAGCGGTGGTGAGCTTGGTCAGTTCGTCATCTATGCGGTGCTAGTGGGCGCCTCAGGAGCCGCACTGAGTGAATTCTGGGGGGAGCTGCAAAGAGCCGCTGGGGCAATGGAAAGAATCACCGAATTGCTGCTAATGCGACCCGCAATCCAAACCCCACTGCAACCCTTGTTAATTCCTCCAGCAAACACCCGGCAGGTCCAATTTGATTCAGTCAACTTCAGCTACCCTTCCAGACCAGACAAGCCTGCGATCAGCCAATTTAGTCTACAGATTAACCCAGGAGAGCACATTGCCCTGGTCGGAGCCTCCGGTGCCGGTAAAAGCACCGTCTTTCAACTGCTACTGCGGTTTTATGATCCTGCCAGCGGCAGAATTCTAATTGATGGTGTCGATATTGCTAAGGTGGACCCTGCAGAGGTTCGAAGCCTCATTGGCATCGTGCCCCAGGAAACCACCATTTTTGGATTAAGCGCAGCCGAGAATATACGCTTCGGCAGACCCAACGCCAGTGATGCCGAAATTGTCGATGCTGCTCAGGCCGCCCATGCCGACGGTTTCATCAAACTACTCCATGATGGCTATGATACCTATCTAGGCGAGAAAGGCGCGCGTCTATCGGGTGGCCAGAAACAAAGAATAGCCATTGCCCGGGCTGTGCTCAAAGACCCCCCTATTCTCCTACTTGATGAGGCTACCAGCTCCCTTGACGCCGATAGCGAACGCCTGGTCCAATTCGCGCTGGAGAAATTGCAACAGAACCGGACCACAATGGTGATCGCTCATCGTCTCTCTACCGTCTTAAAAGCCGATCATATTGTGCTAATGGAAGACGGTAAAATACGGAATATCGGCACACACCAGGAACTAATGAACCGTGAACCTCATTATGTACGCATGGTGGAATTGCAGTTCGATTCAAGCGTACTGAACCAAACTGGATTTTCTGTCCCAACAGGCGAGAATTTGTCTCCCGGACCACTAGCCAACGACCCATAAATCAGCCTCTGGAAACTATTCTGCCACCTCAGTATTTGCTGGCCTGCTCTATTCCCACAGGCCCCGCTGAATCAGTATTGTCCTGAGCAGAGAAGCCCGATCAGTCATAATTCCCTCCACACCAATATCCAATAAGCTATTGATTTCTTTAGATGTGTTGACCGTCCAAACGTGTGTTTGGATATTCCTGGCCTGCATCTTTTGGATAAACCTCTGGTCTACTATAGAAATGCGTTTATGTCGCACCGGTACCTGCGCGCAGCCTGCTTGTATGGCGCCTACAGGCAAATTGAAACTGGCTAATCGAGCCCGGAGTACCTCCCTGGGACCCATGGCCGTGCAAACCTTAGGGAATTCGCGCCTGAAGGCTGCTAACCGAGCATCATTAAAAGAACCGACACAGATTCGGTCCTGACAATTTAAGCTGCGAACCAGCCGTATAAACGGCAGCAGACTATTGTCTGCCTTCAGATCAATATTAAAACGCGTGTCTGGAAACGCCGAAAACAGTTCGGCAAGCTGGGGAATAGGCTCTGATCCCGCCACTCGGGCTTTACGGATATCAGCGTAGTGTTTGGCTTCAATCAGGCCCGACATATCGGTCACCCGGTCCAACCGGGCATCATGAAAGGCTAATAAAACACCGTCCTTTGTGCAATGAACGTCTGTTTCTAGATAGTCAAAGCCTTTGTTAACCGCACCAGCGAAAGCCGGCATGGTGTTTTCCGGGCCAGATTCATGGTCGCCACGATGGGCGAATGCTAAAACCCCTACATGGTCGAGAAACGCATACGCCATAGACTTATTTCACTTTAATCAAAAACCAGTATCGCCCGTCCGGAAATTCTACCCTGCTCTAAGGCATCAGTTGCCGTATTGATCTCATCCAGGGAATAACGCTCTGTCACCATGACATCAAGATTCAAAAGGCCCTGATCGTACCAGTCCAGGTATTTTGGAAAATCCCGATCAGGTGAACACGAACCGCCAATGCTACCGATAAATTTCTTCTCGTTCATTAGAATATCGCCAGCGTTAAGCTCCACCGTGGTTGTCGGCACACCAACCAGAACCGCAGTACCGCCATCCTGGCTACCAAAAAATCCGCTTCGGGCTGCTGGTACTATCTGCTCCATAGTCGATTTAACGCCGATACAATCAAAAACAAAATCAGCCCCGGACACAGGTTCACCCGTTATGGTATGGCCATTCTGCCGCTGGGTCAGCGACTTTATTGCAGCGACCGCATCAGTCTCAGCCGCATTTATCACGTGAGTGGCGCCAAACTGCTGTGCAAACCGTAATTTCTCGGTGTCAAGATCGACTGCGATAATCGGATAGGCTTGGCGAGTCTTCGCGGCAACAACAGCAGATAGACCGACTCCACCTACCCCAAATATAGCAACACTGTCTCCTTTACTGACACCCGCTGTATTTTCAACCGCGCCAGCGCCAGTCATTACCGCGCAACCTATAATTGCAGTCACTTGCGTATCGATATCCGAGGCTACTTTTACTACATACTGTTCATCCGCTATGGTGTGATCAGCCCAGGTGAAGACGTTATTGGAAGAGGCTTTTGAGCCGTCGGGCAATTCAATAACGGCCGGGACGGCTAAACGGTTAGCATGGGCTGAGTCTCTGGGAACCCAGGTCACCAGCACAGTATCTCCCTCAACTACATGTTCTACCTGCTTGCCAGTTTTTAATACCACACCGGTTGACTCGTGACCCAATACCACTGCCGCTGGCCGCTTACGATGCATCTGGTGCAACTGACTATGACAGACTCCACTGGCAAACTGCTTGATGACAACCTGGTGCGGTCCTGGATCCGGGAGTTGAAGGTCCATGATTTGCAACGGCCCTGGTTCTGGTGGCAATACAGCAACTCTTGCGGGTGTAGGCATGTCTATTCCTTAGGCAATATTAATCTCACCCTACCAGAACCCGTCCCGGTTGGCATCGTCTGCGGTTATTTGGTTCAGTTGAATACTGTGTCAGGGTCATCATCAACCGGCAAAGGCTGTTAATCGATCCGGCTAACATCATAAAACCCAGGCTTAAGTCATCTATCAATCAGGTCTGGAGCAAGGCCCCTAACAGGCCTACCTTTTTGACGGTGCCTAGCCAGCGAAACCAATCCTGTCGCCCTGATCTACTGTTAACCGAGGTAGATTTTCCATGCCGCCGTGGTCCAGACCCTCTTCTTTCAGAATCGTTATTCCCCCACAAACGGCTTTAAAAAGCTGCCTCCTGCCGGATCCTGTTGTACCGTTTCGTATCCAGCGCTCTATGACTTAGAAGCCCAGGATTGACTCCCTCAAATAGGGGCTTTTTCATCAAAGCCCAGCAGGTCTTCCAATCCAGCCATCGCCTTTAACACCGTCAGGTCTGCCAGCTGGCGACCCAGCACCTGCATACCGATGGGCATGCCATCTTCACTGGTACCGATGGGAACGATACCAGCGGGATTACGGGTCATGTTTATGCCCATGGTAAATGCGACCCAATCCGGTGTTTCCTCACCATCTACCCAACCGTCACCTTCTATTTTGGGTGCATGACCGCGAGTCGCCGGCGTTAATATCAGCGGCGCTGCTTCGAACGCCGTCTCCAACTCCAGGTTCAGAATATGGCACATATCAATCGCGCTGGCATAATCGGCCGCATTAAAGCGGTCTAATCCCATCTCTATCTGTGGACGCAGGTCTGCGTCGATCTGTTCCCATTCAGGCGTACCGCGAAGATGACCCTGCGCGCGTCCTCTGGCAGCAGTCCAGAACACCAACCAGGGCAAAAACGGATTGGTATTCCAGATATGTTCATTTTCAATGATTTCCACGCCAGCATCTGCAAGCTGTCCAACCACCTTTTCACAGGCTTTGAGTATTTGTTTGTCAACGCTGGTAATACCCATGGTTGAGGACCAGATGACCTTTTCCGGCAGGCTGCCATCAAGTTGTGGATACCAGGCTTGAGTTGGCTTCGGCAAAGAAAATATATCCGAGGGCTCCTCGCCCATGCAATGGTCGAGAACATAAGCTGCATCACGAATTCGATTCGTCATAGGACCCTTGACTGTTAACAAGCCGCTACCAGGGGGCTTGGCTCCTCCATTAGGGACCCTTCCCTGGGATGTTTTAATCCCACTGAGACCACACAGGGCGGCGGGTATTCTGATTGAACCGCCACCGTCACTGCCTGTTGCCAGAGGAACCATTCCTGAGGCAAGCGCAGCTGAGGTGCCCCCAGAAGATCCTCCAGGGGTGCGTTGAATGTTCCAGGGGTTACAACTGGCCCCAAAAGGTATATTGTCTGTTTTGCCTTTAAACCCAAATTCTGGCGTATTGGTCTTTCCCAACACCACACACCCGGCTTGCCTGAGCCGACTTACCAACACAGAGTCAGCCGCTGCAGGGGCATCGTTTACGTGCATCTGCGAACCAAAAGTGGTGACAAACCCCTTTGCATCCTCAAGGTCCTTTACGCCAATAGGAATACCCGCAAGCGGCAAGCTCGCCCCATTGGCTATTTTCTCATCGATCATAGCGGCTTCAGCCAACGCAGAAGAAGAATCATAAGAACAGAATGCATTGATCGTTGGGTTTAATCTGTCAATATTTGCCAGCGCTGCCTTAGTTAATTCAACGGCCGACTTTTTCTGCTGATTAACGTCTTCAGCCAATGATACAACGGTATAATCTCTAAAATCCACGCTTCTCCCCTTTTGATAACTTAGAACCTCCAGCCTATAACAGGGCCGATCGCGCTGGCAAGGCCTGGATAAAGGTGAGCAACTCGACATGCACTTACCCGCTTGACCGTGTCTATTCGCAAATATCAAGGCATTTTCCCGTAGTTTAAAAAGCGACCGCTATGGCAATTGCGAAATATTCCTTCTTAATCAAGGAGTCAGGGGTTATACTTGCCGCCGCTCAACGTCCTCATCTCAGTAAAACCGGATTACTCCTTGCTAGAAGAAACCAATATCAGCCACTTTCGTGATCTGAACCTGCCTGTTAACCTCACCAAGTCCATAGAAGATGTTGGCTATGAGGTTCCCACGCCGATTCAGGCGGAAGCGATTCCATTCCTGCTGGAAGGCCGTGATTTACTTGGTCATGCACCCACTGGTACCGGTAAAACTGCAGCATTTGCCTTGCCTCTACTATCCAGAATTGATCTCAGCAAACGCCAGGTTCAACTCATGGTGCTCACGCCAACACGGGAGTTGGCTATCCAGGTGGCCGAGGCTCTTGCTAAATATGCGCGCCATCTACCTGGATTTAAAGTACTTCCAATCTATGGTGGCCAGGAATACGGCGGGCAGATACGCGGCCTAAGAGGTGGTGTTCATGCCGTCGTCGGCACCCCTGGCCGAGTAATGGATCATATGCGCAAAGGCACTTTGAAACTGGCTACCCTGGACGCGCTGGTTCTTGATGAGGCTGATGAAATGCTACGCATGGGCTTCATTGATGATGTCGAATGGATTCTGGAACAAATGCCGGAAAAGCGCCAAATGGCCCTGTTCTCAGCGACTATGCCCAAGGAAGTACAGAGAATTGCACGTAAATTTCTGTCTGACCCAAAAGAAATTGCGATCAAGAATAAAACCGCTACTGCCTCGCTCATTAGACAGCGATTCTGGTCGGTCAGCCACGGCCACAAACTCGATGCGTTAACACGAATACTGGAAATTGAAGAATTCGACGCCATGTTAATTTTTGTGAGAACGAAAATAGCGACTGTTGAATTGTCTGAAAAGCTGGCCGCCAGAGGTTATTCTGTGGCTCCGATCAATGGTGACATAGCGCAGAACCTGAGAGAAAAAGTGATCCAGCGATTCACCAAAGGATCGCTGGATATTCTTATCGCAACCGATGTTGCTGCCAGAGGCCTGGATGTCAGTCGTATCAGTCATGTCGTAAATTACGATATTCCCTACGACACTGAGGCTTATATCCACCGTATCGGTAGAACAGGCCGCGCTGGCCGCCAGGGTGATGCTATTTTGTTTGTCACCCCACGCGAGCAACGTATGCTGGCGGCTATTGAGAAAGCCACCCGCCAGAAAATCGAAAAACTCGAGCTGCCCACCACCGAAATGGTGAATAATAAGCGCATTGCTGCTTTCAAGCAGAAAATCAGTGATGTCCTGGCTGAGGGCAAACTCGAGTTTTTAAAGGGCATGCTTGAGCAGTATCAGCTAGAACATGACACTGCAGCTATTGATATCGCAGCTGCACTAGCTAAATTGCATATGGGTGAACAATTTCTGCTTTCGAAAGACAAGGCTAAGAATACCTTGCGAAGTGACAGTACGGGTTTGTCGCGAAATTCTAACCAACGCCCTGAGCGCAACCGCGGCAAGCAAAAATCCCGAGCCGGTAAAAAGACTGACACGCGAGTACCTGATGGCATGGAACGCTACAGAATCGAAGTCGGTCATCAGCATGAGGTCAAACCCAGCAATATAGTCGGCGCACTGGCTAATGAATCAGGACTGGATGGAGATCACATCGGCCACATTGATATTCACGATGATCACTGTTACGTCGACCTCCCCGAAGGGATGTCCAGACAGATGTTTTTTGACCTGAAAAAAGTGTGGGTCTGCGGCCAGAAACTCAATATTACCCGGGCTGAAACAGATCAGGATAAACACTTGCCTGCCTTTGCCAGAGCAAAGCCCGGTCGTTCCAAAAAAGCAAACCGCGGCAAATCCCAGACCAGCAAAGCGGGAAAGCGAAAAGCAGGCAAGCCTGCTGGACGTAAAAAGAATAGCGATAAAGCCTAGAGAACCACAGTACCCGGCCTGAATACCTGTTATTGGCTTGCCGAGAATGCTGTTAGTCCGCTATTACTGACCATGATAAAAGTGTATTCGTTACAACATTTTTGATATAAAACAAATCATTGACTCAGCTGTAAAGGAAAAATAATGAGTGAAGCAATTTCTGTAACAAATTCTAGTGATGAAGCGATTAGTTCCTTTAAAAGACCGGGTGATAGCGAGGAGCTCCTCCAGGGAGATATCCCTGATCCCAAAGACATGGCGATCGAGGATATCAATCCGGTCAGCGCTCGCCTTTTCAGCGAAGATAAACACTGGGATTTTTTCAAACGGCTACGCCAGGAAGACCCGGTACATTTTAACCAGACCGAGTTAGCCGGGCGTTACTGGTCATTGACCCGCTACGAAGAGATTAAAAAGGTAGATGCTGATCACACTCGGTTCTCATCAGCCAATGGCATTACCCTCGGTTTTCCTATCGATGCCGAATTACCTGAGGGTGCCCTGAATGTAAGCATGTTCATCGCTATGGACCCACCCACTCACGATGTCCAGCGCATGACCGTCTCTCCTGTAGTCGCGCCCAGAAACCTGGCTAATATGGAGCCTCTCATACGCGAACGGACTGGCAAGGTGCTCGACTCACTGCCGCTGGATCAGCCATTTGACTGGGTAGAGAAGGTTTCCATCGAACTGACCACGCAGATGCTGGCAACCCTTTTTGACTTTCCCTTTGAACAAAGACGCAAATTAACCCGGTGGTCCGATGTAGCCACTGCAGTTCCTGGCGCCGGTATTGTCGATAGCGAAGAACAGCGCAGGGCAGAACTGATTGAGTGCCTGGAATTCTTTACCCAGCTCTGGCGCGAACGAAAAAGTAACCCAGGTGATGACCTGATCTCGATGCTAGCGCATGGAGAGGATACCAAGAATATGGAACCGCTTGAATTTCTTGGCAATCTAATTCTTCTTATCGTCGGAGGAAATGATACAACCCGAAACTCCATGACTGGCAGTGTTTATGCCTTGAATAAATTTCCGCAGGAATACAATAAACTGATTGCCACACCTGATCTCATACCCAAAATGGTGGCGGAAGTTATTCGCTGGCAGACACCCCTGGCTTATATGCGCAGAACGGCTATTCAGGACTGTGTGATTAAGGACAAAAAAATCCTAGCCGGAGACCAGGTTCTCATGTGGTATGTATCGGGTAATCGCGATGACAGCGTATTTGAACGCCCTGATGAACTTATCATTGACCGGGAAAACTCGCGAGCTCACCTTTCTTTCGGCTTTGGCATCCATCGATGCATGGGTAATCGCCTGGCTGAAATGCAACTACGCGTGCTGTGGGAGGAAATTCTTGCCCGATTCGACAAAATAGAAGTCCTCGAGGAGCCGACACGAACCTACTCCTCTTTTGTCAAAGGTTATACTGGACTGCCGGTACGACTCAGTCGAAAGGCCTGAGCGCATCCAGATGTGAACCCGATGGGGGAGATAATCTGGTCTTGGAGAACACAACCTGAGTGTAAAACCTACCTCAATCCAGGTTGATAGGTTTCTACTGCTCTGGCGCGGACTTCATCAGGATAATAGGCGATCGTTTTAAATTCTCGCTGAATATAGCGCTCGGCCTGATCATAGAAATGCGGTGATAGCGGATCACCACTCTGACCACCGGCTAACAGCGTTTTTGCCTTAACTTTATCGGCAAATTCGACAATCGCCACAAAACTGTTCCCAGAGGTTCCATAGATTTTCTTGGTTCCTGGATAGCGTTTGGCACCAAACGACGCCAGCGCTCCCCATCTACCAGATGCCATACCAACGGGCAAACTGGCGGCGGTGTCATCATGGGGTTGGTTTATATCGCCGGTAATCCGCTGTAGTCGATTCACTTCACCCCAGGGTATCTGCCAACCGCCAAAGTCTGCCGTTAAATTCGCCAGGACCTCAGAGAACATAGCCAACCGCTCATCCAAGGGTGAGGTAGTACCAAAATAGTCTATGAGTGCTGAGCGACTCAAGGCCAGCGGGTTCTGACCCCAGCGACCATAATGAAGCCCATAGAAATGCGCCAGCGTCAGGGCTGTTGAATCAAGTCCAGATTTCAGGTCCCAGTTCCGTAGAATTTCAATTGCCGCTTTCAGGTCCGGATCTGTGCTCCCCTCTTGATCAAAGGCAAAAATTAATCCGGGTACCAGTTTTTCAAAGCCAACCAGGTAAGGGTCGTAAGCCAGATCAAGTAATTTTTCCATATCCCAGTTTTTACCGGCCGTTAATAACCTCACCGCCTGGATTCCACGGAAATTTTTTGGATCAGGCGCCATATAGTAAGGAAAATCTTCGCGCCTGGGACTGAACTCTCCGGCTGCGGTGAATGGGGTCGAATTACAGTTCTGAAGCCAACCATTTTCTGGGTTCAGGATTGTCAGACTCTCTTCCACTTCATGAATACCCTGCCAGTCAGTCCTCGGGTCACTGCCATCAACGGGTTGCGAGTAATCAAACTGCTCGTCTCTGCGCGGTATAAAATTGCCGTGATAATAGGCAATATTCCCATCTGTATCTGCAAAAACCGTATTGTTAGACGAGTTCGTACGGATGTCCATCATCTCCCGAAACTCGGCGTGATTGGCCAGTTTGGTTCTGATAAATGACTGCCGCAAGGCATTGACCGGATCCCAGTTAATTTTAGTGGCAACCCAGCGGTCATTCAGTTTATGGGTAACAGGGCCATGGTGGGTATGATACAAAGGGAAACGTTTTTCTAATGTCTCATCGCCGGCTTTATACTTCAGCAGTACATCAGAAACCTGAACCGGTCTCAACTCCTCTCCGTATCGGTAGACCAGTTGACCATCGATTTCGGTTACATCTTCAATAAACTCATCCATAAAATCCAGCCGGGTCGAAGTATGCATCCAGCCTGTGTCCTCGTTAAAACCCTGGTAGACGAAGAATTGCCCCCAGGTAACCGCACCATAGGCATTGAGACCTTCCTCACTGACAACGTGAACTTCACCTCGAAAGTAGAATGAGGTATGGGGGTTAATCAGCAACAGCGCATGACCTGACTCGGTCAGGTCTCCGGATATGGCGATGCCATTTGAACCTTTGGGCTCTACCAAAAGACCGTTATTGGCTACTGCCGAGGATTCGACCGCCACATTCTGATCCTCGCCGTAGAAAGCAGCGATGCCACCCAGAGGTATCTGCTCTATGTCGCCTCCAATGGAACCTTCACTGAAAAACATTGGCATCCAGGGCTCAAAATGAGTCAACAACCTGGGTTTGACTTGTGGATGAGTCGCCAGATAGAAATTCAGGCCATCTGCAAAAGCATCACACAGATCCTGTAGCCACGGCGGCGCCTGCTCATAGGCCTGCTGGGCTTGTTCAAGTGACATGAATAATCGCGCTCTGACATCACTGTAAAGAGCAGCCTCTCCTTCTATCTCTGCCAGACGGCCCATTGCCCAAATGTAGTTTCGTTCAATTCGATTAAAATCATCTTCTGCCTGGGCATACAATAAGCCAAATACGGCATCGGCGTCCGTTTTCCCATAGATGTGAGGCACACCAAAATCATCACGGGTAATTGATACTTGCTGGGCCCTGCTGGTCAATCGCTCGAACTCGACGTCCCTTTCTGAGCCGGGCGGCTGCATTTCACACCCTGCCAGCGCAAAACAGAAAAGCACTACCAGCCATAATCTGCTGAATAGAGCAGACCACGAAGTGCTTGCGCTGATTCGACCCAGCCTGACCCAGCCGACAATATCAACAAAGTCCTGATTGCATGTCTTCATAAAAATCCCACTTTTAATGCTGCCTAAACAAGAACCTTGCATAAACAGGCCTGTTAACCACCCTGTAAATGTTCTGGTAACTCAACCCATTGTCCCATTTCACCGACGTTATCGGGTAACTGGGCCATCTTCTCTGCCAGGTCATAACTTTGAAAATTCGCGAGAAAATTAGCGATGGCTTTCCCCCACCACATTCTCTTGCGCAACTCTTCGGCATCAAGGTCTTGTTCAGTTGCGCCTTCACTACCAAGCTCAACCCGTCCTGCACCCTCATTTTCAAATGCTGCAGACCGCCAGATTGCGCCACCCATACCGATGTAATAGACATAGAGCACCGTCGTCATAATCGCGTATTCCTGCTCGAACTGAGCATAGCTATAATCGGGATAACGCTGGGTTTTTGATTTGAAAAGGTCATAGAAGGTTCGCATTATCAGCTGCCTGTTGGGGCTGCTATATACCTCTGGCAACACTGTGCCACTACTCATCAAATAGGCAAGATCAGATGGCACAGGTCCCTGAAACATCAACTGGAAATCAATGGTAAGCCAGCCATCTGGGTAGGCCTGACTCTTATCGCAGATAAACAGATTATCGCCGCGTAAATCACCATGAGAAAGTGTGCAGGTGCCGCCATTTTCAGGTTTGATTGGGTCGAAGAACGCTTCCAGTTTACGGGTAAAAAGCTCAGCTACATTCATACCCAGAAGCTGGTCCCAGGGTCGACCATTTGTGAGCGGAGAGTCAGCCAGGCTGACGACCTTGTCAAATAATTTAGCTCCTCCCGGCATTACCTCACGGTAGACAGCCAAATTTTCATCAGAGCACCAATGTTCAACACCTGCTGTCTTCAGCTCGGCCAAACGGCTTCCCTCGTGACAGCCCTCCCACGCAATGGCGGTATCAACCAAAGCCGGTATCAGATTCATAACCTCATCAAGGCCCATTTCATTTTCATGAATCTTCTGTTCTGCAAAGCCGCTGACATCCTCCATGATCAGGCCCCAACGATTCTGACTGGCATCATAATCCGCCAGAAACACCTTTGGACGAGGAAAGAAACCCGCCTCTTTCATCATATAGCCTTTGATATCCTTTATGAACATATCACTGATAGCTTCACTTGGAAGCATTTCAAAATCAGGCCACGCTTTGGCAACAAAAGCATCACAACAGGTCGTTGGCTCGGCAAACTCTACTTTTATTTTCTTAATATCTGAAAAATAGCCCGCGGTCATACCAACACCACTTTCACGTACAGATGTAATGGAATTACTCGACTCAATCAGCCCCTGGCTCCTGAGAATATCAGTCAAATATTGGGCATCAATTTCAGCGAGGTTTTGGGGTAATGTCATTCCTGCTGGCACCGTCTTCAAATAAGCTCTCCCTCTCAAACCTAATCTGACACTGTATAATTTATTAAAGCCTATTAACAGACCTGGATTCTAATCCCGATAGTCTTTCGCAGCGATGTCAGGTGGCGTTTGCTTTACACAAACCAAACCAGTTCCTTCCAACCCACGAGATTACATGAAGATTGCCACCTCAATGATTTAAATCGTCATCAAATTGACCTGTTCGGTGCTATCAGCATCACTTGATTGCTTTTACCAATGCAGGCATTACGATAGGATTAGGGCTCTCTGCAGTGATCAAGGTCATCTGAGAACCCGGTATCTAAATAAAGGAAATACCATGAAAATCGGTCTATTTGGGATAAATATGAATTTTCTGGCCTATCCGGCCTGGACTAAAACCGTCGCCCAGCATGCTGAAAAAAATGGTTTCGAATCGCTGTGGACAGGAGAACATGTGGTGCTACCTGACCCGCAACAGGCTCCATCACCTGCGCCGCCAGACACGCCCATGACCCATCCATCAACGTCGCTGGCGTATCTGGCGGCAGTGACAGAAACCATCAAACTCGGCACCGGTATCACTCTGATCGCACAACGAAACCCAGTTGTACTGGCCAAGGAAATGGGTTCTCTTGATCTGCTCAGTGGTGGGCGTCTACTACTGGGTATCGGCGCTGGCTATCTTCACCAGGAGTTTTCAGCGCTCGGCATTGAGTTTGCCACCAGGGGTGCCCGGACCGATGAATACATCGATGCCATGAGAGCGCTTTGGAACCAACCTAACCCCAGCTTCCAGGGCAAATACGTTAATTTTAACGGCATTCAGGCGCAACCCAGACCAGCACAACCCGGCGGACCTCCGATTATCGTCGGCGGAGCAAGCCCCGCAGCCCTGCGCCGAGCCGTTACTAAAGGTCAGGGTTGGTATGGTTTTGCCATGTCTGTTGATGTTGCCAAGAAAACCTGCGCAACAATTAGGCAAGCCAGTGATAAGTTTGAGAGACCCGCTGACCTAGGCCCTCTGGAACTCAGCATTACGCCACCTAAACCACCGACTAAAATGATGGCAGAAGATTATGCTGCCATTGGCATCACTCGGCTCATACCGATGCTCGGTTTCTACAAACAAAGCAACATTCTAGAGTCCCTCGATGGCCTTGCCACCGAGCTTCTCTAGGACTTGCAAGAATGCAAATCAGATACCGGCCAACGCATTTCAATACACTGCGAGCAGGCTATCGAACCGGGCATTACGAAGTCTTGCCGCTCATCCTTAGCTGCTCAACTAAAGCCAATGCTTAATGCGACCCATTTTAGCCAGCCAACTGGTCAAACTGTTGCAGAATTTTCTCGCCTTGTTCATGCTCAAGAATCATAGATTTAAGGCTTTTGTATTGGTTCTCGGCTGCGATCAAAGGCTGTTCCTGGGTTGCCCAGATGACTAACCCCTGCCAGAAACGATCAATTAATTCAGATCCTGGCAGGCTACCACCGTCAATCGTTTGCACTGTCAGCTCTCGGAACTCTCCCAAATACAGACGTAACGATTCAACATGGATCTCTTCATCAAGCCTTATCCTGCCAATCAGTGCTGCTGCTGTCTCGGCAACTTCACGCCGATCAAGAAATAAGGCCTGATCACGGAAAGTCTTCTGGGTTGCTTCAAAACCAATCTCCGCCCGAAATTCAATCATCAGTAAATTCATGAGAAAACTCAGCATGCCTTCGTACTGGGGCTCTATCTCTGGCATCAATCGACGTCCAGCCTCTGGCCTTGCAATCGCCTCCGGCGGTTCTACATCAGGATGCGCCTGATCACCAAATACGATATCCCTAGCCACAAACCACATCACATCATGCCCACCAATCCCCTTATCAGGTTCGCCACCTTCGTCGATGCCGTGAATGGCGAGCAAACCATTGTTCAGGTGCCCCAATGCCATCTCACTGATATCTTCTTCAATAATTTCCTGTAAATCAGGAAACGCCATCTCAGCCAGCACCCTACCTCGGCCTTCAATTTTTCCAGTGATAGTCAAGCTGTTCCAAAAAGGCTGATCCACCCCCTGTGCAATCAAAAATACTGCCTGCCGATGATTAGGCATGCGGGCACCGCTTAATAATGAAGCGTTAGCATCAAAAAGATCCCCTCCGCGTGACTTCAGCGCTTTAGTCCAGGCCTCAATGGCCGCGCGTCTGCCCTTTGATCGCGGAGGAATATAGGTCCCCTGTGCGTCAAAGCCGCCATGCATGCGTACACTCTCGATCTGATGTAAGCAATCATAGGTATGCTCTGAATAAAGCTCTGACTCAGCATAAATCAACTTATCCAATTGGTTTTCCTTTCCTGCTTGACGGTTTAATCGCTACTGTACTATCTCGTCTGGAATTTTCATAGACGATTGTAACCAATCGAATTGGCTTATTAATGATCATCATTTGACAGCTTTCTGACAAATGAAGACAATGTTGTCTGCTCTCAGGTTAGCCAATATGAACTGCAACCCCTCCGACGCTGTGAGCAGCCTTTTCTGTGTAGTCAGTTCAGCACTTCAGAGCCTATACGGCAGACTAACAGCACTAACCAACTCAGCGATCCATCAACTGGTGAAACTATCCGCAAACCCAGACAGGAAAATTCAATGATTGACTTAACAGGCAAGGTAGCCGTCGTTACCGGCGCTAGCAAAGGTATCGGCAAAGGCATTGCAGAGGGCTTGGGTGAAGCCGGTTGCACCGTCTACTTCACTGGCAGAAGTACCAGCGAGGACTCACCAGCGCCACCGATGACCATTGAGGCGACAGCGGCATCAGTCACTGCTTTTGGCGGAACTGCTATTCCAGTGGCCCTGGATCACAATAATGATGACGAAGTCAGGCAACTGTTCCAACGTATCGAGCGGGAACAAGGCCGGCTTGATATCCTGGTTAACAATGTCTACCAGATCCCCAACCCACCCGCTATGGGCAAAGGCTTCTGGGAGCATCCGATTTCGGTATGGGATGACCAGTGCGGAGTCGGTCTAAGAGGTTATTACACAGCCTCAGTATTAGGCGCGCCAATGATGGTAAAGCAAAAAAGTGGCTTGATCGTTAATATTTCCTCAAGGGGGGGGCAAGGTTACGTTTTCAGTGCCAGCTATGGCGTCGGCAAGGCCGGTGTCGACCGTATGGCCCAGGACTTCGCCGTTGAATTAATGGACCACAACGTCACCGCAATCTCGCTGTCACCTTCAAAGGTTAAAACTGAATTCATACTGGACATGATCGCCCAAGGCAAAATGGAAATGGACCCGAACCTGGCTCAATCAGTTCGCCTGTCCGGCCGCGTGATAGCAGCATTAGCCGTTGATGCCAACCTATTCTCAAAAACAGGCGGCATCTACACAGTCAGCGAAATAGCTGAAGAATACGATGTCATTGATCCAGACCACGAATAAGGCAACTAAAACACCCGAACCCAAAGCAACCCAATTTTGACTAGCTGTGCTGCGTTTATTTGGGGATAAGCCGGGTAAAATAGAAATAAGCAAAGCCCAGACCGACAAAACCGATTATTGCGGTCAGGTAACTGAACTGGATGAAGAACTCCAGGATGCTATCCCCCTGGTAAAAAAAAGTCTGGTACAGCATGACTAGAATACTGCCTACATAGCCCATGGCATCGGCAATATAAATCAGGAATCCTGCGTTGCTTTTGTATTGCAGGCTGGCGACTAGCCTTTCAAACAACATACTACCAACGGGAATGTAGGCGATATAGGCTCCCAGACCCACCAAAACGATCCACCAAAATGGATCCGTAAGGATAGCTGCGCGATAAAAGTAAGTGCTACCGGCAAGTAAAAGCATCGCTAAAGCCATAATGCCTATGACAGTCTGCACAGCCCTGAGATTGTTCCTGATCAAGATGAACGAGGCCATTATGAACAAAGATATCACTGCCACCCAAAACTCGGTTTCAGCAAATATCCGGAAATTTCCTGACAGGCCGATTTCATTAAAGATATCCGCAGCAAAGTTATCTCGGTAATCCCGGAAAGCCGTCAGAAAGAAATACATGACAACAATCGCCAGTAACCCAGGCCAGGTACCATACAAGAGGCGACGTCGGTCTGCCGATGTCATGGGTTCCCTGACATGACGAGCACGAATATCCTCGGCCGTTGGCAATGCCACTTGATTCAACCACCAGACAGAAAAAAACAGTGGCACAAGGAACAAGGCACCTGTTAAGAACGGCATCCAGTATTGCGATACCGCAAACTCCAGCATAATGAATTTGCCTATGGCCTTTGTCACCCCAGACGCCAGAATAAAACTTGCACTTAGAATAGCCGCCAGTAATTCAGTGGTCCTGCGTCCCTCGAGATAGGAGAATACCAGTCCCCATATCATGCCGAGTGGCAAACCATTAAAAAAAAGCAGCACAAAATTATAGGGCGGCGGAACCAAGGCAAAGCCTAGCAGTGCTAATTCGGCAAACAGCACTAATGCGATAATCATCCAGGGCCGGTGTGCTGCAGTCAGCTCAGAAATAACTTTGATACCGATAAACTTAGAAGACGCATAACCCAATAATTGCGCCAAAACCAAAACAACTTTATAGCTGATAGCAAAATCCTGCACATCATCAAAAATACCCACTGCAAATGGCTTCCTGAACGCATACATACAGAAATAAACAAGAAACGCAGGTACCGACGCGGATAGTATGAAGCCCAGCCCCTGACCAGAATTAACTCTCATTTTCCAATCAGCCAGGGCCATGCTTACCTTCCATTAAATCAGCCTCCGGTACAGCATTGAGGACTGTCAGGTTAGCCTCAGACACTGTCAACTGGCACGCTGTCGGCATCTCATCTGCAGGAGGATAAAAGTGAGCCCTGAAGAAGCTAAGCAGATTAGTGTTTAAGTAGGTGCGAATTTTATGTCGGCAAACGGATCCAGACAAACCAAGCCATTGAGACAGTCGGCTAAACTGAGGTGCATCCGAAAAATCAAAATGACGGGTACCTGGAAGTAATCGAACGGACCCAGCCTCAGAGTGTTTCACGAGCTTGTCCAGCAATCGGTAATTCAGCGGCTCTCCTTTCCACTTTCCTTGGCCAATATAAAGAAACGGTGTCTTTAAACCGGTATTGAAGAAATCTTTTGACAGCGGCAGCATCCAGCCATCAAGCGCTACTGATGCCACTACCCGCGGATCTGTGGCAGCCAACAGGAAACTGCTAGCCCCGCCATAAGAATGCCCAAAGACGCCCGTCCTCTGAGTATCCACGTTTACCCACAGAGGTTCATCCCGTCCAGCTCGCCTGGTTATCTCATTCAGCACGAAAGAAAGATCAGCCGTTCTTGTCGCCAGCTGAGGTGTTCTGAAGGCCCGAAACTCTGCTGGCGTTAACTCACCCTGGGCTGCCGATCGATAGTCAGCGACGGTTCCATCACTGAAAATAGTCATATAGGCATCGTAGGCGTGATCAACGGCCACCACCATATAACCATGACTGGCCAATTCTTCTGCCTGTATGGAGTTCTGGTTCTTCATGCCGCCCAGGCCATGGGAGAACAAGATTAACGGCGGCGATTCCGGTTGCTGCAATCTCGGCGCATCAAGAAATGCATTACTGCTGATCTTTTTTACATGATCTATTACCCAAGCTGGCAATCCAACCTGGTAGGCGACCATAGCAAGACGTTGCTCGCCATGATCAAGATACTTTGCCGGCTCTGAATTTTCCGGTGCCGCGGCTGGGTACCAAACCTGGACCACCAACCTCCTCTTCTGCCCGGCCTGCTCGGTAAACCATTCATCTCTACTGGCATCGATCCAATCCAGCACAGAAAAACCAACGGCGTACGGACCCGTCGGTTGTGGTAGATCATCCAGGGGTAGCACTTTAGAGGTAAGCAGCGAGATGGCTGATCCGCACAGCCTGGTCAGCGAGGAGATTATCGAGTTAAGCATGATGTTACTATTTCATTACTCTTGCATTAACCCATGGGCAGGGATAGGCCAGTTAAACCTTTAACGAGGTTAGCTTAATCTTCGGTAACGCATCCTTGTACCGTGTTGTACCGATAGCAGGATTTCTTGAGCATTAAGTTCCTCTGGAAAATAAGCACCCGATATATGTGCCTGCGCTAGAGAAGCTCCATGCAGGTCGCTCTGTCTTAGGTCCAGGCCTCGCAGGTCTGCTCCCCGAAAATAAGCATTACTGAAATCTATCCCCAGAGCATCGATTTCACGTAAGTCGGCACCCCTGAAGTCAGCGTTGCGAAGATCAGCATTTTGTCCTGCTGCCTTCCTGCGGTTAAATTCAGCTATGTCGCCATCCTTGACCAATAAATACATACTATTATCAGAAGCGGTCGTTCCTGTATCAGTCACCGGTACTCTCCTTCGTCTAGCCTCCAGCATCTCAAGTAAGCCTACTTTTATATTGCCACATTAACAGATTTACGATTGTCCTGTGAATGCTTTAAATTTCGATAATTTTCTGCCGACATGCATCCTCATCCTGGGTTACTCATCGGCAGGTACTGGTATTTCTGGCCAAGCAGTGTCCGCTCTGTAATCGAGGTATTATATTCCTGTGGTTTAAGGATGCAGCAACCATGTCATACAAAAGGAAATATAACGATGACCATCGAAATCAATGGTATTGCCCACATTCAGTTGACGGTGGCCGAACCGGAAACCAGCCTGCCTTTCTGGGAAAGACTATGCCACTTTTTTAACATGCAAACGCTAATCAGCGGGGAAGATGTTGTTTACTGCATTGGCGCCCGCACCGGAATTCTGGTCAGAGGGGCCCCCGCGCGCACCGCGGAGGAAACCTTCGACCAGGACCATCCTGGCTTGCACCACCTGTGTTTCAGGGCCAAAAGCCAGCACGACGTCGATGATATTTTTCTGTTTGTTCGCGACCAATTACAGGCAAACATAGTACATGGGCCGGAACAGGGTACACGCTTTGCTCCAGGCTATTACTCGATCTTGTTTGAGGACCCTGGAGGAATCAGAATCGAAGTAAATTACGTCCCAGGGAAAGGTCATTTTGACGGCGAAGGCAGACTAGCCAATGGTGGTATCGGTCCCGCCAGCGCCTACGGCGAAGATGGTTTAACTGATTGACTCCTTACTCTAGTGGCCCGATTTAAATGTCCGCCTCAGGGTTAAGGAAACGTTACTAAAAAAGCCCATTATAGAAGGCCAGCTTAACTACGACCGAGACGCTGACCTAGTTCTGGGACAATATCGGCAATATTAAACAAGTCCATCATGGCCAGATACCTTGGAAATGTTGCCTCTACCACTGCTTTTTCGGCCTCCCCGGGGTCCGCCATAAGATTACCTACCATGCTACTGAAGCCAAACAGTAGACAAACGCTCAATTCGATATCCCGTTTCAGGTCTGCGAGGTTATAGTTATCAACACCGTGTGAGACCAGCATCTGATGATAATGCTGTATTAGCTCTTCACCTCGACTCAGGATCATATCCGGCTCTAAACCACTAGCGATAAAATACATAACATCGTGAGCCGCCGGACCAGACGAAACCAATTGCCAGTCGTAGTATCTGGCATGCCCAGTTACTGGATCAAAGCAGAGGTTTTCCATCCGAGCATCACCATGTATCAAGGTCACGGGTTGTTGTGATGATAAATGGGTGAATAATTTACCGGCAAGGCCATTGGCGATGGGGAACACGGACTTTAAATGTTCTGGTATCAGATAACCAAAATCACGCAGAAAAAGTGGCCAACCTGATTCTATGGTCGCTGGATAGATCTGTGCCCACTGACTGAAGTCATACAACCAACTGACATCCTTAATTTTAGCAGACTCCCAGTAGTGAGCATGCATCCCCGCCAGGGCCTGCATGGCGGTACAGGCATCTGCAAAACTCAATCCATCGACCTGTTTGACGAATCTTCCCCCCTCCAGGTCCTCCATGAATATCAGGTAATCACCGGGATTATCAGATTCGATGGAAAAATAGTGCTCGGGAGGTTCAGCAGGACACTGGTTAGCGGCATGACGGTAAAACAAAGCCTCGCGCTCATAGGCCAGCAGATGCCGGCCAGTTTCCAGATTACCGGGCCTCAGGGTTGGGAATTTGGCTATAATTGATCTGGGCCAGGGTCCGCTATCATCAGTATAGCCAGGGATGACTCGGCAAATGTCTCCCAGGAAACCGACATCTGAGCCGACCGTTTGTATCTCTACGCTGCTAATGCTGGCACCAGCAAAAACCCCTTCTGTTAGATGTGCCGACAACCACTCTGTTGTCAGGTCTTGTGGCTGCTTCGGTATCATCTAAACTCCCTAGTTATTGGTAGTGTAGTTCGTATACTCCCGACTTTCGTTAGAAACATCAACCGCCTTGTCAAAAAGCCCACCTGCCGAACCGCCACGGTATTGAAATTTACCTCGATCATGAGCAAGCAATTAAAAGAAATCTAGAGGCTATAAAGAGTTTCCTGAATAACGCAATTAAGCACCAAACCAGGATTCAGAAATTGCAACACCAGTTAATCGAGCACTCCGCGTATAGACAAACCCGCTGCCTGATAGACCCGGTCGATCAAGGTCATCTGTGATACTGCATCACGACCATCGGTCAGCACCGGCTCATTGCTTATCACAGCGGCAGTAAAAGCATCAAGCTGATAATCATAACTACTCCGCAGAGCAAAGGTTTCGGAGGTCTTTTTATCGCCTAGCTGAAGATCCAGGCTATGCCCAATCTGCGGGACCAGGGGATTGCTAACCCGCATGGAACCGTTTGCACCGATAACCAGTAATTCTGCCTTGAATTGACCACCGGCGCGCATATCACCCGATGTCCTGGCACGAATCCCACCCGGGAAAAGCAATCTGGTTTCGAGATAGAGATCGACTTGTTCCGGCCCCGTTTCTGCAACTGCAGTTACTTCCAGGGGATCTGACCCAAGCAAATGGCGTACCCAACTCAGAGGATAACATCCTATGTCCATGGTTACGCCGCCGCCAGTATGATACATCATACGAATATCATCTTCAGCGACAGGCCCCTTGACATGAAAATCTGCTTCGATCGAAGCAAGTTTACCCAGTACTCCGGAACGAACAATCTCAACGGCCCGCACAAACAAAGGATGATAACGATAGTGAAAAGCATCCATCAAAACCAAGCCAGACCGTGCAGCGACTGCCTGCATTTCTATCGCCTCGGCCGCATTCAAGGCCAGGGACTTTTCACAAAGAACATGTTTACCCGCCTCCAGAGCCTTGATGGTCCATTCATGGTGAGCCGAAATGGGTAGCGGAATATAAACTGCAGTGACCGCCGGGTCCGCTATCACATCGGCATAATGTTCATGCACCGTGGAGATACCATGCGTATCGGCAAAAATTTTCGCTCTGGAAACATCCCTGGCTGCGACACACTGCACTTCGACCTGCAGGTTGTCTTGCACTGGTTTGATAATCGCCTGGGGGGCTATTTTTGCCGCCCCTAGAATTCCTAATCTAATCATGTCGATAAGCCTGCGAAATTACCCTTAAAGTCGTTCGGTAGCGGTTACCCAGTATCAGTCACATCAACCATAACCGCATGAGTCTAACCCAACGATTCCATGAAACGAGCGTTCATATGCAGATAAGCCTTCGCATTAGGATGCTTCGACCAAATTTCCTGCCATTCGCTACCTGCCATCGTCTTTCTGAAAACCGCTTCCCGATGCGCTTTATCCCGCCAACGAATTATCCAGCAGACATTTGCCTGACCATTGCTCGACACAATCGGGTTTGATCCACTCACTTCTGCTTCCAGACCAGTATCTACCCAGAAATCTATTACATCCAGGTTCCGCTTCAGCCATGGCGCTGCCAGATCCTCAGCCCATACCTTATATTCCTTGAGCCACGCAGTTTCTATCGTATAGTCTCTTATCTCAACAATACCGGTACCCATGCTCCTTCTCCTTGCTGCAAACATTGATTAAAAGGTAACTAAATTGGACTCGGAAGACGAGCCTTTTTTATAAACTGACGCTACGATTACAGCCCTGGGGTCTACCCAAAAAGATTCCGAATAGCCATAATGGCAAGTGATATGAAATAGCCGCATCAATTAACCAGCCTCAACCCATGTACTTTCGCTTTGAGGATCTAACAAGGCCTGTGCTTAACACACTCAATATGAACTCGATCTAACGGATCACTGGTATAACAACAAGGACAACCGTGCAACAGTTACAAGAATTCAAACTCCTGCAGCACGCGCTTATACTTCTGGGCTGTATTGCCTTTGCGCTGTTCATGCTAATCGATAAAGGCCTGTTACAACTTGCGCTGTTATCAGATAGCAGTCGGCTTTCGGGAGTAATAATAATTATATATGGAGCAGCCACACTGCACTGGTTGTGGTTATGCTATCAACTGTCTCTTGAGCAGCAGTATATTAATCGTTGGCTGAATAAAGCAGAGACTCAGGGTAATAACCAGACCTCTATTCATCGCTTGCGTGAATCCATGTCTAGTTCAACCTCAACAGACTGGGATAGTGATATCAACCTGCTAGCCGATGAATTAACCAATCGGCATGCTTTGGGCCATTTTGCTGCAGATACGCTGATCAAATTAGGCTTAATTGGCACTGTAATCGGCTTCATACTGATGCTGCAACCCATTGGCGATATCAAACAGTTTGATCCATCACTCATGCAGCAGTTACTGACTGCGATGAGCTCTGGAATGGCGGTTGCGCTTTACACCACGCTAACGGGACTCATTACCAGCATATTACTAAAAATTCAGTACTATCTTGCGGATGAAACGCTAACCCAGATTGTCAACACGATGATGCAAATGAATCGAGAAGTAGATCATAGTCATGCGCCATAGAGTACTTTCGAATCAGCATGGCCAGGATGCCTTTACGGACCTGCTATTTAATGCCCTGCTCGGCTTCGTATTCATGTTTGCAATGGCATTTATGATGATTAGCAATCCGGAGAAGTCAGGAAATATTGATTCCAAGGCTGAAATGCTGATTACCATACGCTGGCCAGACAATCATCCCGATGACGTCGATGCCGTCATCGAGGACCCTCGCGGTGAACTAGTCTGGTACTACAATCGAGACTCAGGGTTGATGCACCTCGACCGCGATGACAGAGGCCTGTTCGCAGATCAAATTGAAATAGCCGGTGCTACCGTGCGCAACCCCCTGAACCAGGAAACCGTCACAGTGCGAGGCATACAAGCAGGCGAATATGTAGTCAATCTGTTGCATTTTAAGGCCAACTACAATGAGCCTCTAGATGTGAGTGTAAAAGTCGAGAAGCTAAACCCTTCCGTATCGGTTATTTATTACGGCGAACACCAACTCAACGGCAGTGGTGATGAGAAAACTGCTATTCGCTTCACCCTTGATGCCGAGGGCAACCTGCTTAATACCAACCAGATTCCCAAAGAACTGCTCACCCGGGCGACGAGCAAACCGGCTTGAACGCTTCCATCCCGTTAATCACAGGTTACATCCTCATAGCAGTATTGCTGCTAATGTCTTTAATCTGGGCTGGCTATAGAACCCGTTATAAAATTGCCTCAATTATCCTCGTCAGTTGCTTCTATATAGCGACTTTCAAGGGTATCGAAGATCTGATGGGCTGGCCGACGACAGCAATAACACCGGAGGAATTCAGAACCGTCTGGATCAGTATTGAAGAACCAGACAAACAAAGCCAAACACCCGGCGCCATCTATTATTGGCTACGCGAACTTGATAACGCGGGAATCCCCAGGCAGGCTCCTCGAGCATACCGGGTTGATTGGAGCGTCCAAACGGCGATGATTGCGCAGGCGGCCTTAACTCGGCTCGAACAAGGTGAGATACTAAACGGCCGACAAAGTCGGAATATCCTTAAAAATGAGGAAGCCAATAATAAGAACCAGCAATCGATAGGTGCTAGCGCTAGAGCCGGCAATCAACAGGGCCGGCCTACTTTTGAATTTACCGCGGTATCCTCACCAACGCTGCCGTTAAAACCCAGCCCTGAAAGCCAGCTCAGAGACTAAGCATCTGACTCGCCTGTTAGTACGATTTCATTACAATTTGAGATTGTCTCAAATTACAATTTCAGATTAACCCAAAACCGCTCCAAGCCTGGATTACCCTGCTCAACGATGCCTTTGCCCTTTACTGCCAGGTTAATTGCGCCAATTCAGGTTTTTTATTGCCGAGTGACACTTCTCTATCCTCATGTGCCCTTGCCCTGACAAACTGATGAATATCCGCTGCCTGCGGGGCTGTTAGCACGTCGCTAAAGCCTGCCATGCCCTTAGAACCGTAGATACCGTCAATCACGATCTCATTAAACACCTGATGGGTGGCATCATTCATACGCCTTAAATCGGCGATAGCACCGCCTGAACGAACCACAATGCCATGACAAACCGCACAATACTCATTGTAGTGCAGCTCCCCTCTGGCGATGACAGCATCATCCAATTCGGCAACTTCCTGCTCTGGAATCGACCTATCCCGGCGATTCGGCGCGGCCAGTTCGACCTGTCCGCCCAGTTTGAACACAAGCATGCGTCCAGAGTTATTATAGGTTAAGGAAGCATGTTCCGAGACTGGGGGTAGCGGTTCGCCACCAAACAGATCACCGCCTCCAGTCCCCGTCAGGATCGAAACGTATTGGACCCCTTGTGACTCAAAGGTAATGGGCGGTGCCAGCATGGAAGTATAGGTATTGTATTGCCACAGGATCTCACCATTTTCTTTGTCGTAAGCAGTAAACATACCTAAAGCGTCGCCATGGAAGACCAAGCCCCCTTGTGTTCCTAAAACGCCACCATTCCAATAATGGGGGATTTCAATGACCCACCTGTCTTCTCCGGTTAGCGGGTCGAACGCTTTCAGGTAGCCTTTCGGTGTGGGCTGCTCAGCGATGTTTTCAAGTAATGTCTGCGTAATACGCCCAAACTCAATACCGGTATTCCAGCCGCCTGGATTTCGCTTATAAATCCCGGTTTCCTTCCAAGTTTCCACCATGTCAAAGATAAGGGGGTTATCCTGGGCGGGCAGGTAAACCAATCCCGCAGCAACATCCACAGACATGGCCTGCCAGTTATGCGCACCCAAGGGCCCGGGTAATACCCATTTAGCATTTTCAGTGTAATCAAGATCAGGGTTTTCAACCGGCCGGCCTGTGGCCAGATCAACACCCGTTGCCCAAGTCACTGTGGCAAAGGGATTGGCGCGCAGTAATTCTCCATCACTACGGTCAAGCACATAAAAAAAGCCATTTTTAGGCGCTTGTAGAAGCACTTTACGAGCGACCCCATCCACTTCCATATCGGCGAGAGCCATATCCTGCACTGCCGTGTAATCCCAGTTATCACCCGGCGTTGTCTGATAGTGCCACTTATACACGCCCGTATCGGCATCCAGAGCAACAATAGAAGACAAAAACAGATTATCACCACCCCCGGGTGAACGAATCACCCGAGTCCACGGTGAGCCGTTACCTACACCCAGATACAGTTGGTTAAAGTCCGGATCATAGACAATAGAGTTCCAGACCGTACCGCCTCCGCCGACTTTCCACCATTCTCCGCCTTTCCAGGTCTTGGCAGCCATTTCCATCTGTGGATTTTCAAACGGCAATGCTGGATCGCCTGGGACCGTAAAGAACCTCCAGATCTCATCACCATTTTCGGCATCATAGGCCGTAACATATCCGCGCACACCGAATTCAGCGCCACCGTTACCAATAAAGACCTTACCATTTGCAACCCGGGGAGCTCCGGTAATCGTATAAAACCGACTCCGATCTGTAATCGTATCGACTTCCCAGACTTCTTCGCCAGTGCCTGCATCCAAGGCGATCAAACGTCCATCCAGGCTAGCGACGTAGACCTTGCCTTTGTAAACAGCCACACCACGATTGACTACATCACAACAGGCCCGCCGACCCCATTCTCGCGGAACCTGGGGGTCATAAAACCAGATTTCCTCGCCATTAACCGCAGAAACCGCATAAACCCGACTCCATGAAGTCGTAAAAAACATGACATCATCAACCACTATGGGGGTAGACTCCAGCGCCCGATTGGTCCCCATATCCTTGTACCAGGCCAGACCGAGGTCTGAAACGTTGCTTTTATTGATCTGCGTCAATGGTGAAAAACGCTGTTCCTCATAGGTCCGGCCATGCGCAAGCCAGTTTCCTGGCTCAGATTCTGCACTTATAATTCTCTCATCATCAATTAGGCCAATCGATACTTCTGGGATGTCGGTATCCTGCGGCGCCACTGGAGCCTGGGCCGACTCATCCTGGGATGATGAAAAATAAAGCAATGCAGAAATTGCAATAAGGCCGACTATCAAACTTGTTCTATTCAATGTTTCACCCCTTTTCTTTACATGTGCGATGCTGCTGTACGGTCAAAACCTCGCTGACAGCTTAACGCTCGTGACCTGTGCTGACAAACCTTCTGGCAAGAAAGTCATGAGGTTAGCCTAGCTTTGAGATAATGACGTCTTAAAACACCGCTAGTTCGAGCACCGGGCTATGGCGGCCAGGCCGCTATCCCAGTAAGAACTTGGATCTACTATTATTCCGGTGTTGCAATTGACGCCTTCTACGGACCGTGATTGACTCCCCCTTATCAACAAATCATCCAGGTTACTGCTATGCAAGAACAACCCTTATCAGATATTACCGTACTCGACTTCGGCCAGGTCTACAACGGCCCCTACTGTGGTTTTTTACTGGCACAAGCAGGAGCCCGGGTGATCAAGGTTGAATCTCTTATCGGTGAAACGCTGAGGAGCCGTGGTGTAAAGTCTACGGCGAGTTACCCGTTTGCTGTTTTGAACGTCAATAAGGAAAGCATCACTTTAAATATCAAATCAACGCAGGGCCAGGCGCTACTGAAAAAGCTGGTCAGTCAAGTAGACGTTGTCCTGGAAAATTTTGCGCCAGGCACCATGGCCAGATACGGTATAGGGGCAAAACAACTCAGAGCCTGTAATCCGCAACTAATCTACGCATCAAGTACAGGTTACGGCAATGCTCCGGGGCCTTACCGCGACTTCCTGGGCATGGATATCACCCTCCAGGCTATGACCGGCGTGATGAGCATTACCGGCGAGGAAAATAGTACACCGCTTAAAACCGCGGCTGCGTTTGCGGACTTTATAGCGGGTACGCATCTATATGCAGGTATCGTCAGTGCATTATATGCACGAAAGAATTCATCAGAAGGTGCCAGCGTCGATATCTCCATGCAGGACTGCGTTTTACCTACCCTGGCTACAGCGCTTGGCTCGTATTACCTACACGGAGAACCTCCCAAAAGAGCCGGTAATCGACATCCAGGACGCTCTCTTGCGCCTTACAATGTCTACGTTGCTGCCGATGGGCATATCGCCATTATCGCCATCAGAGAAGGCCACTGGCGAAAGCTTTGTACCGCCATGGAAAAAACCGATCTGATCAACGATCCCCGTTTTAAGGATTTCCCTGCACGCTGTAAAAACATGCAGGAACTCGATGCAGAAATTACCCGTTGGACGGCCACTCGAACCAGGGCAGAAATACTGGCCCAGACCCAGGCACACGGTGTAATCTGTGCCCCGGTGCAGGACCTTATTGATGTGGTTAATGATCCGCACCTGGCAGCTAGGGGTACCTTAAAGACATCAAGCCATAAACATCTAGGCAACATTGCCCAAATGCAGACAGCGATTCGATTCACCGATATTGAACCACCGGAATTAACCCAACCTCCTGAGCTGGGAGCAAACACCCGGCTGGTTCTAACTGAGTTAGCCGGCTTATCTAATGAAGATATTGACAGGCTGTACCAGCAGGAAGCCATCTAAATAAAATTGATTTATTAATTGTTGTAAATCAACATATTAAGCTCATTTGTGAAATTTTAATCGACGAATTCTATCATTATTGATCCGCTGCCGACTCTGATTCTGAGCCCTTATCCGTGATATTATCTTTGCTCTGCCTCAAAGCATGCGCTAACAACGCTCGGTATAGTCTGACATTGAACTCCGCTCCGGTAATTCCAGTATGCTCGAGAGGATTATCGGTTTCCGTTTCTAATTCCAGCTCAATTGCCAGTTGCCCTCCAGCCAACCCCTTGAGACCGTGGGACCAGGCCATAGAGGGTAGATCCAGAATAAAATAATGGAACAGACGACGCCAGGTCAAGCCTTGTTTTCTAAACAAATGATCGACGAAACTGATATCAAACCAGGCATTGTAGGCGACGAAGAGAACACTTTTACTGCCAACGACTCGATCATGAAAATCAAGCCAATGATCGATTGCTGCTGCCTCGCTGACATAGCCTCTGGTCGTCCATCGATCTATGGAAAAACCGTTAACTGCCACTGCACCTGCCTCGGCTCTGTCAGGATGAGCAGGCATGATTCTCAAAAACAATCGATCCAGCTCTTCCCCATTTAGATCGGTGATGATTACGCCAACATCAATAATTTCATGATAACCCGGCGTCAATCCTGTGGTTTCGACATCAACATGGGCAAGCAACCATTCCTGCGGCTCTGCCTGCGGGTTAGAACGGCTGATGGGTGCTCCTGCCATGTCTTTGACAAAGTCCGGTATAACATCTGCCTGGACTGTAAACGGCAGCAGCAGACAGCAGATCAAAATAACGCGCATAATACTTCCTTTCCTGAACAACAGAGCCGCTAACCGACACTGGCAAGGCACGCCGGCAATGCCAGCACGGCTCACATCCCAGCCAATTGGCGCTTCCTCAATCACTAACACCGTTATTAGCGCATGGCCAAAAGCAAACCCTAGTAGAACAGCCAGTGCTGATTTTAATGGGGCCTACTCACGCTTTAGGCAACCGACCATCAACCTGTGCCTGGCGGATAGCGGTATCGCCGATGCTTTCAGGAACCTGCCAGGCGGCATCATTAGCGTAGGATTCAGCTATGATCTTATCTATTGCCGTAAACGAGGTTTCATCCAATTTCATGCCGGGAGCATCGGGCAAGCCACCGCCTGCTCGAAATTCCAGTAGTTCCACACCAGCTGGACCTGCTTTGTATTTGTAAGGCTGGCCATTAGGTACAAAAAAAGTGGACCCTGCCTTCAAGGTCTGGTTTCCCATAATGATTTCGCCCGCAACCACGTAGTACAGGCAATCACCAAATTTTGGATGACTATGCCTGAACAGCGGGAAATTAGCCCCAAACCAGACATGGACAAGACTCATGCCCGAGGGGTTTTTCTGAACTAGCAATGGCGTTGTCGTAGTTCCAGGTATGAACGCCTTTACCATTTCGCCAATCTTTGTTCTAGCTTCGGCAGCGCCATACTTTTCCGCTAATGGTTCATGGGCGAAGCCATCAGCCGATTTATCAGCCCTAACTCGGGTTCTTTGCACTGGTGGCACGATTGCAGGGTTTGCATTAAGTTCAAATCCACCCCGCGGCGAGACAAATTTCTTTGCTTCCTCTGACACATCCTCATTTGATTGCACGCTCATGTACCCTCCTCTAGAAAATGTTGACAATCTACCTTCTACCGACTGGCCCTACATCATTTTTTGCTGTTGCGAGCCAAAGATTGTTGGCGCTTTTCCGCCTTTTACAGACCAATCTGGTGCACATCGCAAATCCCTACCCTGAATGCTGATACGCTGCGCTGAAGGTCCTTGAATAACTGTACCCGAAGCCCCTCCGAGGACACTGTTAGCACCCAGGTTACTGATCGGATAAGAATCTATCGCCGAATAGGTTTGCAACAGTAACGGCCTACCCCTGTCTGAATCATTCGGCATGGACCCATGAATCATACAGGCGTTATGGACCGTCACAGAACCCGCTGCACCTTTTAGCCAGACAGCTTTATCCAGTTCAAGTCGGTTTATATCCTTGTCCTGAATTGCCCCTGCCCATTGGTCCTGACTGTCGTATAAATCATAGATCCTGCCGTGATGACTACCTGGCACCACCCCCATCGGACCCATTTCGTCGTCAACTGCCGCAAGGTATACGCCGATGGTAAGTGGGGAAAAATCAGTATGCGGCCAGAACTGAATATCCTGATGCCACTTCACTTCTTCACCGCCTTCAGACCACTTATAGTTCAATTTACTATGGTGGAACCGAGCACTGCCACCCAATAGCGAACAGGCCAATTGAGCTATTGGCCCCTTCAATGCAAACTCCCAGAAGGTCGGGTGCTGGTCAACAGGCGAAACCAGTCGCCTTAGCTTGGGCTGCTCTGAGGTATGCCCTGGCGCAATATCAATGGCTTTACTGGACTGACTCAATGACCGACTGGCTTCTACAAATTCAGCGGCTGCTGTTTTCAGGCGTTCCAGCCAGGCTGGCTCAATCAAGCCTTCAATCAGCAAATAACCTTCTTTTTCATAACTTTCCAGTAAAGCGGTATCCGGCTGCATAACTTCATCCAACTGCATAATTAATGTTCCTTTCTATCAGACCTGCTGATTCCAGCATTACTTTGCTTCGCTGACCTTAACCTATTACCTGTCTTTCGATATCCTAGCGCTAATTTAAGAGCCAGCCCAGATTTCCGGGCCCGATTCTATAGCAGCCAATCCGTAAAATTGACTACCATAGCTTTCCAACAATGAGCAAACAATAAGGCTTTCCAACAATGAGCAAACAATAATCTGTCCTGAGGAACCAGTGTCATTACATTTTCTAGGCGCTAAAGCATCCTATTGTTACCCTATTCTGGCATAAATTGATGAAATAGGTGATCCGGACCCCGTCCAAGCAACAGGAAACCAGAACAGGTCTATAAAAACCATTATTTAAAGTGGCATATAGCTGCCTTGAGCCGCGTTCTGGGATAGCAATAAAGTCACCAGAGGCAGGGAAGAACTACTCAAACCCTTAGTGTTGCTAGCGATTGCCATGTCTTTAATGCAGCACCAGGTGACCCCGCTAAAACAGCAGAGAGCAAAAACAGCAAAGACGCTGACCCTCAGCCAGCATCCAGATGAGAATTAAACTCACCTTGGCTGGTTACTGACGGCTGTAATGCGAAGCTGACACAGTGGCTGCCTTCAGACCGTGAAGCTGATGTTTCTGATGCCTTTTGTCATCCTTTGCGTACTTTAAACAGGATTAATGACTAGTGGGTGCTGCTGACCTCGCCGTTTGAGACCACAACAAAGGCCCTCTGGCGACCCACCTGGGGGAGTCTGACCTGTTCTTTTTGCTGAAAATACCTGACAAACGCCGTTGACACCAGTTCATCACTGACGAACTCAATATGCTCTGGAAACATATCATAACCCTCCCCGCCAGTGGCGGTAAAAGATCCTGTTGCCAAGCGATAGGTCTTGTCCAAGGCGATTGCCTGCCCGGCAATCATTAGCTCAACAACTCTTTGTCCCGGTGGTCGCGACAGGTCATACCGCAAGGACAGGCCAGCATACTGGGGCAGGCCATATTCCCGGCGCAGACCATTTTCAATTGCAGCCAGTAGCACTGAACCCGGCAAAGCCAATACGGTCACCTGATCCAGGAACGGGAAGGTATTGAGGATCATCTCGCGGGTCACCTCGCCTGCCGGGAGGTCGGCTCTGATCGCACCGGGGGTAATCATGCCGATATCTGTGTCATGGCGCTGTTTGAGAATATCTGCGAGTAAATTACCAATAGACGACTCTCTGTAATAGCGCCTGATCGCGACGGCATCGAGATTTCCAACCACCTCCATCAAAGACGGGTGCGCTGCTCTGGCTTCAGCAATCAATTCAGCTACACCAGCATGATCCTCCAGCGATTCTGCTATCACGGGTATCAATTCCGCAGAAATCAATTTAGGTCTTGCCGCCTTGGCAAGAGCGAATTTAGCCACACCCAGGTGCTTTCCCTGACCGAATGTCTGCACTATCACAGTGCCAGTCTGCGGATGAATAACAGGCTGCCAGAGCCCATTATCTGAATGTCCGGAGACAATGAGGTCTACGCCTCGCACGGCTCCAGCCAGCTCATAATCATCGGCTATGCCCCTTTGCACTTCCGGGTCGGCTTCCTTATCAGTCTGCATGGGAGCGGTTTTACCTTGATGGGTCAACAAAATGACCATATCTACCTGGGGGGATAATTCATCTACCCAATACTGGGCGCTAGCCAGTGGTTCCCTTATCTCCAGCCCGTCACGATTGACCTTCATCATCGTATTAATAAAAGCGTCTTCTCCCATCAGGCCTATCACACCAATACTGACCCCTCCGCGCTTAAGAATACTGAACTGCCGGGCAAAGGGAATCTGCGATCCTGCATAAAAAATATTGGCATTAAGGACCGGGAACCGAGCTCGTTGCATAACCTTGTGCAGTAACTGCCAGCCATACTCAAACTCATGATTACCCAGATTCACTGCATCAAAGCCAATTTCACTATAGAGGTCAAAAACAAGCCGGCCCTGGGTAGCCTTGGATAACGATCCCGTAAACATATCGCCAGCATCAAGCAGAAAACTCAACGGTACCTTACTGCGTTTGTGGTCAATGAGCGCCGCTAATTTAGCCAGCCCGCCTATTTCCTGCACGTCAGCTAACCAAAAAGCGTCCACGGGATCATAGACACTTTCAATATCGTTGGTATAGAAAATAGTCACTTCCTGCGACGCTGCTACGTTTAACAATGGCAAAGCCAAAGCAGTCAGCAGCAAACGCCGCGCGAGGCTGAATAGACGCATTACGCCTTCCTATCCTCATGGGCATTCAAAGTCGCTGCCTGAATTCGGCCAAAATAACCACCATCAACTGTTATCTCGACGCCGTTGAGCCATTCGGTCTCCATCAATGTGAACATTTCAACCACAGCAGCAACGTCATCGGGTTTGCCCGACCGACCGGTCTGATCGACTATCGAATCATATCGCTCTTGTCCCAATAACTCTCGGAAACTATCTGACAGCGGCGTCTCGGTGATCCCCGGGTTAATACAATTCACTCGTATTTGCTTTTCTTTACCGGCAAGACAAGCCAGGTAGGTGTAGGCTGCAGCACACTGTTTTGATATTTTGTACGGGTCCTGCTGCCAATCTAACTGATGTTCCAACAACCAGGCTTCTTCCTGCTCTAACGTTGTCAACGCCAACATCCCTGCCACCACGTCGCTGTTATCCCGCCAGTCGCGTCCAGCACTGGAGGCGACAATCAACACCTGGCCACCGACCACCATCTTTTCATTTAACTGTTCATTAAGAAATCGCAGTCCAAAGAAATTTACCCTGATCACCTGGCTTGGATCAGGGCGACATAGAGCTATACCAGCCACGTGGATAACCGCCCGAAGAGTATCGGGCAACAACACAATAGCCTGCTCAACACTGTTTCTATCTGAAATATCGCAGACTAGATTGCTTACTCCGGGCAAGCTGCTTGCTTCAAGGTCGAGATTCCAGATCGTAAAATCCCTGTCTACCAAACGGGCCACTACCGCTGCGCCGATCCCTGAGGCGCCGCCAGTCACTACAATATTTTCTGTCATACTCGCAGCATAAAGGGCTAAAACCAATCAAGTCAATGCATGCTATATTGCCTGCTGAATCAACTATATAGTTAAGGCAACCGAATTGGTTGGGCACCTGGCCAATACCCTACCTCAAAGGCAGGAGCCTAGTCCGCACCACCACCGACAGAAAATTTATGAACCAACACCAGCAAGCACTAATTAAATTAACCGCCGTACAAGCCACCACTGCACTAAGGCTGCGAAACATCTCCGCTGAAGAATACCTGGAAGCCTATATCGCCCAGATTGAGACCGTCAACCCAACCATCAATGCTGTGGTTACCAAGAATTTTGAGCGTGCCAGGCAGGAAGCCAGCGCAGCACAGAAGCAGCTTGATAGGGCCAGGGATCACGGCGCACTGTTGGGCCTGCCCATTCTAATTAAGGATAATCAGTTAACGGCGGGCATCCGCACTACGCTGGGAAGCAAGATGTATGCTGGGCAAATACCGGCAAGAGATGCCGGAATCGTCAATCGCATTAGGCACGCAGGCGGCATCATTATCGGTAAGACAAATATCCCTGAACTGAGTATCGGTGCAAACACAGTAAACACGCTGTTTGGGGCCACCTGTAATCCCTTTGCTGAGTCACTCACCTGCGGTGGAAGCTCCGGTGGCTCTGCTGCCGCTATTGCATCGAATATGGCTGCACTTGCAACCGGCTCAGACCACGGCGGTAGTCTCAGGATTCCAGCCAGTTTCTGTGGTGTAGTCGGATTTCGTGCCACGCCAGGCATCGTCCCCAACGAAGAAAGGACCATCACCCAGACTAATTACAGTTTGCAGGGGCCGATCTCCCGCAACATAGGAGATGCCGGGTTATTAATGTCTGTAATCGCTCAAAGAGACCGAAGTGCTTTAAATGATCCCATGGCCTTCCCATTTGATAGCAGCCAATTTAGTCCGTTACCAGACATTGATCCCGGCCAGTTACGCGTTGCTTACAGCGAAGATTTAGGCGGCTTAACCGTATCAGCGCAAATTCGCCATCTTTTCCGTGCAAAGACCGCACAGATGAGCCATCTTTTTAAGCTCAGTGAAGACCACCCAATCGACCTTACAGAAGCGCCTGCAGCCGACTGGGCATTACGACAGGATGTATTCGCTACCCAATATTATGACCAACGGGATCAGTGGGGAAAGGATATGAACCCAAATGTCCTGTCCACTTATGATGCAGCGCTGAAAACACCATTACTTGATGTCGCTAAGGCACGACGAAAGCAGATCGAATTGTACAGGGAGTTTTCCCGCATATTCGACCACTTTGACCTGCTGATAATTCCCGGGGTAAGCGTTATGCCCTTCCCGTGGAGCGAGATGTATCCGGAACAAATAGATGGCGAGGTGGTAACCAATTATATGGCCTGGCTTGGCCTATCTTCTTCCCTGACGGTAATTGGTCATCCCGTGGCAGCAATCCCCTGCGGGTTAGATGCCCAGGGCACCCCATTTGGCTTACAGCTAATCGGCAAACCTTTTGAAGATGCTAAATTGCTGACCATGGCCCAGGCGATTGAAACGGCACTCAACGGTATCCCCGCTTTAAGCAGGCCCGTGAGTCCATACAGCTATTGAGTATTGGAAGCACAATGCCTCAAGCTGAAAACCGGAATCCCCTGTAACCCGCTTCGGCGATTTGATCGCAGATTTCCCGATAGGGCCCCACGCCTGCAGCATAAGGCATGAAAACCCGGGGTTTTCCCTTAACATTAGCGCCGAGATACCAGGATCCTCCCTTGGGGAAAAGAGTCCCATTAGCCACATCGTTTACATGACCGACCCACTGTTCCTGCGCCGACTGATCAGCGCAGATGCTGGTAAAGCCATTGTCACCCATGTAAGTGATACAGCCTGTTATCCAATCGACATGCTGTTCAATTGAAACAAGCATATTAGACAATACCGATGGACTCCCAGGGCCAGTTATCGTGAACAGGTTGGGGAACCCGTTAACGGACAGGCCAAGATAGCTTTTCGGGCCTTCTGCCCAGGCATCTCGAAGCTGCACTCCGTCCTGGCCAATAATGTCCATACCCAGTAACGCGCCCGTCATGGCATCAAAGCCAGTCGCGAGCACCAGCGTGTCCAATTCAACAAATTCAGAAGCCGTCTCGACCCCGGTCGCTGTGATTTTACTGATAGGTGATTTTCGCAGGTCCAGTAACCTTACATTAGCCCGGTTATACGTTTCGAAGTAATCAATATCAACACAGATTCGACGCGTTCCTATGGGGTGATTGCCTGGACACAGTGAAGTCGCCGTTTCCGGGTCGTTTACTATAGTTCTGATTTTATCGTGAACAAATTTCTGCACAAACTGATTAGTAGATTCATTCATCATGGTATCGCCGATTGCTCCCAAAAAAATGGCCCCACCACGGGTCCAGGCAGCTTGCAATAACTGCTCAGCCTGCCCCGAATCAATGGAATCCATCAAAATTGGTTCCCGTGCCTCGGCTAACGGTTCAATATCAAGGTCACCAAACCCTGAACCGATACCCTTTTGATGGTTCTCCCGGTGAGCCCGATAATTCGATTTAAACTGGTTTACCCAATCCCGGTTCAGCAGGTTATTTTTAGCTGGCACGCTGAAATTAGGGGTACGCTGGAATACCGTCAGCTTTCCTGCAGACTCGGCTATCACCGGTATCGCCTGTATCGCCGAGGAGCCTGTGCCGATAATACCAACGCGCTGACTACTAAAAGTCACTTCCTGGTGTGGCCATTGACTGGCCTGATAACGGTTTCCTGCAAATGAATCCAGCCCTTCTATAGCCGGTAATTGTGGAACTGAAAGACAGCCAGTAGCCATAATACAATACTGCCCTGTGACTCGATCCCCTTGCTCAGTGGTTACGCTCCAGCGTCGCCGTTGCTCGTTCCACTCAACCGAATTGACCCGACAGCCAAAGTGGATATCGCGTAGCAGGTCAAAGCGTTCAGCCACGTGTTTTGCATATTGAAGTATTTCAGGTTGCCGGGAATACCGCTCTGACCACTGCCATTCCTGTTCCAACTCCTCGGAGAAACCAAACGAATAAGCCAGGCTTTCGGCATCACAGCGAGCGCCGGGATAGCGATTCCAATACCAGGTGCCGCCCACATCATCACCCTGCTCATAGATTCGCGCTGTCAGGCCGAGCCCCCTAAGACGATGCAGCATGTAAAGCCCGGCAAATCCAGCACCGACGATAACCACATCAAAACACTCTTCACTATTTATGGACATATCCAGCTCTGTCAAAACGATGGTTCAAGGCAACCACTACCCTAACGAAGATAAAAGAAGCCGCGATTGATATCAACCCATAGTGACACAATTAAGACTGCGAAGTCACAGCAGCTACAATAATCATAATGAGACCAGTCAATGCAGATAAAGACACCTCGTCTTACCAAACCCAAAGTGCATTCTTACAAATCAGTAGCGTCATGGATGACCACTATTTATACTGTCACGATGAAAACCTGTAGATTGTATAGAGAATTCAAAATCAGGAGAGTCTACCACCGTCAAAAAGGGCTAAAACAAGTTGCCGAGCAAGCATTACCATCCCTGAAGACTATCAGGCTAATGCCATGCTGAGCGCTACTTACCGGCTTAAACTTATGTTGATCTGTTTCTTGATGGGAACAGCTATTGAACCGTCCCTGGCCGAGCCAGCAGAAGGAGTGGCCAGGCTCAGTATCTCAACACAGACCCGACAACGGATGGCGGAGCTACCGGAAAAATATCAGGATTTTCTGCGCAGTGATCGCATTTTCTTCGCCAGTTTACCCCGCGCTGAGCTCATCAAACGACTGGAAGGAAAATCTGTACAGCAGCTCGAAGAAATCATACAAGAGTTGATCTGGCTGGACAGTAAACTCTCCATAAGAACCACTGCTGATACCATAAGAACACCCGCTGATACGGATCAAGTCGATCAGAAAAACCTCGAACAGATCCATGATTCGCTAGACAGTTTTATAGCCGACTAAACCGTCTCTCCCTTAACTGGGCGACCCATTCTGGCCAGGCAATAACCAACTACTTCGTGCTTTAGCGCCCTTAATCGCTGTGGCAGAATCAACATCAGGGGCGTCATTAACAAGGTCAACACAGTGGCGAAGGTTAAGCCATATACAATACTGCTTGCCAGCTTGACCCAGTAGGCTGAAACGTGTCCCCCATAGACTACGGTACGATTAATCAGATCAATACTGACGTTGCTAGCCAGCGGAAGTAAACCCAGGACAGTCGTTGCGGTGGTCAAAAAGACGGGCCGCAACCTTTGTGCTCCGGTCCTGACAATCACTTCTCTAAGAGGCATGCGCGGATTATCCCTACGCAGCACGTTATAGGTATCGATCAACACGATATTATTATTAACCACAATTCCTGCGAGAGCGACAATACCAATGCCGGTTAAAATAGTACTGAAAGTCTGATCAAAAGCGAGCAGTCCTAGCAATACCCCGGCGGTGGACATAACAACCGCAGAGAGAATCATAAAAGCCTGATAAAAACTATTGAACTGGGTGACTAAGAGCACAAACATTAAAAGCAGTGCCATCATAAATGCGAAGCCTACAAACTGCATCGATTCGTCCTGTTCTTCCGCCGCACCACGAAAGCTGACCCGCACACCGCTGAAATTCTGCCTATCAATCCACGCCTGGATTTCAGTCACCTTGTTATCCGCTATAATGCCAGGAAGTACGTTTGCCCTGATAGTCATCACATAGTTACCATCAACCCTAACGATAGTATCCAGTTTCGCTTTAGCTCGCCTCTCAACAAAATGACTGATAGGTACCGCCCCCAAGGGAGACGACACCCTGAGCTGATCGAGCATCTGCAGGTTTCGTTCTGCTTTAGGGTACCTGAGCCTGATTTCGACTTCTTCAATGGCATCATCAGGCCTGTATTCACCTAAATACAGGCCGTTTGTGATCAGTTGCACGGCACTACCTACTTCACTTACATTGACATTGAATTCAGCTGCTTTGGCACGGTCAACTACCAGCTCCCACTCAATGCCTGGCAGCACTCGGGTATCCTCGACATCGCGCAGGTCTTGCTGCTGGTCCAGGTAAGTCCTGATCTGTTCCACTACCGGCTCGAGGTTATTTCTGAATTTAGATGCGATCTGAATCTGGATATCCTTACCAACACTGGGGCCATATTCCTGTTCGGCTATCTCAGTATTAATACCCACCAGGTTGCGCAACCGCAGGCGCGCCTCCTCAAGGATTTCAGTGCTGTTAGTACCGTAGCTGCGGGCATTTTCAAAATCCAGGAACACCGTGCCAATCAAGTCAACTGGTGCACTACCACGACCAAATATACTGGCACCGCCTCCGGTTCTGGTGCTGGTAAAATAAGTATCGACACCCTTCAAAGGCATGAGGGCCTGCTCCGCCTCCAAGACATAATCACGAATTTCAACTTTGGAAAAATTACCCCTGGCACTGACATTAACCCGGCCGTAAGAAGGCTCAGTGTCGGTAAAAAATATATAGCCTGCGCCATGTTCGCCATAAACTCTGAATATCAACATCAGAACCACCAAAGTCCCGAGAATCACGGCAATCGGATATTTCAGTAACCAATCCAGTAAACCAATGTATCGCCCCGTCAAACCAGGTACCTCATTAAGATTACCGTGTTCGAGTCTTGCCAGGTGATCGCGTTGAGATGAGTCCAGAGAACCGGCTTTACCAAACAGAGAACCTAGCGTCGGACCGAATACCAGCGCGTAAAGGAGAGAACCACTGAGCACCGCAAAGACCGTGACAGGAAGATACATCATGAACTGACCTGACACACCCGGCCAGAAAAACAGCGGCAGGAACGCTGCCAGTGTGGTCGCTGTGCTGGCCAGAACCGGCCATAACATGCGCTGGGCTGATACCAGATATGCCTGGCCACGGTTCATGCCTTCAACCATTTTCCGGTCAGCAAACTCAACTACGACGATCGCACCATCGATCAGCATACCAAGCCCAAGCAACATGCCAAACATCACCATAAAGTTAAACGACAGGCCCATTAGCTGCAGAACCATCAAACCAAACAGAAAAGACGCAGGGACCGCCAGACCAACCAAGATACCAGAACGCAACCCAAGTGTTGCAACCACCAAGGTCATTACCAGAGCCATTGCAGTGACGATATTCCCTTGCAGTTCTGTAACCTGCTGCTCGGCAAAAGGGGCTTGATCCTGACTGTAGATAATATCAATCTCAGGTGGGTAATCCGCGGTCAAGTCTTCAACTAATTTCCTGACTTTTTCGTTCATATTGATGATATTCATGCCAGGTCGACGCAATACTTCTACTGTGATCGCCGGCGTACCATTTACTCGCGTATAAGTTTGACGGTCCTTAAAGGTACGCCTGATCTCAGCTACTTTATCAAGGGTAACAACCGTATCACCGCTGGCTTTTATGGGGAGTCCAAATACATCACTACGGGTTTCGATTAATCCCGGCACCTTAACGGAGAATCGACCTTGGCCAGTATCCATCGCACCGGCAGCAATCAAACGATTATTGTTTCTCACCGCACTGAACATCTCCTGCTGGGAGATCTGATAATATTCCAATTGAATCGGATCTATCACCGCTTCCAGCAGTTCCTCTCGATGACCCGAGAGCCGAGCCTCAAGTACTTCAGTCAGACTTTCCAGGTCATACTTTAATTCAACTGCGCGGGCATACAGCACCCGCTCAGGGACTAAATTCGATGCCAGACTAATCGCCAAAACCGGTTGCTCGGACATAGTAATTGCTTTGATAATAGGCTCTTCAGCGGTAGCAGGGATTTCAGCCTGGGCACGATCTACAGCAGCCCTAACCTCGGCTATGGCCGCATCTGAGTCAAAGTCAATATCGAACTCTAAAATCAGATTAGCGGCACCTTCCTGGGAGGTCGCAGTCACTTCCTCTATGCCTTCCAGCGCCCGCACCTCAGATTCAATGGGCCTGACTATCAATCGATCCGCATCTTCTGGCGATATGCCAGGATGGGGTATTAGAATCATGACAATCGGTATCCTAATATCAGGATCAGCTTCGATCGTAATAGTTGACCTGGCAACCACGCCAGCGATAATAATCATTATCAGAATACACAAGGTCGTCTTATAGTTGTGCAGTGCGACTGCCGGAAGCTGTTTCACTCGGCGCCACCCAGTAAACCGCCAGCGGCTTCAGAATCATCAAACACCGCGACGACTTGCTGGCCCGGAAAAACCATTTCCTGGCCGAGAGTAATCAGATTAATCGAATTGGGAAGACCGGACAGCCAGACCCCATCCTGGGTATCTTTTGCTATTTCAACGGCGAGAAACGCGACGATACTTTCCTTGTTGACTATCTTTACACCGACCACACCGCCATCATCCAGGGACAGTAACGCTGGCGATGTTTTATGAGCCATTAACCTAGGTCCAGGCAAAGACAACTGAGCTGACAGGCCATCGCGTAGTTTGAACTCAGGATTATCGATCTGAACTTCTATGCGATAGGTGCGGGTACTTGAATCTGAAGCATGACTGATATAGCTGATCATGCCTGAATGCACCTCTCCATTGGCAAAAACGGCACTGGCAGCGCCACCTAATTCCAATCCGGATAGTTCGTTCTGGGTCACAGAGGCTACTACCAGCATCGGATCCGGGTCGAGGATTTCAGCACAGACATCGCCGCGCTGCAGAAAATCACCGATATCCACTGGTCTCGCCTGAACGATACCATCAAAAGGCGCTAGAATTCCTAAATCAGCCAGCGCCAACTGTCGTCGTTTATACTCAGACTGCGCTTTCATCAGGTTTGCTTTTGCCGAAGCAATCTCCACCTTGCCTTGAAAACCCTGTTTGGATAGTTTTAGGATACCTTCATAATTAAGCCGCCGGTACTCCACGGTTGCCTTGGCTTCTGCCAATTGTTCCTGCCGATCCTCGCTGGAAATCTTACACAGCAAATCTCCTGTGCTAATCAGCTCGCCTTTGTCACGCGGCAGTGCAATGACCTTGCCACTGACCTCTGCCCTGACCTTGACACTACGTTTAGCCTGGCTCTTGCCACTGGCTACAATTTGTATCTCTGTCGCCTGGGCACGTGATCTAACCGCTCTAACTCGAATCATCGCAGAATTTATTTTCTCCGCGTCGATAACAGATTCAGACTCTGATCGCAGGAATTGCCCGGATATTAACCAGCCCAGCAAAACGAAGCCGATTACAGCCGCTAAAAGCTTCGATGCATTCATTATTTACCATCCCTTAAAAGTCGCGCGGATTATAGCCTAATCAACGGCGGTTTTAAGTTATGGTTAACAATCACCGGGGTTCATAATACCCTCCATAAGTTTAATCTACCTACAGACAGGTACCGCCCCTGTAAACATTGCCATCAAATGGTCTGTAGCCGAGATTCAGGCAGCACCAGTGGCTGAATTTGCGCGGCGCCGAAACCAGGCCATTAGCAAGCCGCTATACGATGATGCTTGTAACTGCGGTTCACTTCTAGTTAGGATTAAGGTTGCTACGGCCTACCCGAATGAGGAAACAATAATCAGTAACCCTATCGATAGATTTGAATCTGTTTTTCGTAGTGCCGACAAGCCACAATTCCGCTATCAGCCTCCCAATGTTGGCCGTATTTTAGTGCTCACCGACAGCGAAAATAAAAGCAGCACCTTCCATGACAGGGTGTCGAGGTTTTTGTCCAGTGGCGACCTTGGCCAGACACCTGAATTCAGACTATCAAATACCCCACCTCCAGCCACGAAATCTGATTTTCTGAAGCGAGTAGAAGCTGATCAGGCTGATATTGTGGTCACCCACAGGCATCTATACGAGACATTTACAGACCCGAATCTAGGCCTGGGGACCTATCCTGAAGCCCTGCTGCAATGTTCAACTCGGCCTCTGCTGATCCTGCCCCACTACCTCGATCCAGGGCTTTTACCGACAACCGAAAAGCTGGAGGACGTACTGGTCATCTCTGATCATTTTTCAAACAGCGATGAATTAATCAACTGGTCTGCCAAGTTTGTCTCAAATTCTGGCTCGCTCTGGTTAACTCACGTTGAATCTGAGGCGGATTTTGATCGTTATATGAAAGCAATAGAACGGATACCTGAATTAGATACAGACATAGCTCGCACTACCCTTCGTCGGGAACTGCTGCATGAATCCAACAGTTATATTCACAACTGCAAGCAACAACTATCGAGAAACAATCCCCAACTCACGGTTGAAATCCTGGCTTGCATGGGCCACCCGCTGGATAGCTACAGACAATGGCTCAACGAGGAAAAGCATGAAATGCTGGTCATCCCGGCTTTAGGAGATGATGCCTTCCGGCAACGAGCTCTGGCTAATCACCTTGCTGAGGAATTTCCGCAGATTGCCCTACTTTTAGTGTGAGCATGGATAGGTATTAACATGAAACGAAAACCGCTAATTCTGTTCACTTGTCTCTGTCTTCAAGCGCCCGCATTGCAGGCCTCCGAGGTCAATCATACAGCCAACTCTTCAATCACTTTTATCTTTATGGGTATTCTTGCAGCAATGATTCTATGCCTGGCCCTGGAAGAAAAATTACACGCCAAAAAATCCTTGATAACCGGGTGTTTCGCCATGATTTCACTACTGGTAGCTACCGGCTTCGACCTGCTGCCATTCGGACCGGTAGTTAACGTTTTCGGTGAAGCCATGCAATTACCTGTCTATATTCCAGCCGTTGACTGGGAAGTCATTGCTATCATCGTCGGCGCCAGCATATTTGTTGATGTCACCTCTAAATCAGGACTTTTTTCCTGGATAGCTATCAAACTCACCAAAGCATCCACAGGGGACCCGTTTAAATTACTCATGTTCTATGGCGCCATGACCGTGCTGTTCTCAGCGGTCCTTAACAACGTAACAGCTATGATCATCATAGGTTCTCTGACCGGAGTATCACTTAATAAACTGGGCCATAACGACAAACTATTAGGCTTCCTCCTGATAGAAGGCTTACTCACTAACATTGGCGGACTGCTAACATTAATCAGTTCAGTTCCCAATATTATTGTCGGCAACCTGGCTGGTATCGCATTCATTGATTTTTTCCTGTATTCCGCTCCTTATGTGCTCATTGCCAGTGCCTTGACGCTGTGGCTGGGCGCAACCCTGTTCGGCATTAAGCGCTTAAGCAATGAAACTGAACGCAATGAAGCTGCTGAACAAGTCAGTAGTTTTGATGAAAATGATGGCATCGCAGCCAAGCCAGTCTTTATCTATAGCATCGTCCTGTTTGTATTGCTGATACTGGCTTTTTCACTGCAATCAGTAATACCCCTTCTAGATCAGCTAGGCATGGGTTTTGTTGCGCTCCTATTTGCTTTTATTGCCCTGCTTAGATTTCGACACAATGTCAACGAGTTCTATGCCAACATCGACTGGGATCTGATTTTCTTTTTTGTCACCCTGTTTATGGTGATCAACGTAATGGAACATGCCGGGGTACTCAGTGCCATCGGGGGTGGTATCGTCCTGCTGACAGAGCTTGGCCCTCGCGCCGGCCCACTTGCTCTACTCTGGTCCTCGGCCATTGCCAGCTCAATTACTGACAACATCCCGCTGGCCGCCATGCTAGGCAAGATCCTTTTTCAACTCGGTGAACAGACTACTAACGCCCACTGGTGGAGTGTTATATTCGGATCGAATCTTGGTGGTAATATAACGCCAATAGGGTCGGCCTCAACCGTCGTCGCCGTCACGGTTCTGCATAAATTCGGCATTCCTCTGTCCTTCCTTGGCTTTGTCACTAAAGCATTCGTTTTCGCCCTGGCTCAACTCATATTAGCCACCGGATATATCATCCTGATGTCAACTTAACCAGACAGGGCCGCCCACCTATTAGCGGTTGTTAGTGCACATACAGCCCAGCTGGGCACCAGCTACTAATCTGTCCTGCATCCTGATAGGGTATCTCAACGCAGGGCAATCAATCTAAGCAGTACCTTGTTTACGCTATCCTGACATCAGTTAAAACAACCATTAACTTGAGAGGTCTTGACTTGTTTACCTATGCCCGCCTACCCATCTACCTGGTTATTACCGCACTGCTAATGTCGGCCGCTAAAGCGGAGCCAGAGCCAGTCACTGCCTTAACGACCGCGGAAGGATTTTTTCATGTGGTAACAGACCAGGCCAATGGCCGCATATTGCTCGACATACCCAAGTCATCACAGCCCTTTATCTTGCAGTTAAGCCTGCCAAGGGGGCTTGGTTCCAATGATATTGGCCTGGATCGGGGCCGACTCGGAGACACCAAACTGGTCTATTTCAAACGCCTCGGGAAGAAAGTACTACTGACCCAGAAGAATACCGATTTCAGAGCCAACTCTGCATTCCAGGCCGAGAAAAATGCAGTCACTGAAGCCTTTGCAAGCTCTGTAATATGGGGTTTCCAGGTCGAATCTGAAACAGAGGAATCCTATCGCATCGACTATACTGAATATCTGTTATCCGATAGCTATGGCATAAGTCGTATCCTGGAAGATGCCGAACAAGGCAAATATTCCATCAATTCTGAGCGTTCCGCAGCATTGCTCGCTCGCCTTGGTAACTTCCCAGACAACACCGAACTCGAGGCAATCATCACCCTCACAGGCAATGCCCAGGCCAGGGAAATTCGGCAGGTTGCGCCAGATAGCTCTGCGATCAGTATACAGGTCCATCACTCCCTGATTCGATTACCCGATAATGGCTACCAAAACCGGTTATTTCATCCCAGAAGCGGCTATTCCCCGTTTTCCTACCTGGATTACGCTGCACCACTGTCGGAACCTTTAAAAAAACAGTTCATCTCGACGCACCGGCTATCGCCCGGTATACCACTGACTTACTACCTGGATCCTGGCGTGCCTGAACCCATCAGGTCTGCGCTCATGGAAGGTGCAAGCTGGTGGGATAGCGCTTTCAAGGCAGCAGGCCATGCTGCGGGGTTCGCTATTAAGCAGCTACCCCCTGATGCGGATCCCATGGACATTCGTTACAACATTATTCAATGGGTACATCGTCGTACCCGAGGCTGGAGTTACGGCATGTCTGTTCGTGACCCTCGGACTGGAGAAATTCTCAAAGGTCAAGTCACCCTGGGCTCGCTGAGAATCCGCCAGGACATGCTTATAGCCGAGGGTTTACTGTCTCCCTATACCGAATCAGAAACTGAACAGGCAGCGCGCGTACCGGTACAGCAAATGGCCCTGGCGAGAATTCGTCAACTATCTGCTCACGAAATCGGCCATACCCTGGGATTAGCCCATAATTACAGCGCCAGCCGCCAGGAAAGATCCTCTGTCATGGACTATCCACACCCGTTACTGAAAATCCAGGCTAACAAAATTGACCTTGCCGACGCTTATGCCACAGGCATTGGCAAATGGGATAAACAGGCGATCCTTTACGGTTATGGAGATTTATCAGGATTTAGCCAAACCGATTATTTAAACCAGCATCTAGCATCCAGCAAGGCTCAAAAACTAAGTTTCATCACCGACCGCGACGCCAGGGCCATGGCGGGTGCTCACAGTGATGCTCATCTCTGGGATTCAGGTAATGATATTGTCTTGGAACTACATAATACCCTGGATGTAAGACAAATCGCCCTACAAAACCTCGGCGAAAATTCGATCACAAACAATACCCCTCATTCAGAATTAGAAAATGTCCTGGTGCCTGTCTATTACCTGCATCGCTATCAAACAGAAGCAGTAACCAAGTTGATTGGCGGTAGCCATTACCAGTATACGACCAAAGGCGACGCAACAATTGCGCCTCTTGCTGCTGTCGAGGGTGCCAGGCAAAGCGCCGCCCTGGCTGCATTGTATCGGAGCATATCAGTGGAGGCGCTGCTGATACCTGCGCACCTGGTCAAACAAATACCGCCAAAAGCCTTTGGCTACCACCGTAACCGGGAGAGCGCACCCAGCCTGCAACTGCCTCTGCTTGACCCCTTGACTATGGCGGAAGCGGCTGTCAGCACAACATTAAGGTTACTATTACGCCCGGAAAGACTGGCCAGGGTGATCCAGCAGTCAACCAATGACTCAGACGTTCCTGATATCAACTATATTCTCGATGGCCTGATCAAGGCCAGCCTGCTTCTTCCAGCCCTGGACGGGCAGCCTGAACTGGTTCGACAAAGACTCTCCCTGATCGTGCTCGAACACCTGCTGAGTCTCGCTTACAGCCAACAGCAGACACCTGAAGTCGCGGCAGTAGCGCGGGCCATCATTAAATCACTTGAACGTCAATTGGCGCGAAGAAAATCATCCCACAACCGTTTCCTGCTTGACCTAGTCAGAAGTACGATTTCCCGAGGAAACTACGAAACCAAACCCCGATTTACACCGATGCCGCCCGGCAGCCCAATCTAGCCTTAAGCACAACCATCCCGCTTAAACGACTGATCCAGAAACGACAACCAATAAACTAAATTTACAATGGAGTTTGACTATAACCAGGTTAGCGCGTAAACCTTATAATCGAGAATTCTAAAACGTAAAATTGCTACCCTCTAAGGATCAAATATGGACTGGATTTGGGGACGCTACTCACCCTTGCTTTACTCTCTTCTGGGGGCACTGTGCTTATTGCCATTTATTGAAGAATATCCTCTAAGCGGACCATTAGCCTTTCTACTGCTGACCCTGGGCCTAATTGGTCTCATGGACTTCTTCCAGAAAGACAGCACGCTCAGGGCAAACTTCCCCATTTTAGGTCATTTCCGCTACTTCTTTGAAACCGTCCGACCCGAACTTCGCCAGTATTTCTGGGAAGACGATAATGATGAATTACCTTACTCTAGAAATCAGCGTTCGATGGTATACAAACGTGCCAGGTCCGAGTTGGCAGCCCGTCCCCTTGGTTCCATCGAGGATATGTATAAAGAAGATTTCACCTGGTTAAATCATTCCCTGAGCCCGGTAGCCGTGACCAGCAGCGATTTTCGCAGTCATGTCGGCGACGGCGAAAAGGGCTATGCTATGTCATTGCTGAATATATCGGGAACTTCATTTGGCTCACTTTCACCCCCTGCTATAGAAGCGCTTAATACCGGCGCTTACCTTGGTAAATTTGCTCACAATACCGGCGAAGGCTCACTTTCTAACCATCACCTGGCTGGACAAGGCGATCTCATCTGGCAAATATCCACCGGCTATTTTGGTTGTCGAACGGCGCAAGGCCGGCTCGACCGAGCCCTGTTTGCAGAAAAAGCCATCCTCGATCAGGTAAAAATGATCGAAATTAAACTCAGCCAGGGAGCTAAACCCGGACACGGCGGAATGTTAATGGGTAGTAAGGTTACGCGCGAAATTGCTGAAGCACGAGGCATACCCGAAGGGCAGGACTGTATTTCCCCAGCAAGTCACAAGGAATTTTCCACCCCACGCGAATTAATCACTTTTGCAGAAGAATTACGGCAATTATCCGGCGGTAAGCCAGTCGGAATAAAATTATGCATTGGTCATCCCTGGGAATTTATTTCTATCGTCAAGGCCATGCTGGAACTTAATATCGTGCTTGATTTTATCACCGTTGATGGCGCTGAAGGTGGTACCGGGGCTGCTCCAGCAGAATTCACCGATCACCTGGGATGTCCGCTACGCGATGCGCTTATCTTCGTTGATAATACGCTGATAGGTGCCGGTTTAAGAGAAAAAGTGAAGGTTGCAGCTTCTGGCAAGCTAGTCAGCGCCTACGATATAGTTAAGCACTGTGCGCTTGGCGCTGACTGGGTCAATATGGCAAGACCCTTCATGTTTGCGCTTGGATGCATCCAGGCGCGCAATTGCGCTTCCGGCCATTGCCCAACCGGAATTGCTACCATGGACCCGAAGCGCTATCGGGTCATCGATGTTGCCAGGAAAGCAGCCCGGGTCAAGAATTTTCATGAACATACATTACGAGCCGTTGCCGAGATGATCGGAGCCGCAGGGGTAACACATCCTGAGGCCCTGAATCGTCGTCATATAGTCAGGCGGTTATCGGGTAGCGAGATTCTACTAGCCGACCAGATTTACCCTAAAGTCGAGCCTTCCGCACTCATCAAAGGAGAGGCTGTGGCTGATCCTCGGTTGGATGTCTACTGGCCCAAGATGAGTGGGCACAGCTTTCACCCACCCACCTGAACTGAGCCTGTTGCTACGCCAGAAAATCAGCTTGCCAGCGCTTCGAGCGTTTCCCAATGCAGATCCCCAAACTGTCCGCTGGGATTGACTGGCTGGATGCAAACGTGATCAGCACCGGCATCCAGATGCGCCTGAATACGTTCCTGGATAGCCGCAATGTCACCCCAGGCGAAAGTTGTATCAATAAAACGATCGGACAAGTCATCGATATCCACCTCGCTCAGCCCCATTCTCAACCAATTATTACGATAATTGGGTAGTCGATGGTAGATCCGGCTGACTGGTCTGGCTAACTCTCTCGCCGCTGCCGGGTTACTTTCCAAGATAACTTTCTGTTCAACGCACAACAAGGCTTCAGCGCCCATCACCTCTCGTGCCATACGGGTATGCTCAGGGGAACTGAAATAAGGATGGGCTCCAGCGCACTTTTCTGCAGCCAATGCCAACATTTTGGGACCCAGCGCCGCGATTAAAGTCGTTGCTGGCTCCGCTGGTGCGACGGCAGTATAAGGAGACGCAGCCATCTTATCTAAATACTGGCGCATGGTTGCCACCGGTGGACCATAGTCCAATCCTCGAACCCCTTCTACCAACGGTTTATGGGAAACACCAATGCCCAGCACGAAACGACCACCCGATTGCTCCGCCAGGGTATTCTGTGCAGCCAGCGTCACACCCGGCTCGCGGTGGTAAATATTCATTATGCCGGTAGCGACATTCAATTGCTGCGTATTCGCCAACAGCCAGGATGAAAGCGCCACCGGATTTTTACCCACCGTCTCGGGTATCCAAAGCGTCCCGTAGCCCAACGCTTCTATTTTTTTTGCCATCACTGCACTGTGTTCTGATGAGAAACCATCAAAAAAATACCAAACTCCTAATTTTCCCAAATCCATTTTCTCGACACTCCCTGTTTCTTTATTGGTTCACCTAACACCGGCCTGCTGCCGATCTTCTAGTTGTTCTAGTTGTTCTAGTTGTTCTAATACCAAACCGGCTATAGGAAAACAGATAATGACTCACCAGGTCAAACTGATCCAAAGACTATTGGTTACAACATGAAAGGACGCTGGCTCGATGCAACTCCTCAGCGACAAACAAAACCGCAACCAGGGATCAGTTCATATCCAAGGGACTCTGAATAGATTCTGCTCACGTCTGCAAGCATGATTTGCAGCAATACGGCGCGCGTGGCAGACTCAGCAAACTAACAGGATCGAGCCAAATTTGCTATGAAACACCTATCTTTATTCCTTGTACTCACCTGCTGCACTTATACGGGACACAGTGCAGGTGATGATAGCCAGCTAGCCCAGATTTATAATTTCCTGCGAATCAACGATAACCTGATCTCGTCAGGCCAGGTCACAGCCGAGCAGACGCAGTTGCTTAAACCAGCGGGGGTAAAACTGGTTGTAAACCTGGCAACACCCGATAAAGCAAACGATTATGCTGATGAGGCTTACCTGGTCACGCAACAAGGTATCAGTTATCTACAGATACCGGTTGCCTGGGAGTCGCCGACATTCAATGACCTGGATCTATTCTTTACTGTGATGGATGCCAGCCAGGATCATACCGTCCTGGTTCATTGCATGGCGAACTATCGTGCTGCGGTATTTATTTACCTTTACAGAACGATCCGGGGGCATAGCGAGGAAGCCACGGCTCGTGCTGCACTCGAGCAAATCTGGCCTGCTGAAGCCTGGACTCAATACCCGCAATGGTCAGCTTTCCTGGAATCAGCAAAGAAACGCCCGCATAGCCCATGACAGTGATACCCAAGCCACCCGAAAAATCCATAAACAAAGCCAGAACAGAACCAGGCTTACCCATAACAGGAGAACCCGATGCCCATTGAAAGCAAAGCAATTTTTCTAAAACAACCGCCTCTAGGGACACCCACAACCTCTGATTTTGAAATAAAACCCGAGCAGCTAGATGACCCAGCTCAAGGCCAGGTCTTAGTCGAAAATATTTACATGTCTGTCGACCCTTATATGCGGGGGCGAATGCGCTTCATGAAGTCTGGAGACCGCTTATTCGGTGGTGCAGTAGGTCGCATTATCGCATCGCGCAACGCTGCCTTCAACGAAGGCAGCCTGGTTCTTAACCAGAATAGCTGGCGCGAGCATTTCCTCTCAGACGGGTCAGGCTTACAACTAATTGAGCCAGACCTCGCACCGCTAAGTACCTACCTTGGCATCATGGGCATGCCTGGCCTGACTGCCTGGGGAGGACTACTCAAAACCGGAGAGTACAAACCAGGTGAAACACTGTTTGTTTCTGCGGCTTCGGGCGCAGTTGGCAGCGTTGTCGGACAAATCGCGCGCATCAAGGGAGGGATTGCAATTGGCAGCGCTGGCAGTGATGAAAAGGTCAGCCAGCTCATTAATGAATTTGGCTTCAGCCATGCTTTTAATTACAAAACTCAAGAACCTTTGAGCGAACTAAGGCAGGCAGCGCCTGAGGGTATCGACGTCTATTTTGAAAATGTAGGCGGCAAGCAATTGGAGGCGGCATTAACGCATATGCGGGCCTTTGGTCGTATTCCAATTTGCGGCATGATTGCCCACTACAATGATCATGATACAGCGACCCCTGGCCCGAGGAACTTGTCCGAGACGATTTACAAATTTATTACACTGCGAGGGTTTGTGGTGTCTGCCTTTGAAGAACACAAACACCAATTTCAGGAAGAAATGGGAGACTGGATCCGCTCGGGGGAAATGAAATATCAGGAAACGATCTTCGAAGGGATCGACAAGGCCCCTGAAGCCTTCATCGGCCTATTTAACGGTACTAACCAAGGTAAAATGCTGGTCAAACTGGCTAACGAGTAGTATCAGGCTAGCCGGCCCGGGTTGCGCCCACCTTAAAACCACCAACAGGAGTGGCAATTGGACAGATCGGCAAGAATAAGGCAGGCAGCGCAACGTTATACGGACAGCAATCAACTAGCCGGAATTGAATGGCGGATTCAAGTTGCAGGAGAAACTTTATCTGAAGGCCAGGTAGGCCTGGCCTCACCTCATACGGGCGCTGCGATCCCGGATCAGGCGATCTACCGTATCTATTCCATGACCAAACCCGTCGTCTCGGTGATGGCGTTGATCGCAATAGAACAAGGGCTGATCAGCTTGTTCGACCCGTTAGCCCGGTTTAACCCGGAATTCGCGAATATGCAGGTGTTATCACCTCAGGGTAAGCTCGAGCCCGCCGCCAGGCTGATCACCATCGAAGATCTGTTAACGCATCGCAGCGGCTTCAGTTACGAATTCCTCAATAATTGTCACATTGCAGCTGGCTATTCAGACATAAGGCTATGTTCTGATGGAGCCTGCTCACTCGACCAGGTAATGACCAAACTCGCCTCTCAGCCTCTGGCATTCCATCCCGGCAACGAGTTCAAGTACAGCGTCTCCACCGATGCACTGGCGCATATCTTAGAAAAGGTCACAGGCAGGACCCTACAGACTCTTCTCAAAGAAACCATTTTTGAGCCTCTGGGAATGCCCGATACTGGTTTCAGTGTTGCCAAAGCTAAACGACATCGCATTATGCCTATGTTCGGAGAACAGGATTTTTCAAAAATAATGACGCCTCGGCCAGCAGCTCAGCAGGAATTGAATCCCATCGAGGTAGATGAGATGTACCCTAGCAATGACGCCAACTTTCGTCGCGGTGGCCATGGCCTTTTCTCTACCCTGAGCGATTACTGCCAATTTGCAGAAATGCTGTTGTCGGGCGCCAGCCGTCACGGCCAGGTAATTATTTCGAGGAAAACACATGAAATGATGCTGCAAAACCGTATTCCTGTGGAACAGTTACCGATCAGGATTGGCTCGTTACCCCTGGCAGGGTATGGTTGGGGACTGGGCGTACGGCTTATGCTCGATACCGGTCAAGCAATGAGCTTAACCGGGCAAGGCGAATTCGGTTGGGCAGGAGCGGCCAGTACCAATTTCTGGGTTGACCCAATAGAGAACATGACCGGCGTAATATTGACCCAATATCTGGGCTCCACACTACCCTTAATCGATACAATGAGAACAGCCTCCTATCAAATGCTCAAATAAAAACAATGGGGTGGTGGTTAAGAGCAGTCCAGCGAGCAGGTATAATAACGCAGGCACCGGAAAAGTAGCTTCACGGTCAAATCTCAGCTGCGCATACGGCCTTGATCAGCAATTAAGAATATAGCTGTTTTAAGTTATTTTATTAGGTAAATACAATGAGTTATACGCATATAATTACTCTTAATTTAGATAAGGGCTAAATTTTCGCTAAAGCAAAACAGCTGACGTAGACTTGATATAATCCTCAGGGCAATAGACAAACAGCCGTTGCTTAAATAGGATAACCAATCAGAGGTTAACTTAATCTTATATTAAGCCTTATGTATAACGGTTGATGCTTTTTCACTGGCCTGGCCACTGACAGCCAGATAAAAAAGCAACCGATAGGCCAATCGAACACAGAGCAAAGGACACGAAACCGAATATGAGCAATGAAACAGCGGAGGGTTACGACATCGCAGCAGTCGAGACATGGGTTAAACACAATGTCAGCCGGCTGAATCCACCATTCACCTGGACTCGTCTGGAAGGTGGACACTCCAATCTCACTTATCGGATAGACGATAGTAACAACCAATCAGCCGTCATCCGCAGGCCACCACAAGGTCAGCTATTGCCCAAGGCCCATGATATGGGCCGAGAATGGTCACTCATCTCCGCTTTGCAGGAAACGCCGGTGCCGGTGCCCGCTGCCTATGGGTTCTGTGAAGACCCTGAAGTAATTGGAGCCTGGTTTTATATCATGGGTTTGGTTGATGGCAGGCCGCTATACAATTCCGACGAAACCTCGGCTTGGGTGCCCGAGGAACGCAGAACCATCCTTGCCCACTCTTATATTGACGTTCTCGCTGATCTGCACCGTGTCGACCCGGACGAAGCCGGCTTGGGATCTCTCGGCAAGCGGGATAGTTATGTGGCCAGGCAATTAAAAACCTGGTATCGATCCTGGACCTCATCAGTGGAAGCTGCCCAGCTAGACGATCCACGAGCCCACGATCTGCAAAAATTCTTTCTGGATAACCTTCCGGACCAGGGACCCATCAGGGTCGTTCACGGTGACTATGGCTTTCACAATTGCCTGATCGCGGAGAATTCGACCGTTGCGGCAGTCGTGGACTGGGAAATTTCAACGCTGGGGGACCCGCTGGCTGATCTCGCGTATGCTTTAAATCAATGGTCTGATCCCACGGATAGCACGCCACCAGCGCCCGAATCTGCGACTAACCTGCCGGGTTTTCCATCAAGAACGGAGCTCGCTGAACGCTACGCAAATCGCACCGGACGGGATCTATCCAATATAGATTACTATATCGGCTTTAACCGCTGGAAGAGCGCCTGCATCGTCCACGGCGTCTATGCCCGCTATCTTGAAGGCAAAAAGAGTACCGAAGGCATCGACTTGCCCGGTTTAAAAAATCGCATTGAACTGTCTTTAAACTCTGCCGAACAGGCGGTTAACCGTCTATAGACCAAATCCAGCGGAGCGCTTCGGAAAAACAGGCGCCTGCATGCTTTAGAGTGTGACCACCGGTTCCAAATTCGAACCGCATCTCATAGCCGGCATATTGCAAAGCCGATGCCATGGCCTTATTTGCCAACCCCCAGTCCCCAAAAAGGGTCTGGGCATCATTCTCACCACTCTGCAGGAATACCCTGATCGGCTTACGCGGGCTACTACGAACCAGATAGGGAAAGTGATGGCCTCCCCAGATATTGGTAAACGAGCCACAATGTGAAATAACGTTGCCGAAGGCCTTAGGGAAATGCCAAGCCGCGTTAAACGCGGCAATACCGCCACTGCTGATGCCGCAGATGATTCGGTCAGCTGCTTCAGGCGATATTCTGCAATCCAGACTGGTTTCTGCTAGCGGTAGTATATCTTCGACCAGGAAGCGCCCATAGTCCGCTGTAAGCCGGTCGTATTCCCAGCTACGCTGAGCCTCCCGTGGACCATATGATTCAATTGGAGCCGGTGGAATATGCGGCTCAGCTGGGTTACCCGGATTAACGAACACGGCAATGGTATTTTGCAATAGGCCAGCACTGTGTAACCAATCAAGTACAAGGGTTGCTCTAACTGCGCCTTGACGGGCCAGATAAGCACCACCATCATTAAATATAATAGCCTTCAAGCATTCGTCCGAACTGACCTTGACCGGCCGATAAAGCCAGATATCTCGGCTTGTATGGGGATAAATACGACTTGCGGACCAGTCTGGTAGCTTAATAACCTGGCCCTGAAGATCAGCAGGGAGTGCCTGTGCTTCAATGCAGGGCTGATAATCATCCTCAGGAAGATTAACTGCATGCCTGACATCATCATTACTACAGCCGTTGACACTCCCTGGCGCAGCCTGATCCAGGTTTAGCGCTAAATAATCCTCGATCATCATGGGCATATCGTTTCTCTCCTGTCAGTCGCCTGACTGGGCAACTGAGCGAGCCTTAGTGCGCAGCATGAAGCCATTCCATGGCCAGATTGCTCAGTGCCTTTATCCCTATCGGCAAGGCCCTGTCATTGACATAAAAATAAGGCGAATGATTGGTCGCTACGGGTACTGAAGGATCATCATGGGCCACCCCAAGCGCGAAGAACAAACCTGGTATTTCGTTAGCGTAAAAAGAAAAATCCTCCGCCCCCATATAGGGTTTGACTACTAAAGCAGCGCCATCCAAAGCGGTCCGTTGCAACACCGGACTCATAACCTGGGTCAGTTCGGCATCATTAAAAGTCACGGGATAGCCAAGATCAATGGAGACCAGGGCTTTTGCTCCCATACTCTTAGCGGCCTGCTCTACAGTCTGCTTTATCATCACCTGGACCTGTTTTCGCATTTCCGGGTCTAGGGTACGAATCGTGCCGGTCAATTTAACTTTTTCCGGGATAATATTGCCTCTGTTTCCACCCTGGATAGAACCGATGGTAACGACCGCGGGAGCCTGACTAATATCCAGTTGCCTGCTGACCACCGTTTGCAGGGCGTTGATTACCTGCGCCGCTGCGGTTATCGGGTCCACTCCGCCCCAGGGCATAGAACCATGGGCCTGCTTCCCGATAACTTCTATTTCGAGGAAGTCAGCTGCCGCCATAAAACCATCTGACTTATACATGATTGCCCCGGTGGGGCCAGGAAACACGTGCAGGCCGAAGATGGCTCCCGGCGCATATTGCCCGCTAAGCACACCCTCTTTGATCATTAGCTGAGCCCCACCTTCCTCGCCGGGAGGTGGTCCCTCCTCTGCTGGCTGGAAAATAAATTTGACGTTCCCGGGAATGCGCGCTTTCATCGCCGACAATACTTCGGCAACACCCAGCAGTATGGCCATGTGAGCATCATGACCACAGGCATGCATAACACCCGTTTCAGTACCCTGCCATAAAGTCGTTACCTTGGAGGCAAATGGCAGACCGGTCTTTTCCGAGACAGGCAAACCATCCATATCTGCGCGCAGAGCGACTGTTGGCCCCTTCATCCCACCTTTTAGGACCGCAACCACTCCCGTATGGGCAACTCCTTGCTGTATATCATCGAACCCTAGACGATTCAGCTCGTTAACAATTTTCCTGGCGGTATTAAATTCCCGGTTACCCAGCTCTGGATGGGCATGGAACCAGTGCCGGTTATCAATTACCTGAGGTAAAGCATCCTCTGTCAGCTGTTCTATTTGTTCCTGCCAATCAGCACCGATTGCCGGCCTGACCACCAGCGCCAAGGCCAACAACCCGGCTATAACGGTAAATTTGATACTGTGCATACAACCCCTCTTTACATTTTCGAACCTAATTTGCAGCCCGGTTTGACACGTTCAGTCACTTAGCAAACGGGGAGCCCACCAAACAAAACCCTTTCATCATCATTTTAAATCATCCTGTTTTCCTGTCACAACAGGCTATCACCAACATCGAATGATTTTCACACCATGATCTACACACCATGATCTACACACCATGATCTACACACCATGATCTACACACCATGATCTACACACCATG
>JABIZD010000040.1 GCA_018666555.1 Gammaproteobacteria bacterium
AAGCTAGTTAATGACTTGCAGACGATTTTTGTCTGGCACATAGGTAGGTAGACATCAGTACTGGGTCATGATGATTGCCTGAAACAATAATAACCTAGCTTAACCCTTAACCCTTATCCCTTATCCCTTATCCCTTATCCCTTATCCCAGTGAAGTTTGAATTATCTAGAAAACTAACCGTCTGAAAATCAGCGATCAAGGATATTGTTACGTTCTGCATCTAAACGGAATTCGACCAGCATCTCCTGGAGCACAGTCGGCCGTGCAGCGGCTAGGTTCTGGCTTTCATAGGGGTCAGTTGCAAGGTCATACAATTCCCAGTCGGCATCGAGTTCTTTGAGTAGCTTCCATTTGCCACGCTGCATAAAGTGCTTGCCTGCCCCCGACAGCGTTATCGCCTCATCGTCAGCATGCACTGAAGAATTATCACCCCGTAGAACGCCAGCAAATGATTTCCCGCGCACGGGTAGAATATCCCGATCATTAAAATGCGGTGCTGGGTGGTCGATCCCAGCCAATTCGAGCAGGCTAGGCAGGACATCCATATTATTGAGATATTGCCTGTAAACAGCGGCTGGCCGCTCAATCTTAGACCAATTTGCGAATGCTGCCACGCGCACCCCACCTTCATACACCGTCCCCTTACCATCTCGAAAGGGAGCATTAACCGCATCAGCCCAACCCTGTCCCATGTTTGCCCAGGAACTACCTCTACCCAGGTTTTCAGGGCGATTATCAAACGATCGATCCTTAAGGTAACTGGGCGGGCCACCGAATACCGGACCACCCTGGGCGCCATTGTCATTGATGACTAAGATCAACGTGTTTTCAAGCGCGCCCATATCTTGCAGGTAATTCAGCAGTCGACCGACTTCCTGGTCGAGATGACCAATCATGGCTGCATAAATCTCCATAACTTTAATTTGCAGGGCTTTTTCCTCGGTGTCGAGACTGTCCCAGGGTATTGCCTTGGATGGGTAAGGGTTGCTGTTAACACCTTCAGGAAGAACGCCGGCCAGCGCTGCTCCGGCAAGGCGCAGGCTTCGCAATTTATCATAACCACCGTCATAGCTAGCCTCATCGGAAACCTTCATACCAGGCGGCATGTGCAACGGCCAGTGCGGCGCAGTAGGTGCAAACAAGGCAAAAAATGGCTGGTCACTGCCTCGATCTTCCTCGAAGAAGGCAATCAACTGGTCTGTGAACAACGTGGTCGAGTAGATGGGATCCTCGGGTTCAGTGACTGGTTTGCCGTTAAAGGTGTACCGAGACTCATGAAAGAGGGCTTGCAAGTGACCACCGCCACTGGGAACAAGAGCAAATGCCTTACCAAAACCGCGTTGCGTGGGATCCAGTGCCTGCGGCCCACCGAGACCCCACTTACCGGCAAGGTAGGTACGATAACCCGCGTCAGCCAAAATCTCAGGCAGTGTAGCAACCCGGTCTACAAGATAACGTTCATAGTTACGTTCTCCTCGAAAACGTTCAATATCTCTTTGGGTACCCAGTCCAGCTTCATGATTACCCATGCCAGACATCAACATAGCTCTGGATGGTGCGCAGCTCAGATGCCCGTGAAAATTGGTAAACCGAATCCCGTTCAATGCCAGATTATCAAGGTTGGGTGTTTTCATATCACGCCCGCCGAATGCGCCAAAGTCGGTAAACCCCATGTCATCGGTCATAATGATGACAAAGTTCGGCCGGTCAGGTGCCGCAGTTAGCGCTTCGGCAGGCTCATTCTGACCGCAAGCAGCGAGCGCCAACAGTACTAGCATACAACTGCAATACTTCACTAAAGAAATAAAATACATCAGGCCTGCCAATGCGATAGACACGACTGTGTCCTTGTGCCCGAACAATCCTGCAAACCTGTCACGCCAAACATTTCATATGCTCCTTACCTTACCATCAGTAATCAACCGGCAACCCAAAAAAACAGCTGCCCATCAAACCTTGCTGCTAATCCCGCCGTTGCCATTTACTTAAACCATCCCAGCAAACCGAGGCCTTGCCAACTTCACTTAGAGCCTTTGCTTTAATCGGTTCTACAGGGCACGCCTTGAACTAGCTGTAATGGTCTTTATTTATTAACGATCAAACCGCTTTCATGGTGAACCAGCTCAAAGCAGCGATAGCTAAAAATTACCCTGAGGGCTCACCCACTGTCTGACCGCTGTAATGCTCACCTTTACACACCACGCCACATTCAGGCTTGTGATGATAGAGCCTCTCCAGTGCCTTGAGGATGATAGGGCGTACATTTTCAGCAATTTTGTCTGCCACCCCCATTTCCTCATCCCTGGTAAAAGGCCGTACCCCCACAGCAGGATTAGATATGGCATTAATTACAGCCAGATGCATGCCTAACTGACGCGCATAGATCATTTCCGTTACAACATTATGGGTAATGATATCTCCGCCAAGGGTGCGATACATGCGTATCTCAGCGGGAGTTTCATATCGACTGGCATCATCCTGAACGACGACACCCTGCGGATATACCCGACCTAAAGAATAGTTTTCCAAGGACAAATCGTAAAGGGCTTCATGAATATCCGGACAAACCGGTGGATTAAACACGGAGCGTATGCCCGGCCTTTGTATCGACGCCTCAGCCAAGACACTTGATGGCCTCTCGAAATTCTGGTTAATAAAATCATTTGGCAATACTAAATCTGCATTCCTATATTCTGGCTGCATACCGCCGGAAGTCGCACCGGCAATAATATGGGTTACGCCCAATTCATGAAATGCAGCAAACATACGCACAAAGTTACTACCATCCATTTCGGAGGCGGCGACATCGGCAAAACCGTGAAACCGGACATAGTAAAACGGAATATCCTTATGTTGCATTTTTAAAATCGGGGGGCTCGGTCCCGTTGCCGTCTCAACGATCAATGTTTCCAGAATCTGTGCATCATCGCTGAAGAAGCTGTTCACATGTCGCCGATCAATATGCGAGCCGCCAATCACCGCGAGAACATTCGTATGGCTTGTATCCACCTGAGGATCTGAAGCAACGGTATAACCCGGAAACAATACAAACATAACCAAAGCTATCCGAATAAACTGGTATGAAATTCCCCTGATCATCAACTGGCCTCTAATTTATGAACGAGTATGTTCACGATAGTAGATGTGTAGAGTATTGTCCAAAGCATTCAGTTCGAGGTACTTTGGCCTCTAAAAAAGGACAATTTCGTACCAGGCATAGAGCCAAGGCTACCGCGACTTGCTTGCCTGCCAGACACAACCGCCTAGACTATGACAAACAACCTGACGGCCTGCTGTAACCATGGCAACCACTATCGAACCATCATTCTCCCTTGTGAATCTAATAGGTATACTCATAAATCAACTCATTCGATTAAGAAGGCCCCATGAAAAAAATACTCTCACTATGCGTACTCACCTGCTTACCTCTTCTGAGCATCGCTGCTCCTACCATGAGTGTTATCACGGTCAATACAGAGAATTACAACGGTTATATGGACTGGGCTCGGAAGAGCGCGGAAGTCATTGGTAACGCCAATGGCGCACTCGGTCTGGGTGTCTGTCGGACAACGGCAGGGGCCGAAGTAGAGGGTGACCTGTACTACTATGCCATGTCTGAGTCTATGGAAAAAATGTTACAGGGCGATGTCAACGTCGGCAAGGTAGCAAAAGAAATCGCTAAAATGAAGGTGGAGCGAACCGTTCAAACAAGGGATATGTACCGAATTCTGAAGACGGGCTCTGGTTCCGCTGAGGTCGGCCAGATTAACAACAATATGAATATTCTTATTCGCACCAATGATATTGCCAGCTATATCGAAGGCCTGGGACAATTGGAAGCTGCCTACCATGACAATGACTTCAAAGATATTACCCTACAGGCATTCTTGTCCGAAAGTGGCGACTATACGGGCCTTGTAATGACCTCGCTGTCTGCACCAACTCGAGCTCGTCTTGGCGCAGCCCTCGATGCCCGCTCTGAACCATGGGCAGCCAGCATCCTCAGTAGCTGGTCTGGAAAGCGCGAGTATGTCAGGGGAATTTTTATGGACTGTGAGACCCTATTCGTAGCAGATTAAAGTTAGCTGGATCAGGTTTAATAAAGTCACCCGGGCGGGCATCGCTGATATCCGCTCGGTCTTTATTTAATCCCCTCTGTCACCATTTCTATTGCAGGTGATCTAGGCTGTTTCCAGCGAATTTCAAGGAAGTTCAGGTAGGCCTATCAATACAATGCTAACCGCAATGACAACTGGCCCGGGTCTAAAAGGCGCTTGCAGATGAAACTACAAACTACCTGCCTAAGCTGTCCCAGGATCAAATCGTATCCGGGACAATAAACTTGTGTGTTTATCGGGACTACTGACACTCAGTCCCTGCCACCTTCTAAAACAAAAGATTCGGAAGATAGGTTGCGATCTCAGGGTAGATTGCAATGATGATCATACCCAAGAGCATAATGAACCAATAGGGCGCAGAGTATTTGAAAATGCGCATGACTGAAATACCATCATCTAAATCCTCAGCCCGAATTGCGGCCTTCACGGTATAAACCAATAAGCCGAATGGGGGTGTCAGCAAACCGGCTTCAATAGCAATGATACCCATGATGGCAAAGGCTATTGGGTCATAACCCAGACTGACGGCAATAGGTTCGAAAATGGTGACGGTCAGAAGCATGATTGAAATCGAATCAATCACCATACCCAGAAGAAACCAGATCCCTACCATTAGCGCTAATATCATCCATGGCAACATGTCCGTGTCCAGGAACAGACCCTGGATCGCACTTGATACGCCAGTCATCGCCAGCGTTCGAGAATAAAGTGAAGCCGCTACCAAGAGCAGTAGAATCGGCGCCGATGTGCGCCCAACCGAAAGAATTGAATCAATCACCCCTCTATAACGCATACCCTTGGCAATGGCCATCACCAAACCGATGAAAGCACCTACACCAGCACCTTCGGTAGGTGTGAATACGCCAAACCAGATTCCACCTAACACTGTCAGTACAACCAGAACAATTCCCAGCGCACTAATCCAGACCTGAATTGCCTGCACATCAGGCCTAGCCTCAGCAGGCTCCAAGGTTGCTAAGTCCTTGTCACTGCCCTCGCCTACCAAGTCTGGTCTGAGCAGAGCCATAACCAACACGTAACAGATAAATAAACTCAGTAGAAGCAGACCTGGCAGCACCCCCGCCAGAAAAATCTGGCCTATTGACTGCTCGGTCAACAAACCCCAGACGATCATCATCACACTGGGTGGAATCAGCATACCCAGGCAACTGGACCCAGCAATGGAACCAAGGGCAAAGCCGGGATCATAACCAAAACGCTTCATCTCGGGATAAGCTATCCGCGAAAATGCTGCGGCTGAGGCAATACTGACCCCGGTAACAAAAGAGAAAATGGCATTACCCAGCAAGGTCGCCAGAGCCAACCGCCCGGGAATCCGCTTAAGGCCCCGCTGTATGCCACGGTAAACATCCGTAACCGCGCCAGATTTACCAATAAATTCGCCCATCAGCATAAACAGGGGAATAACCGCAAATTCATAAGAACGCAGCGATTCATAAGCCGTGCTCGCCAGCATCTTAAGAACAATATCGAAGTTCCCACCCGTCACCAGATAGATACCCAGCGCACTGGTGGAACCCAAAGCCACAGCAATATGCACGCCCAGTGCCACCATCACCAGTAGGCTGACAATCAGAACGGTTGCTATATCTGCTTCGAACATAAGCCTTTCGCTGATTGCGTCAAACAGCAGAATATCCTGTTTAATTTATGCATCTGGCGGCTCAGGCCGGAAAATATCCAGATAAATCATAATGAAGTAATTAAAGCAGGCAACGGCACTGCCAAAAAGAATAAGGAAACGCGTTGGCCAGGTAGGAACGCGAAGCGCGCCTTCACCCTCATACTCGCCAGCCACCCATGCATGCTCAGCCATATCCCAGCCACCTACCAGGATCATCAAAAAAAACCCTGCTCCCAGGCAATGGCCCAGCGCCAGGGTACAGCGCTGAAACCAATCCGGAAACGACTGCACAAGAAAATCCGCGCGTAACATCGAGCGACTGCGAACGGCGTATCCCGCCTGTAGAAACACGATCATGACAATTGAATTCATAACGATTTCGCGCACACCGTAGACTGGCGAGTTGAAAACGTTGCGACCGACAATATCGGCAACAATAAAAAACGTCAGGATAAAGGCCCAGGCAGCAGCAAGCACCATAAGAAACCTGGATAATCGATCACTCAGGCTGACTATAGACATGAATTAACCCTCTTTGCAGATTCCCAACACAAGCCGACAAGCTGGGATTTAATCACCACCTGTATAAAAAATACTACTTTCACTCAAGTTTGTAACGGACTGGCCAGGTATGACCATGATCCTCGGCAGCTTGTAAAGTTGTCTCCAGCACCAATTTAGCCGGCAGGCCTTTAGCCTCAAGCTCAGAGACCATTTCTCCAGGCCATTCACTCAGCGCATTTGCCCAATTCAGCTTTACCTCCGGACTCACCTGCTTGACCGTGATAAGTTCTTGCAGTGTATTAACGTCCTTACCATATCTCTCCAGATTATGCTGGCCGGTCAATTCTTCAAAGTCAGCTGCAACTTCTAGCATGATTTCCTGCACATCGGCTGGCAGTCGATTCCAGGTATTCAGATTAATGGTCAGACCATGCCAGGTAATCGAACCAAAGCCAACCATCGTATAGTAGGGGCCTACTTCATGAAGCTTGAGCTGGACCCAGGCACTGGGGAACATAATCCAGCCCTCATACACATGGGTACGAATACCAGTATAAGCTTCAGGCAGCGAACCCTGGACTGGAATTGCGTTGGCATATCGCAGCCAGTTCAAATTAAGCCCTGCTCCTGAAATCTTCACCCCTTGTAAATCACTGACGGTGTCCCAGTCAAAAGAAGTTCCAAGGTTGTAACCGGCATCTGCAATACGCGATAGTAATTTCTGATCAAACTGATCTTCAAAAACCTGGGTTAGAAAAGGGACTCTGTCATAAACGTCCTGGGCCACCTTCAGACTGACAGTCGGATCCATGGTGCCAAATGGCAGCATGGCCTGGAATGCATGCAGTGGCAGATTGGACGGCTCAAAACAGTAGCAGAACCCACCAATATCTACGATGCCATTCTGGACACCCTCAAGCGTCTCAGCCACCTTAACGATGGAACCGCCATAACCCTCTATAAAACGCACGGTATGCTCAGTACGTTCTTCGACTCGCCGTTTTAATTCCGGCTGGAAAAACTCTTTCATCAATGCCACATAAACCACACCCGGTGGATGGCCACTGGCTATCCTCAACATAATACGGTCAGCTTGAGCCATACTGCTCAAAGACATCAGCAGCGCGCCCTGCACAAGAACGATGGTTACCAGGTGCCAACTTTTAACGGTTAATAATTTCATAGATTGGTCTGTCAGAGCGATTAAATCCCGGGGGAGTATAAACCAAGAATGGCAAACTAAGGCAATTCTGGTTAGCAGCATGTCTAACTTGAATGCAGTCTGGCCTAAAACAATGGCTTAAATTAACAAGCAACCACCTTCAGGATGGAGCCAATTTATCACTTGGGTTTCTCTACCATCGGTACAAACTGGGAGCCACCATAGGTCTGTTCAGTGGGTAAAATCTCCATCTGACTGACGTTAACCCGCCATGGCGCAGTAACGCAGTAGACAATGGCATCGGCGATATCCTCTGCCACTAGATCTTCGCATTGGTTATCAACGGTTTTTTTGCGTTGCTCATCATCGTCAATCGCGACATCATAAAACTCTGAGATGACCCGCCCAGGATTTATTTCGGTAACGCGGATGCCTGTACCCTGAAGCTCCATGCGTAGATCACGACTTAACTTGTGTATAGCGCCTTTGGTAGCGCCATACAGTGCCGCAGCAAGCGGATAAAGTGCCGTGACGGAACTCATATTAACGATATGACCCTGACCCCGCTCGATCATGCCAGGTAAAACCGCTTTAATCATCAGGATAGCCGAGGTCACGTTGGTATCCACCGTCATCTCGATATCCTCGATTTCAGCATCCCAAACCGCCCCAAGTGCACGCCCAAGACCGGCATTGTTGATCAATATATCGAACTCATGTTTCTCACCCAATGCTTTGACGGCCTGACGGTCACGCACATCCAACTCAACAGGGATACATCCCGTCTCTTCAGCCAGCTTATGGAGCCTATCTACCCGTCGCGCCGCAGCGTAGACCATCATCCCCTGAGCACGCAGCGCCCGTGCGGTGGCCTCACCAATACCACTAGATGCCCCGGTTACCAGGACTCTTTTACTCATGGCTTTATCCGTTCCTGACTCCATCTCGTTACTCCCAGGTATTGTTCTTTTTCTTACAGCAGCGCGGATCCGACTCCAAAACATTAACCGCAGAGCGTATCGATCAGGTATGGGGTCCATTTAATCTGGCAGAAAGGTCTGCTCAATTCGTCTGAAAGTTCTTCTGTCCGTTATCCTACTTAAGCTGAAACAGGCCGGTCTTGACTTTACTACACCACTAGAATGAAGTGCCTTTTCCTCTCTCAATCCGCATGCTCTACTGAATTTCCGCCGCATTCTAGCAAGGAAACTGAAACGCTTTCCAGCTTCAGCTCACCAAATGGACAACATGGATGCTAAAAATCGTGTTTAGATCAGCCGCGAATCATAGGCCCAATGCAATAGCGCCTGGCGCTGTTTTCTTCTACAACTGAAATCAAACGCTTCACAATACTTCCTGATAGCACCAGCATGCCGCCTGAACGCATACCAACGCTTTATCTGCCTCATATCCTCAACTTCAGTACGACGGCCCATATAATAGCGGCAATACCACTGAAACCATCCTCGGGGATCCTGTGGGTTTATCCAGCCTTTCTTCACCCACTCGGCCAGCGGTTGCGATGCATCAATAGAGAAATAATTGAGTGTAATGTCCTTACCCGCTGGACTCAGCCTGGCCTCTGTAAACCAATCATCAGGGAATTCCTGAGTACAATCAGTTAAATACTTCCCACCAAACACACCTAACTCCAACATCTCCCTGGGCGTTAATTCGGGTTGAAATTTAGGATCAAAATTTTCTCCTGGTAGCTCTTCCCGCTCATACACATAGTGTCGTTGCATCTTGTCATTGACCATAATTCTGTTCATAAGCGCGGGCCACCGACGCGATGCCATGCAGCCAAAAGCTTGTATCTCCGGCACCCCACGATACCCCTCAACTTAATATGATCCATTCCCCAAAACATCTAAATATCCTTTTTTATAACCAAGAAAAACTTAATCGTTTAACTGACGAGCGACCAAACCAGACGAGAATTTCTTACACCAGCAATATACGATGCTGTGATCTATCCGAGCCTGTTGGAAAAAAGTTGATCTATAACTATCGGCCTCGAAATCACAGTGCCTGCTGAACAGGCTCCAGGCTTACCATAACGCAACTGGATTAATGATCATCTGTACTGCGCCCTTTAAACGCGCCTGTCCGAGTACGAACATAAATTCATTTACTTCCTCGTCTGCTAAACGGCCCGTATTCATTGTTTCAAGAATAAAAATCCCGTTTTCCTTGAGCAAGGTTATGTGTTCATAAAAAACCTTATCCCCCTCCTGCGGAGGCACTGCGCCCAGCCCCCAGGTATCGGCGCCAACAGCCATGGGCTCCAATGATGCCAAATAAACTGCAGCTTCATTGCTGACTCCTGGAATCGTGCTGACCCACAGATCCGGATCACTTTTCAATTTGGCATCAGTCCAGCCAGTATGAAACAGAATCACGTCACCCTGGCGAAATTCAACGCCTTGAAGCTTCGCTGCCTGCTTTATATCCGCCGAGCTAATCGGCTGCCCAGCAGACATTGCATCAACACCATAATACTGGGCCATATTTAACAAAACGCCTCGGCCCACAAGCGGTGGCACTTTTTCAATGCCCAACTTGGTCAATCCGCTGATGTCGGAGAAGTCCTTGCCCTGATTGCAGTTATAAAACTGCCCTGATTCTCCCATATGACCAAGGCCATCCAGCTGAGGCCCTGAACCTAACCACATTTGCAACACATCATCGTTGTAACTGGACTCCCAGCCATATATCTCGGCTCCATCCAATCCAAACTGCTGGCCTGGTTGTACCACCTGCAGCCGGGTATAACGTGGCGGGAAAGCTGGCATCCCTGGCTCAATGACAATACCCAGGGGGTGGGTCTTTCCCTGTTTGATCAACTTGCTGGCGAGAATCACCTGGTCCTGGGTAACGTAATTAGCGGCGCCTATTTCATCGTTTGCGCCCCACTTAGAAGGTGCACAAACGGGATCTGACCAGGCATTGAAGGCAAGAACCAGACCTAAAAAGGCGGGGATTTGTAATATGTGCATTGTGTTTTTCATCCTATTCTCCTCCCGGATTAAACAGCTACTACCAAATAAATTAAGTTAGTTCCGCTTCCATCTGAATACTTACACTACTCAAAGGACTAATACCAATATTGCATTAGCTCCGGCTCAGAACGGCCGAGCCTTTATGTGTACTCAAAGTCGTTTTTTAGCATTGGTGGGATGGGTGGGTAAATAGCTACTAGCAATTTAAGGAGCGGGACTTCACTGCTGCATCAGCCACTATAACCACACGAAAACAAAGACAGCACGTGCAACTTATCAGATACCACCACCTGACTACAGGTCCTAATACCCTCTAACCAGATTACGAGCACCAATTCATCGAGGTTAAAACACTTTACGAGCCAGGATGCGATGAATCCAGAATTTGGTGGTTTGGGAAAAAAGTGCTAAAAAATCAAGCATGGAGAGGCTTACTGGCTTGCCCTCATCGGTAAGCGATATCAACCCTCTGACTGGAGCGCTCATGTTTGATGTAAAAGACCCTATCACTTCAATCGATCAAATCAGAGATCTTATCGGTGAGGTCTATTATACCCAGGATACCAAGTGTATCGATCATATCGATGCGCATTGTCGCTCCTGAATCGAACGATCGCCATTTCTGATCATCTCAACCGTCAGTCAATCCGGACTCATTGACGTTGCACCTAAGGGCGATCCTGCTGGTTCCTGGCAAGTAATTGACCAGCATACCATTGCCATCCCGGATCGCCCGGGAAATAACCGCGCCGAACCCTTCCAGAATATTCTCGATAACCCTCGGGCTGGCCTGATGTTCTTGATCCCTAATCGACGGGAAGTTGTCCGCGTCAGCGGCGGTGCAAGCCTGACTCGCGAGCCAGCTTTACTTCAAAGCATGGCGGTTAATGGCAAAACGCCCAGTCTTGCGATTATTGTTCACGTCGAGGAGGCCATGTTTCATTGTGGTAAAGCCATCGTACGATCAAACCTCTGGCAACCAGATAACTGGGATTCCATCGAAGGGCTGCCAACCTATGGTCAAGCACTAGTGGATCATGGCAAGCTCGGGATCGAAATCGACCAACTTGATCACGGGCTAAAAGAGCACGAGGAAACCACACTCTACTGACCGATTAGAGCCTACTTCTAAAACCATGCTTCTAAAACCATGCTTCTAAAACCAAGCAGCTAAAGCATCAATGGCCAGCAATACCAGAGCAAAATGCGGCGCCCCATGCGTTTTGATAGGTTAATGGCGGCAATCGTGATCATCCCGATTCTATTTGCCGGAATACGGTCATAGTCATCATCAAAAACACTTTCTGGGTTAAGCTCTACAAGAAGCTTTCGAGAGTCTGGACTGCTCGCTCCAGCATTGGATTGGTAGTGATTTTTCTGGACTCAGTGTGAATGGATGAGAACAGATCAACCATTGAACATCAAATGGTGTTAAAAGGAAATTAACCGATGCATCAGATAAGTAAACGAGTAAAGGCTAACATTCCGACCGTGGTTCTGACGATGCTGGGTATCATCCAGGCATTTGCCCTGGAACTGCTCTGGAACTACGTCAGTGGTACAGCGCTGCTTTATAGTATGACCTGGCAGGCATTTATGTCATGGACTCAGGTGGTTATCATACTGGTGGGCATCATTGCAATCTGGCTCGTCTATGCCTGTAATGTCTCTCGCTTTGTATGGGTGCCCTCTATCCAGGAATTTGTGCTGCCTTTTTGGGTTGGACTCATGCAGTTTATGTTAATCCAACTCCTTGATCGCGCTTGGATGGGGCTGTGGCTGGTGTTAATGGCTTTTTTGATCGCCACCATGATCTGGATTGGGCAAGCTACCATGCGCAAGGCCAGAAACGATCCTGACAATGCTGCTTTTTTCTCTAGCACCTCGGCGGCAACCTGGCGTGACTTTTCTCCACCCATCATCGTGGTGACCCTGTTGCTGTTTGCTGGCGCCTACGAGTGGGTCACGGCTGCTTATAACTTCTTCACTCTCGCAACTCTGCTTTTAATACTGGGCTTTCTTTGCGTTCAAATAAGACTATTGGCAGTGTGGTGGAATCGATCAATCAATCTACCTGAATACGATAGCGCCGATAGCGCCTCGAAATCAAACAATGACGACAATTCCAATACGGGTTAAAAGTGCATTTAGTCATGCCTTCTTGTCGACTCGGTGAGCCCAGCTGCGGTGAGTTGCCAGGAACCGATAGGCTTGCCCTGACTCATTGAGTCAAACTAATACGCCGCTGCATGTCCGAATACGCGATATCAATCAGTTCCTTCATGGCTCGGGCATCGACTTCTACGCCTGGCCTGAATTTCACATGCCGCATGTATTTGCCTGAGCCTTGTAACAAGCCTGTGGGATCCGGCAATTCAGCACCCCGGAAAAAACCAACATTAACATGCGCTTTGAAAACACCAACGTAAGCGAACGCCGCGGTGGACACACAAGCCGTTGCATAGCCGTCGTGCATTAATTCTCTGACATCGTTGCCGCAATGGCGTATGGCTTCAAACCAGTGACGGGCTATCTCCCCTAATTCGCCGGCATGTTGCTTCATCCTGAGATCGATGGCAGGGTCTCGTTTGACACTATTTTCAAAAAAAAACAGTTGATTCATTGGGAAGGGATTTTGCCAAACCTATGTTTGAGTTGTCTTAGTCACCTTACCTGATTTTGATCGCTTGAATCGGACCATTTAGCCCACTTCATCAGCTTTGTAACTAACCATTTGGTGTATTCTGGCCCCTATTCTCGGTGACTCCAGCAAAAGTAAGCACTTACTTTTGCATCGCTTAATTCTACACCCGAATTAAACCTGCGGAGGGTAGCAAAACACGCCTCCAATTAGGTTATTCCGCATGAGCACTACCCAGAACATCGGCATTCCCCAGCATTGATGCCACCCTGGGTCATCGGATCATAGCGCTTTAACCTTGTATAGAATCAACAACGACGCTTGACCACTGCCTTGAAAATGTCATTAGTTCTCCTTAGCTGCTCAGTGGTAAACTGCCGCGGCGAATGCGTCACTTACGACCAGGATAAACCCTAGTGGAAATACTCTATCTGATCAGTTCTTTGATGGTACTGCTCCTGCTACTACGAGTAGCCGCATGGATTAAGCCGGGTAAATATCTACAAGTGAAAGTGTTTATGTATCTGCTTGGCGCTGCGGTCAGTGCAGCGGTCCACTATCGTATTTTTATCAGCGGACAATTATTCGGCTGGCAAATCGGTGGAGCGCTCATGATTGATCTGTTTGCCTTGGTTATGTTGATTGTTTTTTGTACCGTACCCGTGTGGTATCTGAACAGAAAACTGAATCATTAAGCTCGGATTTATTTTCTTGCTCGAGTTGCATTCAAAGCGACATCAGCCATCTTGAACTGGTTATCCTTCCAGATAAAAACGATACAATTACAAAACTTACGTTACCAAAAAACCCAGGGCCCTATAGCCATTGGTATCAGCGACGAGCATTAAAAGCCGGGCATTACTAGGTCGTTAAGGGCATTTCTTCTTCCGCGTGCAAGATCGACCCTACCGGTGCTGCCGCTGCCTGCAGGGTGCTTTGTACTTTGTATTCGGCTGGTAATGCTGGGATCGTTAAGACACGCCAAATACTCATTAACCCCAACCCCAAAAGGCTGCCGGCGATCAGCACAAAAAAACTCTTTAGGCCAAATAGCTGTAGCCAATAGACTGCCGCTATTGGGCCGGTAATAGAGGCCAACCCGGAGAACAGGATGATCGTGCCGCTGGCAGGCACAATCTCAGCAGGACGCAAATGATCGTTCGTAAAGGCCACGACAATGCAGTACAGCGATAAAGCACAGCCACCAAACAAAAATGCCAATGCATATAACCAACCCGATGCTTCATCTATAAAACTAATCAACATGGCGATGCATACACCGAGCAGACAGGAAAACCCCATGACCCAGCGTCGGTCAATGGAATCCGAGAGCTTACCCAAAGGCCACTGCAGAACCATACCGCCCGCCATGAGAGCGCCCATGAAATTAGCCACCTCATAGGTGGTAAAACCGAGCCTGGTGACGTATACGGCGCCCATGCTGAATACAATACTGGAGACAAATTGAGACATTATGATAGCGATAACACCGATTTTGGTGCGATACCATAAATGACGCATGGTGACCCGCTCGATTTCCTCAATCGGTGGGGTCTGGACTATTGATAATAGTATCGGCACAGCCGCAACACTGACCATGACTGAGATGAGAATAAACAGGGTAAACCCAGCAGGGTCGGCCAGATTCAACATGAATTGACCCGCACAGATACCCACCAATAATATGGTGGTATAGACTGAAAGCACCTGGCCTCGGTTAGTGTTGGTGGCCGATTGATTTAACCAGCTTTCAGACACCACATAGATAGCTGAAAAGGCAAAACCGGTAATCAATCTCATCAATGCCCAAACCCAGGCGTCAATTACCAGTGCGTGAATCAATATAGACACTGACGCTACCGCTGTCAGTGCAGCAAAAATTCGTATGTGACCCACCCTTTGAATCATCCGCGGTGTAAATAAAGAACCCGCCAGAAAACCGGCAAAATAGCAAGACATGACAAGACCAATGAGGATGTCATCAAAGCCCTCCAGGGCGGCACGAACGCCTAACAAACTGCCCTGCACGCCAATCGCCAGACCAATAAAAGAAAGGCCAGCAAAAAGCGGCCAGATGGCAACAAAGGAGCGAATGGGCATGATCAGATAACTCGACAAAACGGCGGCCAATTTACTCCTAAAATTCACAAATTCAAAGCATTATTTATGCTTATTTAAAGAACAATTTTAGCGTTTATTTTGGTTCGTTATATTTGCGTGATATTGAAATTTAATTGTTAAAAATCAATACTTTAAAAAATTTCAGACGGAGTGGTTCTTGACTGTCTTTAGGCCTGGGGCTAAGGCTCAAGCTGCCCAGAAGTTACCGAACACAAACAGACGGCTAATACAACTGCTGAAAACCGACTTCAAGCGCGGCTTCAACGGCGTTATGAAACCTTAAAAAGAAGCCATATAAGAACTATCGTTTATCAATGATAGTGTGTTCTTTACCGAAGAAAATCGTTGACCGGGTCATATCGATGAAATTCCGCTCATCCTCAATGAAGGCTTCGCCGGCCCGTCTGGCCTCGTCGGTCCGTGGCGCGTGGCCTCGATCAACCCATGCTTCGGCATGGCCAAGATAGGACTCAACAATCGTGCCCCTGGCAGCCTGTATACCCGCATCAAGGGGGGAATTTGCGCGATGTACCTGCCGGTAACACAGTGTGCCACTCGCAGGGCCATGGGAGCGGACGATCGGACCATGATGGGTCAACCAATAATGACGAGCATCGGCTTCCTTGATTTCAGATTGATGGCGAAGCGGGAAAAATATCCGAACGATGTTGGATTTGGGTTTCGCTACGATATCTTCTGGCACCGGGTTGATCTGCGGGTACTCATAAGCGAACCAGAGTGGCGAGTGAGGCAAATCAATAAACTTGGACTCATCCTCAAGCAGCAGTGCCGAGGCTTTTTGCGCAGCTTTGCTGAGTAAGGTTTGCGTCAGTTCCTGCTCTGATTCCCACCAGAGTTCAGCAACGCCGTCATAGGCCGGTTCCATTTCTCCCCTCGCTCGTTGGGCAGCTTCAGTGGCGCGATCATTCAAGGTGTGAGTCTGCACATATCGATGGATATTCAGGTCTGTTGCAACGCTTGCGACAAGGGGTGCATGCCGGCTCAACCAGTATTCCTGGAAGGCTTCCCGGCTCAGGTCTGGTTTTTTTCTTAGGGCATATACTAGCCTGATCATGTCAGTTCTCCGTCAGGTTGAGTTACCAATGGATTCTCGAAAATAAGCAGTATAAACCGCATTCCCATAACAATGATCAACCAGGGTGAAAGTCGGTGAATACGGATATTCAAATACAGGACGGCAGTTGTACCTATTAATACTGCATGACCCACTTATCCAAAGAATGGCAACCATAACGGTGATCAAATTCGCTACCAGAGAAGCCGAGGAAGACCACAGACGACCTGCTTTAAAGACGATATATTTTTGAATGTGGATAAAGGTGGCTATCCGTTTTAACCGCGGCCTCCTGCTTAATTCATTTTTAAGTTCTAACGAAATTGGCAATACTCATTGCAGTCTCGTCACTCACTTCGGGGCAACCTAAGAATATCTCCGTGCCATGCACCGTTCCCATAACCTGTCGGCATTGAGCTTCTACATCCGCTTGTCTCAACAAGCGATAGAAGTTTACTCCCTCGTCCCGCAACGGATCACACTCGTTAACAATGATGTAAGTTTTTGGTAACCCTTTTACGTCATCTACCGTACAAAAACCAGGCCAAGCTAATGGGTTTTGATTATTGAATTCTTCTATGCCATAAACGATTGCGCCATGAGAGACTCCGCTGGAAGTATGTAGAGAAAGTAACAGCCCTTCATTTTCAATAGAAGAAGGGTTTTCTGGTAGTGGCCAAGCCCCTGCAATATAAGGACAAATTGGATACATGCCAGTAATTAAATTTAACTGTCCTTCTTGTTTCAGTCTTAGCGTGGTGGCGATGGTTAGATTTCCTCCCCCACTTTCACCCGCTATGATTATTTTTTCTGGCTGTATATTAAGATCAGCACCACTGGCATGAACCCACTTTATGCCCGAAACGCAATCGTTCAAACCAGCTGGGTATGGAGCAACCTGTTCAGCAGAAGACGCCCAACGAGCATTTCTAAAGTCCACCATAGCAACAGCCACATTCTGTCTTGCTATGCATCGCCCCCAGGCTTGATAGATTTCATCGAAACAAGATGACATTTCCATCCCCCCTCCATGAATGTAATAAACGCAAGGAAGAGTCTCATCCGTGTCAGGTCTTATGTATTGGATTTTGATGGTATTGCCATCAGGTTCAGATATAAATTCCTTTGTTGTGGTGCTAAGACCATCACTCGGCACAACCTCTTTATAGTGAGGTGCATTATTTATTTGAGCCATTACTGCTTTACCCAATTTAGCTTCTTCAGTTTCCTCAAACGCCATCAGTGCTTCTCTGGAGACGTGTTCAGTCAGAACCGTATCGACTTCCATAGAACCGAAGACATCCCTGATTCTCTTATCTATGCGCGGATCTACAGATATTTTATTGGCCATTATTGTCTCCCCTTAAATACGGATTGCTTTTCTCAATGAAAGCCGTGGTTGTATTTCTGTGGCCTCCCCTTGCCCACAATGTATATGGTGAGCTGCTTCTATACCTAAACGATCATCAACTTAGCTAGCCATAGTTCTATTTAGATTTTATTTCATATATTAATAAGCTACAGACGGTTGGTTGGCGAGGCCATTAGCGAATCCCATGGATTTATCCACTAATTCACCAGACTCACAAATGAAAATAGCTAGCCCTCGCTCCAGGGCGGCTTCGGCGGACACGCTCTGTGATGCTGGATTGGGCTTGTCCAGTCCAGTGCCAGCGAGTATGCCTACACAAGACAAACACATATATTAAATAAACCGCATTGCTCAGGCAGTTAAAGTAACCTGGTTAACTGACTCAGGCATAGGCAGGGGGTGGGATGAACCCGCCAATCTCTTCAGCCATCAGCCTGGTGAAGTCTATCGTCACATAGTCATTAAACTCTGCCCCCACGGCCTGTAAGCCGATCGGCAGACCTTCCTGTGAAAGCCCGGTCGGAAACACCGTGCTCGGTAGATGAGCGACGGTAACAAGACCTGACCAGAATACTTGCTGGAAATAATCTTGCGCCACATTATCGACCAGCAATGTTCGGCCAAGATACTCCCCTTGATCTTGCGGGAACGCAGTGGTCGCCGTCTGTGGGCATATAACAATATCCCAATCATTAAAAAACCGTCGCCACTGTTGTCGAATCAAAAATCTTTTGTTGTTGTGCATAGCCCAGGTCCCATGCGGCTGCACTGAGTAACGAACCAAATCGGCCGCAATGGAATGGTCATTGGGGTCTAACTCTTCGGAAGCAGCCTGGTATTCAAGCTTCTGTTCTTCGCTGATCTCGGCAGCCATCACCCCCCACAGTAAGCTGCTGTAGGTGTCGTGACTTTCCTGCAAGTTAATATCCGGGCGAGCACTGTCTGACACTGTTGCGCCAAGCCGACTTAGCGTATCGCCGATTAACTGCACACGATCAGAAATTTCCTGTGATACCGGCGCCATATTATCATTAGTCCAGATAGCGACGCGGAAATCCCTGAGCTGATTCTTGCTGGGTTTTGGCAGGTTCAATTGCCAGCCCGCTGCATCATGCGCCGCGGCGCCTGCGGTCACTTCCATGCTCACTTTAAGGTCCTCAGCACTACGCCCCATTGGCCCGACCACAGCAATATCTGCGGGTGCCACTTGGCCGGGTAGCGCATGGCCACTATCTGAAACGATGCCCCAAGTGGGCTTGTGTCCATAGATGCCACAAAAGTGAGCCGGGTTGCGAATTGAGCCACCGATATCAGAACCCGCCTCAAGGCCGGTTAGCCCTGCTGCCAATGCAGCAGAGGATCCACCTGAAGACCCGCCAGGAGTGCGTTCAAGGTTCCAGGGATTGTTAGTGGTACCATAAATTTCGTTGAAACTCTGAAAGTCAGCCAGACTCAAGGGTACATTGGTTTTACCAAAAAAATGTGCACCCGCTTGTTTCATCCGAACGACTGTAGCCGAGTCTTTTGTGGCTATGTTATTTTTGAATTCAGGGATGCCCCAGGTGGTCGGTAAACCCTCGATATCGTAGGCCTCTTTGATCGTCATGGGTACGCCATGAAGTGGACCCAGCGGTTTACCCTCGGCAACGGCCGCATCGGCTGCTCGAGCGGCCTGCCTGCCTCGCTCAAAATCCTTCACCACAACCGAGTTAATCTCAGGGTCTATTGATTCAACCCTACTGATGTACATATCCGTCAGTTCCAGGGAACTGACTTGTTTGGCGGCAATAGCACTTGCTAACTCCACAGCAGATTTGAATGCAAATTCGCTCATTTGATTAAGCCCGTTTTGAGGTCAATAGTCGCAACTTTATCGAATCGCTACAACTCTCTGCAAACGAATCATCAAATACTGCCTAGCCCAGACTAAAAAGCTTAAGACAGCCTAATTGATAATCAACAATAAGGGCGAAATCCCTATAAAATGATGGGGGTGGTGCAAGTCACATTCAAGCCCTATAGGCCGCTATATCGTCTTATAGGATCTCACCCGAAAATTTGTGCCCCCACGTGTCTTTAAAACACCGCTATTCGATAGGAATAGCCATTTCCTACCATCGAGATGACCGAGCGTTACGCACACCTAGCACCCAGTGCCATGAATGAGGCTGTAGCGATGCTGGATGACTATCTATGCACTTCTGCGTGGCTCAGGGACCTGTACCACAATCCCATTAGTCAAAACCTCCCCGATACAGTAAAAGTACGGTATTGATAATCTTTGCATATCTGGGAGAAGAAGAATGGAAGCACTGCGGATTAACTGGGATGTTTCGAGTTGGAATGTTGGTACGAGGACGCTGGCAATCGGCATTGCTGTTTCTATTTTCCGTATTCGATGTATGCGAACGACCAATTTAACTACGATCCGATACCCCCCGAACCACTTATACTCGCTATGCTTTCGGTTATCTGTCCTACGTTGTTTATGGGATTTTATTTCCAGCGCCTAGAGATCTGCCCAGCTGGCAAAATCATTACTTTAATTGGTTTGCCCATTGGCATTATTTCCGGGACATTTAACATCATACCAATTCTGACTTATATCCCGGGAACTGCTCCGGGTTATACCGGCATGAGTGTAGCGGGAACAGCGACAGGCGCAATGCTAACCGTGCTGGCACACCCTTGGTTAAGTCAATCCAGTTCCAAACAAGGCAAGTTAGGGGTGAGCAGACTAGCCGTCATTCTAGTCTGCATCGGAGCCTTGATGTTATTCATGCTATTTAGTGAGCTTCTTTCAGAGTCACGCCACGATTTTATTAAGATTCTTACCTATTGGGAGGAGGCTCTGTTCGTATTGTCGATAATCTCTTTACTCATATTGCTGTCGCCCAAAGGCCAACGAGATTATGTTCATTCTGTATCCGTCGGTTGTGTTATATCTATGGGGTTGGGGGTAGCCTTTGCAACGGCCTATTACTTTGGTCGCTTTAGGGAATTGGGTGGTGAAAGCGATCTTGATAGGCTAGGAATACCAATTGCGGTTGCAGTAATTATTTCTATATATAGTTGTTTCTTATTTCTCGTTGTTATTATTTTTGGCCTTACTCAAGGAAGGCTTAACGCTGGTAGATTCGGTACTATGAACTGGCATATAACAGAGATTTATGTGTTTTTTGTCTTCCTTATGTTGGCGCCGCCTTCAATCTGGGAAGCTATAGGGAAAAGTAATTTTGACGATTCAGCTGTATCCAATGAAGCCTTAGCATCCCGTATTCAGAGCTTGGAAGAAAAGCTGGAGGAATTGGATATACCCATTGATGTCGGTCAATAACAGCGATTGATTTCCGGTAATGAGCGGGTAGTAAATGCAGCTCATCGAGTTTTGAAAGCCAGGCTGGCTGGCTTCGGCAGGACCCGGCCACGAGCGGTCCTTTGGTCAATTCACCAGGGACGTGGCGCTGTGCGTATACCGGTAACGTCTACTTCGTTGCTGTAGCATTGAGCCGACACGGGAAAGGGAGACGGCATGAACGGAATCAAGGCGTGTACCAGATCGGTGAGGTGTATGCTCTTTCTACGGTCGATGTTGGGAGGTTGCTGGAGTCGTCTATTCCCAGGGCTTTCCTGTCGGTCCACCGTGGTGTCGGTATTTCCAGCACCCGAGCGTAATAGAATGCACGCTCCTTGCTGTTGAAGTCAGGGTCGACCCAGACCACCGAAAGCTCCGGGTCACCGATGCTATTGACGTAGGTGCTTTCTTGCACATCCACGGTGTTGCCTACCGGCGTCACCTTGCCATCGACATCTTCCATGCGGCCATCGGATAATGCCACGTTGTATATCTTCTCATGTAACCGGCCATTTCGGTCGAGCCATCCTTTGACGATCTGGATGCGATCCAGATTGGCGCCTTGCGGGTCCCTGACTGCCCTGACAAGGAAGCCCGGAATCCTGCCGCTCGGTCCGTTTGTTAGATCGCCACCCATAGGGACGCCTTTCCTGTATCCAATTCGCTCCAGGTCCGGGCGCTGGGCATCTTCGGCCTGGAATTTCCAGCCACCGAAGAAACGTACGTTCATACGCGACCCGGTCGTTGCGTAGGTTTCCCGACGCTCCATTGCTTCGAAAAGTGCATCACGGGAGTTCTCTGTTGCCCATACAGCGGCCAGACCACCTGCCGCCTGAACCCACTGGTAGACTGGCGCCTTGCCGCCTTTACTGGCTGATGCCTTTCCTGCTGCTGGTTTCCCCACTGGCTTCGAGGGTTGTTTCTTTGCTTTACTCGGTGGCTGCTTCTTTACAGCGGCAGCCTTCCTGCCGACCTTTGTCGCGCCAGAGGGTCCCACCCCCGGTTTCTGAACGATCTTCTGCTCGATGACGTTGTGTTTGGCTACATAGCTACGTCCTTCAATCGTTGTCAGTCCCGTGTGACTGTCGGTGCTGCCGATCACGCCGAACTTGAACGGATTGACCCCGATATTAGCTTCGAGATTCAAACCCAGCTTCAATGCGGGACGTGCGTACTCATACGGCAACAGTGAAGGGGCCTTGCCTTCGCCCACACTGGTTTTCTTAGTCATGTTCCCCTTGTCAAAGGTCCGGTAGTCGGCGTATTCGTCATTGGGTGAGAGAATTGGATGGGTCTCGCTGTCACCTTTCAGTTGGGTGACCTCGATCAGTGGCTCCCATCTACTGCGAGTCCTTGCATAGGAGCTGGTCAATGCTTCGCCGCCGTAGGTTGTCAGTGCGAACATGAGCCCGTCGGAAACATTGCTGTTGTGCGGAATCGCCAAAACGTTGCCGCCGGTACGCTTCTCATAGTCATCCATGTATTGCCAAAGGTCCTCGGGGTCAACACTGTCCACGGAGGAGAAGGGAAGTACCTGCGTCGCTCTTGCTGCACCATCTTTGAATATCACCACACGGTGCAGATTGTTCCAGCCGGGCATCGAGCTAAACTCATAGCCGATGAAAGCAGTAAAGCGTCCTGGCTGATTGGTTCTCTCGGCGGCCTCGATATTGCGCTCCCAGACGCTGCGAGGGAAATTCCGGAGATCCGGGCCTCCATCCACATTCACGAACGCAGATTCCTTGGCTACCGCCCCAGGATTGCCGGCATCGAAGAGGTCCTGCCAGCGGCGTCCTGCCGCAGATTCCTACAATAGCGGATCGGCAGCACGGAGCCCGTTCCAAAGACCGGCATACTCCGCATGGTCCGCGACCACGAGAAAGTCGAGCGGCTTGATCATCCTCACCAGCGGTCCCCGGCTTGATACAACCGCTTCTCCCCTGGCAAAACGATACGCCTCTTCAGGACCTACCATG
>JABIZD010000039.1 GCA_018666555.1 Gammaproteobacteria bacterium
CCACCCAGGTGATTTACGATAACGGGGACCTCCGGAAAGCTCCGGGCAAGCTCGGCCAGGACCGGCAAGCGTTCATGATCCGGAGAATAATTATCATAAGTGAGATTCAATTTCTGCAGAACCCCATAACCCTCCATAAACGAGGCATCTAAATGCCGCGGGAAAGCGCTGCGAATGCCGCGAAAATTACCAGATGCCCTGAGATGGGCTTCAAGAACCGGCTGAACTGCTTTGCCGATTCGCAAATCGGCGCTGCCAAATATCCCAGCACACAGTTGGGTTGGGCCATAGATTCCGGATTGACTCATCGCCACAATACCCTGGACGAATTCAGTTTCACCCACGCATTTCATTTCCTCAGGGCCAGCTTGTTTGTAGAACGCACCACACTGAGCAAAAACGGTATGTGTAATATGATGACCGCTGGCCTGGATGTCTGTGCTGATATCCTCACACAGATAGACTTTTTCCTGAAAGCTTGCATGGGGCTGAATCTCGAAGCTTCGGATATCCCATAGATGGTGGTGAGGATCAATAATCGCCAAGTCGGGCTCCAGCACCTCCTCCGCTGCTTCTTGAGCGAGCCAATCTGATAGCAGCTGCTGTTCGGGATGGGACATGATCTTCTCCATTATTGTTGGTTTAACGTTTACCAAAATCTCCTTACCCCCAGCACATCCAATCGAATGCCATATACGGGGATCTAACTCTGCTCGCAGCGATTCTTCTAACGACTCATCTGCGTTAATCACAGATCAAGCCATTAATCCACAATTAATAAACAAAAGACAATGAAAAGCACCTGGCTCTATGAGACCATGAAACTAATCTGAACATCATAAGGAACAGTCAATGGCTGACATGGACTTATTCGACGTCATGTATCACTGTCGCGCCATGCGCAAACTCGATAGTAAACCCGTGCCGGAAGAATTGCTGATAAAACTCATCGATGCAGCAAACCAGGCGCCTTCCGGCTCCAACATGCAGGGTGGAAGATGGCTCGTCGTACGTGACCCTGCGGTCAAGCAGGAGCTCGCCACACTCAACCGACAGGGTGTCGAGGCTTATATTGGACCTATGAAAGATAATCCTGGCTCATTACCGCACCAGGACGAAGACAAACGTCGAAGGATGATGTATTCGGTCCTCTGGCAAATGGAACATATGCATGAAATTCCCGCTTTAGTCATTGCCTGTATGGATTTTGGCGTTAAAGTCGACGATAACATGGCCGCCCGCGGTGGTGGATCAATCTGGCCAGGCATACAGAATCTGCTGCTGGCTGCACGAGCCCTGGGCTTAGGCGCTGCTCCGACGACACTGGCTTTGGGCAATCGAGAGGCGGTCGCTAAAACCCTTAACCTACCGGACACCATGAGTGCATTCTGTCTCATTCCGGTCGGCTATCCGCTGGGTAATTTTGGCCCGGTAACAAGAAAGCCAACCACAGAAATCATGCGCTTTGATCGCTGGTCCTAACGGATTCTGGTGCCCAGGGTCAACCCGGGTTAAACGTTATTTCAACCTGTCCCTTATGGCCAGAGACACGGCTTGAAGATGCCTACCATAGACACTTCCTACTGCAGTCGGGGCATTACTATGCGCAGCAATAATCAATCTCGACTGCCTATCAATAAAAATCTGCTGCCCGAAAACCCCCAGAGCAGAAAAACTGTTTTCATCCAAAAGCCACCAGAGATAACCATAACCAGCATAACCCTTGGATGGCTGAGTTGAATCTGCTATCCAAGTTTCTGGTAAGACCTCAGTACCATCAATAAGCCGACCCTGATTAAGCGCAAACACACCCAACCGGGCATAATCGCGCAGCGTCGCACTAATACAACAGCCACCAGTTTCACCACCACCTGCACGACCTAGCATCCAGGTAGCATCATCTGCCATTCCAAACGGCTTCCATATCTTGTGAGCCAGGTAAGTCGACGCATTGTTCCCAATTGCCGCTCTGAGAAGCTCGCCAGCCAAGTTGGTTTCAGCAGTGTTATAATTGAAAACCTGCCCGGCATCCGCCACTTTGGGAAGCGTGCTCAGGTAGTTCACCAGAGCAAGCCCATTGGCTCCCCCCGCTCGCGCCACATCAGAATCAGGGTCTGCATAATCTTCATTCCAGGAAATCCCAGAGGCCATCTGCAAAACATTTTTAATAGAAACCTCAGCATAGGGTGAATGCTTCAAACGAGGTAGGTAATCGGCAATTGGCTCGTTCACACTCCTGATAAACCCATCTTTTATAGCGGCCCCAATCAACATAGAGGTGACTGATTTCGTTACTGAAAACGAGATCCAGAGGGTGTCAGGATGATGACCAGAGGCGTATCGCTCCAGTAATATAACATCGTCCTGAACAACGATAAGCCCCCTATTACCAGGCAAGGCATAAAAATCATGCAGGCCAAAAGACTGACCATCAACCTCATACTTCAGTTCAGACCAATCAGCCAGACTCTCAACCAGGGGATAGGGTTTACTGCTGCGAGGGACTAACCGAGTTGGATACAGTTCACGGATATTAGCGAAAGCTACCCGCCGCTGATTTTCACTGAAGAAGAGAATACTAGCGCCACTATCCTCGTTCCGATCCCGTAATCCTTGCAATAATTCTTTGGTACCATCAGTTAGTTCGCTTGTTTCTACACCACTACCAAAAACGAACCCATTGCTGGCTAATAGCAGTATCACCATCAACCACCAAACCGGTTTCGCCGAAAACTGCACCCAACGCAATAGACTCAGCATATTCTTCCCTCGACCGTATCTAATCATGATAAAAATAAAATACCGCTCACAAGCCTCGGCCATGCGCTTGAATCTGATGCCTCATGGATACTTCATGGTTGCTGTTGATCGGCGTATTGGAACTCTCAATCAAATGCTCCACTGGCTAACTGCCAAGCATGCAGAAAACCAAGCATAAGGCGGCATACTAGCATCAACTCTGAACCGGCAGAATTTTCTGCCCGAGATGAAAACCAACCAGATGCCCGAACAAAATTTAATCACTCTCTATGAGGAGGAAGCTGGTTTGCCTTCCATCCATATACTTGACCCCCCGGGCGCTGAAGTGTGCTTCTTCTTCTAGCATGATCCGGATTTCCTTATTCCACTGGGGTAGGTAACTCGCTGCATTTAGTTCAATAGAGTAAGCCGTATTAAGATGCAGCGGGTAATCACCCTGCACAGGAACACCATCCTGTGAATCCCACATACCCAGAGTCGTACCTGCCGCATGGCCATGATAGCCGATCGGGTGAGTATAGATGGACGGTTTGATTCCGCGAGCTATAGCTTGCTTCCTGGACAGGCTTAACACTTCATTACCGGTCCGGCCGGCTTTAAAGTTAGCGGTGAATATATCCTGAAGCTGGTTGCCTCTAGCCAGGGCAACCTTCAAGTATTCAGGCGCATCCGTTTCGTTTGGCTTAAGCACATAAGCATGCTGTTGCTGGTCTGTATTCAAGCGCAAATAGGTCAGGCCAAAATCAACATGAAGAAGATCTCCCGGCTGGATTATGGTCTCATCAGACTTCGCTGAGAAAGCCTTCTCGTGATCAAATTGTTCCGGCGTGGCTCGTTGCAGCGATACAGAGGGGTGAAACCAGTTACGCAATTTGAGGGTCCGAGTTTGTTCACGCAGCCACCATACGACATCTTCAGTGGTGGATTTTCCTGGAACAATAACCTTATTAGAAAAAGCCTCACTGATCATGTCATGGCCCAGTCCTACCAACCCAGGATAAACCTCCATTTCCATTGCTGTACGGGTCTCAAGCCAGGCAAGCGCCAACGGCTCAGCAGAAATAATCCGGTTTTTCATTTCAGCATCGAGCACCCCAAAAAACTCCTCATGCTCAGTGGCCGTGAGGCCATCCGCCAGTGCGAAATGCGTCGATTTGTTTATCGCTATTCGTCGTGGGTTTCGCTGTTTTATTATTTCTGCAAGACGCTGCCACTGTTCTCCCTGGGTTTCTTTATCCCAGGCTTTTTTAAACAACCCAGCAACCTGATAACGCGCCACTGCCAGACGTTCAAGGGGCTGCCCCTCACCTGGGTCAAATATCACAAGAATGGTTCTACGCCGCGCGGATAACC
>JABIZD010000105.1 GCA_018666555.1 Gammaproteobacteria bacterium
CATCTGGAACCTGACCTACCAATTGTAAAAGGTGGTGCAGCTTATTTCCCGAATGCCATATACCTGACTGACCCCGGACAGTTTCTTGACCTGCTATTTAAGCAATTGATTGACCAGGGCCTGCAATTTCACCAAAGCTCTGTGGTGCGACTGACTCGTCACAAATCCGGAGTTGAAGCAACCCTGGCCAGCGGCGGTCGAATCTCAGCCAAGCAGGTTATTATTGCTGCCGGTGCACACTCCCGAGACCTGGCCCGGATGGCCGGTGATCGAATCCCGCTGGATACTGAACGAGGCTACCATTTAGAGTTTGATCTCGACCAACCTCTGCTGCAGAGGCCGGTCAGCGCCACTAGCAGAGGATTTTACATGACCCCCATGCAGGGCCGGTTGAGGGTTGCCGGCACCGTTGAGCTGGGCGGACTAGACCCCAAAGTCTCTCGCCATCGTCTGGAAAAACTACAACAGGGCATTAACTGTTATTTCCCCCAATTGAAGCAGCCTGATCGCAGCTGGCTGGGCTTCAGGCCGTCAATTCCAGACAGCCTACCCGTGATATCGGCCTCTCAATACGGCAATGATATTATCTATGCCTTTGGTCATGGCCACATCGGCATGACCCTGGCTCCCATTACTGCCGAACTGGTTTATGCGTTACTTACCTCAACCACGCCACCCCTTGACCCAAGCCCCTATTCTGCCCAGCGATTCTAAGCAAAGCTGGCAATTCTGTCAGGCCTCAACTCTGCAGTATCAGAACTTCAAGGCGCGCTCTTGGTTGAGAATAACAACAAGCTCCTCAAGGCCGTTGTGACTCACCACCAGCATAACAACGGCACCGCTATATCAACTGGCCCCTAGCGGTTGCGGCAGCGCTTTTAATCCTGTCCAAGTCCCTCCACTGAACAGCTGAAATGATCCGCTAATGTCTTCAATTGAACTTCATCGTTGATGCTATGATTCCGGTGAAACGTTAACCATCAGGTCTCTGAGCATGGATATTAAGCAGCTGTTTGGTATTGATCATCCGATTCTACAGGCGCCTATGGCCGGTGCCTCTAACCCAGACCTGGTCGCCGCTGTCAGCAACGCAGGCGGCCTGGGCGGTCTCGGTGCAGCCGCTATGCCACCGGAAACTCTGCGTAAACAGGTTCAAGCCATCAAGCAGAAAACTAACCAGGCGTTCAACGTGAATCTTTTTGCTCCAGCCAGCGAAATATTTGATCAAGAGGCGCGTCCGGGCGAGAAGCTGCGCTCGGTTCTGGCAGGTTATCATCACGAATTTGGACTAGGCGAAATACCTTCCCCGGGTAACCTGTTCGGACCTGCGGAATTACAATTACAGGTTCTGCTGGATGAAAAAGTACCCGTCATCAGCTTTCACTTTGGCATTGAAAGGGCACATGTTGATGCTATCCATGCCGCTGGCTTAAAGGTGATCTGCACGGCAACCCACGTCAGCGAAGCAACTTTGCTGGAGAGGTTTGGTGTCGATGCCGTCATTGCCCAGGGTAGCGAGGCGGGCGGGCATCGCGGAACCTTTCTTGGAGCCTATCAGGATGCTCTCATTGGCACCTTGGCGCTGGTACCACAGATAGTCGATGCCGTCAGTATTCCGGTCATTGCTGCAGGCGGCGTTATGGATGCACGCGGTATCATCGCCTGCCATGCCTTGGGCGCACAAGCCGTGCAACTTGGAACCGCATTTCTCGGTTGCCCTGAATCGGGGATCCCTGATGCCTGGCGGCAATCTCTACTCGCGTCACAAGCCAGCCAAACCACCGTCACCGAAGCGATGTCCGGTAAACCCGCCCGCGGCATCCGTAACCGCTATATCACCGAGGTAGAAAAGCTTGACGAGCCCTTGCTGCCCTACCCCCTGCAGTACGCAATTTCAGGTGCCTTACGTAAACAAGCAGCAGAGACCGACAATCCAGATTTCATGGCCATGTGGTCAGGTCAGGGAGTAGGTTTGATTCAACCCTTAAGTGCCGCTGAGCTAATGCAGAAACTGATAAC
>JABIZD010000135.1 GCA_018666555.1 Gammaproteobacteria bacterium
AAACCGCAACCGGGAGAACTTTGAAATTTCCGGCGGTGGATTTGTCATCACCGGGAAAGACGATGCTGAAGTACAAAAACAGTTCGAGTGGGTTAGAACCCGAATTGGGTTCTATGGCTCTACCCCAGCTTATTGGCCTGTTTTTAAAGTCCATGATCTGGAAGACTTAGGGTTAGAATTAAATGAAATGTCTAAAAAAGGGCAGTGGCAGGATATGTCCAGGCTAATTTCCGATGACCTGGTCCACGAATTTGCTGCTGTCGGCCGATTCGATGAAATAACTGCTAAAATTGAACAGCATTTTGACGGCATGGTAGATATTGTTAACTTGCCGAACAACACCCCAAGAGAACTAATCCAGGATGTCATTAATATTAACACGCCCTTTCAAACATGAATGATTGGAAAGTTGGAGTCATTGGAGGTGGCAGTTGGGGTACAACCGTGGCCCACCTGTTAAGCCGTCATAAAGCCGTCAAACTGTGGGCGAGAAATTCCGCTACGGTTGATGAAGTCAACCAAAACCACAGTAACCAGCATTATTTACCCGATGCCCAACTGTCACCAAAGCTTTCGGCAACTGCTGATCTGCAAGAGGTCACTGAAGGTAAGAATCTCATCGTCATGGCGATCCCCTCCCAGAACTTCAGAGACGTGCTCACTCTGGGTGGCAAATATATACAAAAAAACACCCCGATTATCAGTCTGAGTAAGGGGCTGGAGCTTTCGACTGGCTCACGTATGACTGAGGTAATCAAACAAGTATTACCCGAAAACCCATCAGGCGTACTAACGGGACCTAATCTAGCTATTGAAATTATGGCTGGTTTTGCTGCCGCCAGTGTACTGGCAATGCAAGATAAAGTGCTCAGCCAGCAGCTGCAAGGCGTATTCCATAGCAGTCTGTTTCGGGTTTACCGTAATCAGGATGTTATTGGCTGTGAACTCGGTGGCGTGCTTAAAAATATTATTGCTATCGCTACGGGAATGGGCGACGGCCAAGGAGCAGGAGACAATACTCGCTCAGCGATCATTACCCGAGGACTGGCGGAAATGACCCGGCTCGGTACTGCGATGGGCGGGGATGCCAGCACTTTTGCAGGTCTGGCCGGAATTGGCGATCTGGTCGCGACCTGCACCAGTGAGAAATCTCGTAACAGGACGGTGGGCTTTCGCCTGGGTCTTGGCCAGTCAATGGAAGATATAAGCCGAGAGATGTTTATGGTCGCCGAAGGCGTTAAGAGTGCTCCAGGGGTCATCGCATTAGCAAATCAATACAACGTTAAAATGCCGATCTGCCAACAAGTTTGCGCTGTTGTGCAGGGTAGAAGCGATGCCAAACGCGGCTTTAAGGAATTATTAAAAGCGGAAATCGGCTCAGAATCCGAGCCTTTCTAGCGCCCATTCGTTCCTGCTTTTAAGTATCTTTAATGCTATTCCTGTACAAGCCAAACGATACAAAAGCTATTGATACAGGAGCTAATCGATGGCAGGGCAGACAATAATACCAAATCCTTTTTATCGGCTGCTCGGGCAACATTCACTAGTAAACACTTTCCGGTGATTTTCCTCAATCAAGCTTAAATCAGTAGCTAACTTCATTTTTTACAAATCTAATTGATAATGATTCTCATTTAGATTAGTATTTGCAACTCATCTAGCCAGTGAGACAAACAACATGCGCCGTCGATTTACCCTTCCCCTGTTATGCAGCTGCCTGCTCATCAATAACGGTCTCGCCGATCTACCGGACAACCCCAACAACGACATAATTCTGGAAGAAGTCTCTATCGTTGGTTCCAGAACCAAAGCAAGGCAAATTGCAGGGGCAGCAGCGTACCTTGGTCCTGAACAACTCGAACGCTTTTCCTATTCAGACATTCAAAGCATACTAAGAAGTGTCCCAGGCATTTCCCTGCAGACCGAGGACGGATTCGGACTTCGACCCAATATCAGCATCCGCGGCGTTGCTACCGAGCGCAGCAGCAGAATCACCTTACTGGAAGACAATATACTGATTGCACCCGCTCCCTATGCTGCACCCGCTGCCTATTACTTTCCCACACCAGGTCGTATTCACAGTATAGAAATCCTCAAAGGCCCTGCTGCTATTACCCAGGGGCCTTATACTGTTGGCGGTGCCCTCAACATGATATCAACACCGATCAGTGGCGATAATCATGTAAATCTGATGATAGAAGCCGGCGCCGATGCAACATACCGAAGCCATGCATGGCTCAATCGTCGAATTTCAGATCAAACGCAGGTCCTCCTGGAAACACACCAATGGCAATCAGATGGATTCCAGCACTTCCAGAAAAGTAATCAGGATACAGGTCTGAATGTTCAAGATTACATGTTCAAATTCAGATACCAAAGTAAAGATGACCGCCATCAAATCGAACTCAAACTACAAGAGACCCGCCAGGTTTCCAATCAATCTTACCTTGGCCTCACCGACCCTGACTTTGAGGATTCACCCCTACTTCGGTACGATGTCTCAGCGTTAGATAAAATGCGTAGCCAGCACCAGCAGGCAATGATTCAATATCGATTTTCACCAACATCTTCAAGCAAACTTGTTATCACAGGTTACCAAAACCGTTTGTACCGGAACTGGTTCAAAACTCATGGTATTGATCTTGATGGCAGCCTCACGAATGCCGATTATGCTGGTTTAAGCTGGAATAAGGTCATTTCTGCGATTAACCTGGACCAGCCCCTGAATGGCACCACGCCAGCCTTTTTATCGGGTTTGTTGCAGGGTACTTCTGATACGCCTGAAGGCAGTATCCAACTCCGTGCAAATGCCAGGCACTATCTATCCAGGGGAGTACAGGCCAAATTCGAGCGCCTTTTCGAGACCAAAAACAGCCAACATGAACTAGAACTAGGAATCCGTATCCATGAAGATTATGAAGACCGACTGCAGCGCAACAGTACTTATCATCAAGCATCCAGCGCACTGATCCTGGACGATCTCGGGAAATGGGGTAACGCGGGTAATCAAATCCAGGCTGCCAAGGCTTATGCATTGCACCTGCATGATAATATCAGAATTAACAAACTAACCTTATCCCCTGGCATTCGATTCGAATATATCCAACAACACAGGACTCGATGGGAAACCAGGCCAGCTATTTCACCTGATCCTTCAAGTCGAGATAGCGGTAATCTCAGAGACCAGAGAGAAAATCGAAGTAAAATCTGGCTACCTGGATTTGCCGCCCTGTACCAACTAAATGATGCCATGACACTGGTAGCCGGCGTACATCGAGGCTTTTCGGCTGCAGGTAATGCACCTGGAGCAAGAGAAGAATCATCGGTAAATTATGAACTCGGCATTCGAGTCGATAAAGGCTATGAGCTGGAAGCAATTTACTTCCTGAGCGATTACGATAACATCCTGGGTCAATGCACGGCGTCGTCAGGATCACAATGCACAACAGGTGATGTCTTTAATGGTGACGCTGCGACGGTTCAAGGGCTGGAGTTCTCAGCATCGACTCGCTTTGAAACTTCAGGTTATTTTGCCATGCCCTTGTCAATCAGCTATACCTGGCTCGATAGCCGGTTTGATAGCGATATTGCTGACACAGACTTTTTTGGCGATGTTTCCCGTGGCGATCCGATACCGTATTTACCTGAACAACAGTTGCAGCTAGCAACCGGACTGGTTGGACCACGCTGGTCTCACTTCATAAACTTGAATTTTCAGATGGGTGTATGCGTCCGCGCCAGTTGTGGCCCTTTCGAAAAAACGGAAAACAACACGACGCTGGACCTGACCAGCCAACTGGAACTGAATGGAGCAACACAGATCTTCTTCAAGATAGAAAACGCCTTGAATGCCCAACGTATCGTTGGCAGACAGCCTTATGGAGCCCGAACCAACCGCAATAAAGCGGCCACGCTAGGCTTTAGACTCAGCTTATAACGCTTCTTCCATCCCGGACAAGCCAATGGATTCAAAGCACAGCCCCTTGCGACCTCACTAGCAGGATCCTCCTGAATAGGGCTCTTCTTCAAGGACCGACGGGTAACAGAGCGCAAGCCTCGATAAATGGCCCGCGCTATACCGTTAATGGCCCGTAAGAATAGCCTAGCCATGGCATAGTGAGGCAAACTCTAGACTCTAGAGCAGATGGTTATAGCAGCATCCCATAATTCTGATAAGATCAAATTCCAGGTAAAAACCAATCAAACTTGGATGTCGCCTGCAGCCAGGACTGATACAGTATCTAATCCATTGATGCGACAAGTAGAATGGCCAACACAATTTTATAAATACCGAATCCTCATAGCATGCTTAAGAACAAAATTTTCTGGCGGATTTACCTGACAACCATCACTTTCGCCCTTATAGGCGCGGTGACGATTTATACCCACCTGGCTACAGAATTGGGCAGAGATGCCTCCTCTCGTGCTGAGCAAGCCTATGCCTCTGAGTTACCCATGGCGTCTTTACTGGCCGAAGCTATACTCTCTGAAAGCATTACCGATTTGCCATCTAAACCCCTGCTCACTAATCAAAAGAGACTGATCATCCTCCGCCGTGATGGCGCTGTAATTCATGATAACCAGGCCTTCAGCATTGATGAAGACTACCTCTTGAGACCTGAAGTCATACAAGCTAAAACTCTAGATACAGGTTACGCAAAACAAATAAGCCCTGATCAAAATCAGGGCAAAATCTCCCTTGCCAAGCGCATCGATTCTGACGGTGCTTTGCTCGGTTACGTAATCCTGTCAGGTAACCTGGAACTCGAAAATAGCTGGACCGATGAGGTGCTAGATCAATTATTTTTATCCTTTTCAGCAACGTTTGGGATCCTTGCCGTTGCCGCTTACATTTTCACATACTATTTTTTTCAGCCCATTGAAAGAGCCACTGCACTGGCACATCGACTATTAGTAGACCATCACCTGGATAAATTAGGGAAGCAAGATATCGCCATTATCGAGAACTCCCTGTACATGATGACTGGTGAAATAGAACAGAAAGTTATGAGCCTGGATAAAAATATCAACCTCCTTTCCAACTTATTGAATGCACTGAAGGAAGGCGTTATCGCCGTTAATGCCGAAAACCAAATTGTTCATATCAATACGGCCGCACTAGATCTATTTTCCCTGGACAGGAATATAGAAGGTAAAGATCTATCGGATATAGAACCGTTAGGTGAGATCAACACCTTGACCAAAAGAGCCAGCCATAGTCCGAGCGATGCCTCACTAATTATCGAGGTAAACAATCGAATCCTCGAGATATCCGCTACCCGACAACCAGAGGATAACTCTGTAACGGATGGTTTCCTTTTCACCCTACAGGATATTACCGAGAGAACACTTGCAGACAATATTCGCGTCGAATTCGTAGCTAATGCATCGCACCAGTTGAAGACACCTATCGCCTCTATAAAAGGTATTGTCGAAACCATTATCGACTCAAGTCAGATGCAAGCCGAGATGCGGGAGAAATTCCTGATCAGAGTTTCAAATCAGGCGGATAATTTAAACAACATCGTCGTGAAACTACTGCAACTCGCGCGATTACAAAGGTTTCATAACTTCCGCGAAGATTTCGTAGCCATTGATCTCAATAAACTCATGGAAGAGGTCATTTCCAATCAGGCAGATATCGCTGAATTCCACGAAATATCCATCAATCTAGAACCCCAATGCGACTCAATTCATATTATGGGAGAGGCCGAATCCCTGCACCAGGCATTCAATAACATTATTGAAAATGCCGTTAAGTACTCGAAGCCCTCTACCTCTATTACTATCAACATCGCAATCAACGCTGACCAATCCATTACTACTATTAAAGACCAGGGTATTGGCATCCCCAAAGCAGACCATGACCGGGTGTTCGAGCGGTTTTATCGCTCTAGCACAATTACCTCGAAGAAACCAAGTGGCACAGGACTGGGCCTGTCTATCGCCAAGGCGGCCATAGAATCCCATAAGGGCTCGATCAAATTAAAGAGCAGCACCCACCACGGATCAGAATTTGCAATCATTTTACCTTTGCGCCTGGATCAACGCCTACCAGCTTAATAACTTGTTATTCCCTATCTCGCTGTAATCAGTAAAAATACTGCCCATTATCCAACTCAGGCAGCAGCCGGCATTTAACAAAGGCGAACTGCTCAGTTCCAGGTTTCCTACTACACCCACCTCAAGCGGGTCATAGTTTATTCTCAGCGCAAAACTGACTCAATCGATACGATATAAACACTCGGTTTACATTGCACATGCTCATCAGGAAGATTAAATTAACCTGCATGCAAGTACTGTCACCCGCAGATATAAAGAAAGTGACCGCGAAGAGCAATTCCAAAGCGGCATTGATCCTGGCCTATGACTGGCTCCTCATTGCTGGCGCCTTTGTGCTCGTTGCTAAATTCCCCTCAGTGCTATCAGTACTAGCAGCCTCGTTCGTGATCGGGGCCAGACAACTCGCTCTGGGGATCATCGTTCACGAAACCGGTCACCAGTCTTTTTTCCAACAAAAAGCTGCCAATGAGCTAGTGGGTAGCTGGTTATCTGGTTACTGGATCTTTTCCAGTCAGCGTAATTACATGAAGGGCCATATTAAACATCACCGACTGGCTGGTACCGTCGAGGACCCTGATCTCAAAAATTACCAGGCTTACCCTGTTTCGAAAAAAAGCTTGCAACGAAAAATCCTTAGGGATCTGAGCGGCCAAACAGGCTGGCGAAGGCTTAAATCAATAGGACGCTCCATCAGACATTATCGCTCGCTGGATAAGGAATCCCAGAAAACCGTTAGAGGAGGCTTAATCGTCAATCTGGCTTTGTTCAGCCTGTTTATTTACCTGCAGGTTCCCTGGCTTATGCTGATCTGGGTTGGTGCATTTGCAAGCACCCACATGTTATGTACCCGATTAAGACAGGTGGCTGAGCATGCCGCTGTCCCTGACCTGTACAATAAAGATGCCAGGCTGAACACCAGAACACTTATCACCCATTGGTGGGAACGCCTGTTGATCGCCCCTCATCAAATTAGTTTCCACATGGAGCATCATTTAATGCCAAGCGTTCCGATGTATCACCTACCATTAATGCATCGCTTACTGGCTGAGCAGGGATACTTCGAAAATATCACTTTTATTCGAGGCTTCATTCCCCTGTTCAAGAAAGTCACGCAGTAATTCAATGACCTGGCCATATAAAACCAGGTGGCAAGTACCGCGCTACTACCTATCCTAAGGAACAATAAAGAATTTCTTCTGCTAACCGTGCCCTGCCGAGGGCAATACAATTCAGCACCAGAGGCTCACTTCCGTTTCACAATGGTCGGTCAACTATTTTCAGGCTAAGCCTCGAAGGCCTAAACTAATACTCTGCACTTCAGACAACTGCCTTTATTATGCAAATGGTTCGGCTAGATCAAATTCGGAATGTAATGCCCGCGCTGCCAACTCCAGATATTTTTCATCTATTACTACTGATATGGCTATTTCAGAGGTCGAAATCATCTGAATATTAATCGATTCAGCAGCCAGCACTTCAAACATTTTGCTAGCGACCCCGGCATGCGAACGCATGCCTACACCGACAATGGACAATTTAGCGATACTGGTATCTCCAGTGACTTCACGGGCGCCCATCGACGCCGCGATTGCTTCCAATATGACCGCTGCCTGGTCATAATCCTGTCGAGACAACGTAAAAGTAAAGTCAGTGCTCCGGTCAGCCGACACATTCTGAACGATCATATCCACTTCAATATTTGCAGCACTGATAGGACCCAGTATGGTCGATGCGATACCCGGCAGGTCCGGGACCCCAAGCAAGGTTAACTTCGCTTCGTTCTTAGTGAAAGCGATGCCTGAAATTAATGGTGCTTCCATGGTGATATTTTCCTCTCTTGTGATCAGCGTACCAGTTGAATCGTTAAAACTGGAAAGTACTCTTAAAGGGACATGAAACTTACTGGCCAATTCGACAGCCCGGGTATGCAGCACTTTCGATCCCAGACTGGCAAGTTCCAACATTTCCTCAAAGGTTATCCGTTCAAGACACCTGGCCGTTTCAACGATTCTCGGATCCGTCGTGAACACGCCCTCGACATCAGTATAAATTCGACACTCGTCGGCTTTCAATCGGGCTGCCAGAGCAACGGCAGTGGTGTCTGACCCTCCCCGGCCCAGAGTGGTTATGTCACTGGACTCGTTAACACCCTGAAATCCAGCCACAACGGGTACTATCCCCTTGCCTAAATCAGCCTCCAACCGCTCCGCATCAATCTCCAGTATCCGCGATCGGTTATGTACCCCATCAGTTTTGATGGCTACCTGAGCACCCGTAAACGACTTTGCTGGCAGTCCTGACCTAGACAAAACCATGGCCACTAGGGCTATACTCACTTGTTCCCCGGTTGAAAGTAATACATCAAGTTCGCGCCGCGTATCCACCTCCGGCACCTGCGCTTCCTCCGCAAGGGAAACTAATCGGTCCGTTTCATCTCCCATGGCCGAGACAACCACCACTACCTCGTTACCGGCGAGCTTCTCCGTACGTACTTTTGCAGCCACGTTCTCCATGTGTTTGATAGAGGCGACCGAGGTCCCTCCAAACTTCATGACTAACCGCGCCATAGTATTTTCCTAACAATTTTTCACCGTTAATGATATCAAGGTGACGTTATGAATCGATTACGACCGGAGCCGCTCCTCTAGATAACCCTGGATACTGGCCAGAGCCTGCGGTAATGCACTAACTTCTGAGCCACCGGCCCGAGCCATATCTGCGCGACCACCGCCTTTCCCACCTATCTGGGATGCCACGAAGTTGACCAATTCTCCTGCATGTACGCGATCGGTCAAATCCTTGGACACACCAGCAATTAAAGACACTTTTGCTTCATCTGCTGCCGCTAAAACAACAACACCGCTGCCAAGCTTATTTTTAAGGCGATCCAACGCATCTGGAAGGGCCTTGGGATCTGCCCCGCTTAGCTGGTTAACTAACAAGCGGGCATCACCAATTGATACTGCGGATGCCAATACATCCTGCCCTTCACCACTGGCAATTTTCGCGTTTAACTGACTTACCTGCTTCTCTAACTTGCGGTTTTCATCTACCAGTGCCTTTAGCCTGACGGCATACCCAGACCGGTCAACTTTTAACATATGACCGATCGCCCCTGAGGCTTCATCAAGGTCCTGCATATCCTGTATGGCCACCTGGCCTGTCACCGCCTCTATCCTGCGCACACCGGAAGCAACACCCTGCTCTGACAATATTCTAAATAGACCGATATCGCCTGTACGCTCTGCATGGGTACCGCCACACAATTCAACGGAGAATCCGTCACCCATGGTCAGCACCCTCACTTGTTCCGAGTATTTCTCTCCAAACAAAGCTAATGCGCCTGTATTCTTCGCCTCTTCTACTTTCATAATGTCAGTGCTGATAACAGAATTCTTCCTGATTTGGTCATTCACTAACCTTTCTATGGCTCTAATTTCGGATTCCGTTACTGCCTCGAAATGTGAGAAGTCGAACCTTAACCGCTCAGACTGAACCAGTGACCCACGCTGGTTTACATGCGTACCGAGAATCGATCGCAAGGCGGCATGTAATAAATGCGTTGCAGAGTGGTTCAATGCGGTGGACTGCCTCGCATCTTGAGCAACTTCGACCATGATCTTGTCATTCCAGCGGAGTTCACCTGCAACCACGTTAACGAGGTGAACATGCGCGTCTCCCTGCCGGATCGTATCCTGCACTTCAACTTGCAAATTCTCTGCAGTAAAAGACCCTCGGTCTCCAGTCTGGCCACCGCTTTCGGCATAAAACGGCGTCTGGTCCAAAACAACCAGAGCCTGCTCCCCAGACGCAACCTTTTCGACCTCTTGACCATTGACTATCAGCGCTCGGACCTGGCTATCCGCCTTCAATGCCTGGTAGCCGATGAAATCAGTTTCAATCTCAAGAGCCAGCTCAGCCTCTGCCTGGCCTGCAAACTTGCTAGCTGCTCGCGCCCGAGTACGTTGCTCCTGCATAGACCGATCAAATCCGTCCATATCAAGGCTAAGGTCATTTTCTCTGGCTATGTCCCCGGTTAAATCCGTTGGAAAACCATAGGTGTCATACAGTTTAAAAATAACTTCTCCCGGTATGACCTTACCATCAAGGGTTGCCATAGCCGCATCCAGAATTTTCATACCTTGATCCAAGGTCAGCTCAAACTGTTGTTCCTCTTTTAGTAAAACCCGCTGAATCTGGTCTGCTGTCTGCATTAGTAACGGATAGGCATCACCCATAACCGCACAGAGGGTTGGAACCAATTTATGGAAAAATGGCTCACTTGAGCCGAGCTTATGCCCGTGCCGTAGTGCACGGCGGATAATCCTTCGCATGACATAGCCTCGACCTTCGTTCGACGGCAATACCCCATCGGCGATAAGAAAAGAGGCGGAACGTAAGTGGTCAGCAATCACCTTGTATGATGGATTGGCGCTATCAGCAGAGCTCAGAAGGCTGGCAGCATCGTTGGTTAAAGGCAGAAATAAATCGGTGTCATAATTATTGTGGACATGCTGCAGCACCGCTGCTATCCGCTCTATACCCATCCCTGTATCCACGCACGGGCTAGGTAATGGCGTTAGATTTCCGTCTGAATCACGGTCATATTGTGTAAAAACCAGGTTCCATATTTCTACATAACGATCCAAATCACCATGCTCGGTGCCTGGAGGACCTCCTGGCACTGTCTCGCCGTGATCATAAAATATCTCCGAGCAGGGACCACATGGACCCGTATCCCCCATCATCCAAAAATTATCTTCATCGCCCAACCGCGTTATCCTGGCAGGGTCAAAACCGATTTTTTCAACCCATATTTTTTCGGCTTCATCATCACTCGTATGGATAGTCACCCAAAGTTTATCGCTCGGTACAGCAAGTACTTCGGTCAGAAATTCCCACGCAAAACGAATAGCTTCTTCCTTGAAGTAATCTCCAAAACTAAAATTTCCGAGCATTTCAAAAAATGTGTGGTGACGAGCGGTGTAGCCAACGTTATCCAGGTCATTGTGCTTACCGCCCGCCCGAATACATCGCTGGCAACTGGCTGCACGCGTATAACCCCTATTTTCCTTCATGGCAAAAGCTTCTTTAAACTGCACCATGCCTGAATTTGTAAACAGTAATGTAGGATCGTTATCAGGCACGAGCGAGGCCGAGTCCACGATTTCATGGCCTTGTTCGCTAAAGTAGGTTAAGAACGCTTTTCTTATTTCACGGCTATTCATAACGCCGACTCCATCTCAAAATTCCAGGAAAATGCAGACATTCAGCCAATATCAAAATGCCGAGCCTGTTTGTAACAGAATTGTTCGGCGGGCATTATATTATAGTATCGATGAAATTATCGGTCTGATCAGCAAAATAGTGCTGATCGACTGAATTCACGTTAATCCACAGCATTCGTGCTGATTATTGGAAATAGTACTACTCAGCATAAATTCTTACCATTCAACTGAAATCTTTGTCTTAAAAAGAAACCTTAGCATTGAACCGCAATCTTACTGATCAATAGAAACCCGCGCATTGAGAACGATCTATTTAAAAACGAGATAGAGTGGAGGAAAGTTATCTTCAGGCCAATATCGACAGGCTAAAAGGACGCTAATTAGACCCGTTTAACTGCTCGAGACGACATCAGAGAACGGTTCTACTGGTATTCACAACAGACTGGAGATCTGCTCAAAGGTAAATCCACGCTGCTGAAGAAACCTTGCCCGCCGGCCCTTCTCTTTCGGATTAAAGGTTTTGTTCGTTAACACGTCAACGCCAAATTTTTTTTCCAGTACACGGGCAGCGAGCTCAGACCAGTCGACCGCTGAGTGCTCAAAGGCAATACTGATTAACTCCGAGTTCACTTCTCGTAATTGCAATTCCCTTCTAATTTTCAGCGGCCCCTGGCCTTTTCCAATTCTAGAATTCACAAATGCTTCCGCAAGTCTGGCATCACTCTGCAGACCCTCTACCGTTAACCGATGGACTTCATCTTCGATCAGCCCATTACAATCCCTGAAGCGGGTATTAAGTTTACGATGCAATTCTGCGACCGCATGCTCTCGCCGCGCAAGCAAATCCATAGCTGCCCGCCTGATGTCACTACCTGATATTAGGCCAATAGCGTTTTCATCATTCATTGAACAACCTGCTTACCCGGTTATACAACCCGGGTTATTGGCCACCACTAATCGGGGTGACATTATCCTCGTCTGAATCACTGCCTGCCTCATTTCCAGTTGAACCAGAATCGAGTAACTGAGAACGAATCAGGCTTTCGATTTCAGTCGCCATTGCAGCGTTTTCCTGAAGAAACTCACAGGCATTTTTCTTTCCCTGACCAATTCTGTCGCCCTTGTAGCTATACCATGCACCGGCCTTATCTACTAGCCCTAACTGAACACCAAGATCAACCACCTCGCCTAGCCTATAAATTCCCTTACCGTACATGATTTGGAATTCAGTCTGCTTAAATGGCGGAGCCACTTTGTTTTTTATCACTTTTACCCTGGTTTCATTACCCACGATCTCGTCGCCTTCCTTGATCGCACCAATGCGGCGAATATCAAGCCTGACTGAGGAATAAAACTTAAGGGCATTACCACCGGTAGTGGTTTCAGGGCTACCAAACATAACCCCAATCTTCATTCGAATCTGGTTAATAAACACAACCAGGGTATTGGAATTCTTAATATTACCGGCCATCTTGCGTAACGCTTGACTCATCAACCTGGCTTGTAAGCCGACATGATGATCGCCCATATCACCCTCAATTTCGGCTTTAGGCGTTAGCGCTGCAACAGAGTCAATAATAACCACATCTACTGCACCGGAGCGGACGATCATGTCGCAAATCTCCAATGCCTGCTCACCCGTGTCGGGCTGTGATACCAGCAGGTCATTAATATTGACACCTAAGTTCTGCGCATAGAGCGGATCCAGAGCATGTTCTGCATCAATAAAGGCGCAGGTTCCACCGATCTTCTGGCATTCCGCGATCACCTGTAGGGTCAAAGTAGTTTTTCCCGAAGACTCTGGACCATAAATTTCAACAATTCGGCCTCTGGGTAGACCACCAATGCCCAGTGCTATATCTAGGCCAAGTGAGCCGGTCGAGATCGAGGGGATTTTTTCGTGCGGTGAGTCACCCAACCGCATCATGGCTCCTTTACCAAATTGGCGTTCAATCTGCGATAAAGCTGCAGATAATGCTTTTTCCTTATTATCGTCTTTAGTCATATCCATCATGCTCTCCGTATTGCCATTTCAGTCAATGGGCCTGTTACAACCCTGAATTATTAAATCAATCTGTGTCCATGTCGCCGAAAAAACTCTTGCCGCCCAAATGCTGGATTTTCCGATCATCGCACATCTACCGATCTACTCTGATCCTCAAACTTTTCTACCTAGCTTTTCTACCTAATTTTTCTACCTAGCTTTGCTACCTAGCTT
>JABIZD010000037.1 GCA_018666555.1 Gammaproteobacteria bacterium
GAGCAGGACCCCTACAACAACGTAGTTCGTACCACCATAGAAGCGCTGGCGGCTACCTTGGGAGGCACCCAAAGCTTGCATACCAATGCGCTGGATGAAGCTATTGCCCTGCCATCGCCCTTCGCCGCAAGAATAGCCCGTAATACGCAAATTATCCTGGCTGAAGAAACCCAGATTACCCGCTCGATCGATCCTTTAGGGGGTAGCTATTACATCGAAAGCCTCACCGACTCTATAGTACAGCACGCTCGCAAACTCATAAAAGAAGTAGAGGAAATGGGTGGTATGACCAAAGCCGTCGTATCTGGCATGCCCAAACAGCGGATAGAAGAAGCCGCTGCCCAGCGTCAAGCTCGTATTGAACGGGGTGAGGACGTCATCGTTGGCGTCAACAAGTATAAGCTTGAAACCGAAGATAGCGAGTTGGATGTGTTGTCGGTTGATAATGCCAAAGTTCGCGAAGCTCAATTGCGCCGACTCAGCGAAGTTCGCGCTAGTCGGGATGAGAACCTGGTCAAAACATCGATGACTGCATTGACCACTGCAGCTAAGGAAAACTCTGGTAACCTGCTGGCGCTGGCCATTGAGGCTAGCCGAAATCGCGTTACCGTAGGCGAGTTGTCCTATGCCCTGGAAAAGGTTTATAGCCGCCATGAACCCATCTCTAAATTGACCCCCGGAGTGTACGCCGAAAGCTACGCTGACGATCCAGCTTTCGCCAAAGTGCACAATGAAGTTAAAGTGTTTACCGACATCGAAGGTCATGCACCCAACATACTAGTGGTAAAGATGGGTCAGGATGGCCATGACCGAGGTGCAAAAGTCATCTCGAACGCATTTGGAGATTTTGGTTTTGAAGTCTCGCTGGGAACTCTTTTCCAGACTCCCGAAGAGGCTGCCAAGCAAGCCAAAGCAATAGGAGCCCAAGTCGTCGGCGTGTCTACCCTGGCAGGCGGACATCGTTCCCTTGTTCCTGAGATGATTGAGCATCTCAAAGCAGCCGGAATGGAAGATGTTGTTGTGGTCGCCGGGGGCGTCATTCCGCAGCAGGACTATCAGGCCCTTTATGATGCTGGGGTAAATGCGATCTTCGGACCCGGCAGCAACATTCCCAATGCCGCCAGCCAGATTCTCAAACTTATTCCCGGGAAAAACAGATAATCAGTTTAATAGGAGTTGCTCATGATCGGTCGTTTAAATCACGTCGCCATTGTTGTACCGGACCTGGCCGCAGCCGCACAAATGTACCAAACGTCGTTAGGCGCAGTGGTTACAGAACAAATGCAGCTACCCGATCACGGCGTGACCACCGTATTCGTCGAATTACCCAACACAAAAATTGAATTACTGCACCCTTTAGGCGAGGCATCACCAATACAGAACTTTCTCGATAATAATCCCAGCGGGGGCATGCACCACGTCTGTTACGAAGTAACCGATATCCATGCGGCCATCGCCCATCTAGTAAGCGACGGCGCTAGAGTGTTAGGTGACGGGCAGCCCAAAACCGGCGCACATGGCCTGCCGGTAGTTTTCCTGCACCCGAAAGACTTCTGCGGCACCCTGGTAGAACTCGAAGAAGTCAAAGCAGCTTAGCCTGGTATTTGCAGGCAAGACCGTAAGGTTTTACACAACGGGCGCTTGCTCTAAAAAAAATGCCTGTTAACTGGTATTGCTGAGATTACTGTCTGTCTTCGAACTCTAATATCGGCTGGTCCACCATTAAGGAGTCTCCTTGGCTAACCATGACTTGAGCGACGATGCCATCTTCTTCGGCTCTTAAACTATTCTCCATCTTCATAGCTTCAATCACCGCCAGTTCTTCACCCGCTTTGATCTCATCTCCTACAGAGACAGCTAATCTCACCAGCAATCCTGGCATGGGCGAAATCAGGAAATTAGACAAATCCGGCGGCTGCTTCTCTATCATGTGTGGTAACAATGCTGCGGCACGAGGAGACAGTACCAATAAGCTGGTTTCTGCGCCTCGATAATAGGTGCGAAAGCCAGCTTTCGAGGGTTCCAGTTGCAGGGTCACTGCAACCCCATTCACTTCTGCCCGTATAAGCGCTTGACCCAACTGCCAATCGGTTTCAATTAAATAGCTCTGGTCAAGACAGGTTACCTCAATGCCATTGTCCACGAACTGTACCGAAACCGGATAGTGCTCTTTATTCGCTATCACCACCCAATTCCATACCGCTTTAAACTGGTCTGCCTCAGGGTTATTTTCAACTGCACGGGCCTGCTTGCACAGGTGAACCATAGCCGCCATGACAACGGGAATAACTGGATTACTCTGGGGTACATCTTCGGCATGAAAGCCGTCCGGATATTCCTCGGCAATGAAGTTTGTTGTCAGCCGCCCTTCTCGAAACCGCGGGTGCATAATCAAAGCATTCAAAAAACTGATGTTATGATTGACTCCTCGAATGTAATAAGCGTCAAGGGCATCCGCCATCGCATCTATAGCCTGCTCTCGATCCTCTCCGTAAGTGATCAACTTGGCAATCATCGGGTCATAGAACATCGATACCTCGCTACCTTCTTCTATGCCCGTATCAACCCTGACAGTGTCAGTTTCAACCGGTGCCGTGTACTTAACCAGACGACCAATAGAAGGTAGAAAATTACGGAATGGATCCTCTGCATAAACGCGGGTTTCCATAGCCCAGCCAGTGAGCGTAACGTCTTTCTGGGCCAGTGACAGGGTCTCGTTATTGGCGATCCGAATCATATGCTCGACCAAATCCTGCCCGGTAACAAACTCTGTCACAGGGTGTTCCACTTGCAAGCGGGTATTCATCTCCAGGAAGTAAAAATTTTTGTTAGCGTCAACAATAAATTCGACTGTCCCAGCGGAACAGTAATCAACCGCAGCGGCCAGTGTCACGGCCTGTTCCCCCATCGCTTTTCGAGTCACCTCATCCAGGAATGGAGAAGGCGCTTCCTCTATTACCTTTTGGTGACGTCTTTGAATCGAGCACTCACGCTCACCGAGATAGATGGCATTGCCATGCTGGTCTGCCAGGATCTGAATTTCAATGTGCCTGGGATCTTCAATAAATTTCTCCGCGAAAATCCGATCATCGGCAAAGCTCGCCCTGGCTTCGTTGGCTGCGCGCTCAAACCCATCTCTGCATTCTTCATCATTAAAGACGACCCGCATGCCTTTACCACCACCGCCAGCACTGGCCTTGAGCATTACTGGATAGCCGATTTCATTGGCTATCTGGACGGCATGCTCTGAATCACTAATGATATCCGTATAACCCGGAATGGTATTGACGCCGGCCTCCTGAGCCAATAGCTTGGAAGTGATCTTATCTCCCATGCTGGTGATGGCCTTCACTCCCGGGCCTATAAAAGCAATACCTTCGGCAGCCAGGGTTTCACAGAACTCGGCATTCTCGGAAAGGAATCCATATCCCGGATGGACCGCTTCAGCGCCTGTATCCCTGCAGGCCTGGACGATGCGATCCGCCCGCAGATAGCTTTCCGAAGAAGCGGATCCGCCTATAGGTACTGCTTCATCAGCCATACGCACGTGTAATGCCGCAGCATCAGCTTCAGAATAAACGGCAACGGTTGATATCCCCATATTTCGCGCTGTTTTAATCACTCTGCAGGCGATTTCGCCACGATTAGCGATTAGTATTTTCTTAAACATTTGTGTAGATGACCTTATTTAAGCGGGGCTTAAAGTGGAATGTTACCGTGTTTACGCCAGGGATTTTCCAATTGCTTATCTCGTAGCATGGCAAACGAGCGGCACAACCGCTGCCGGGTTTCCTGAGGCATGATGATGTCATCAATATAACCACGGCTGGCAGCAACAAAGGGGTTAGCAAAGTGTTCCTGGTATTCATCGGTGCGTTTTTGGATACCCTGCTCATCTCCGAGGTCTTTACGAAAAATGATTTCTACTGCGCCCTTGGCTCCCATGACAGCAATCTCAGCACTGGGCCAGGCTAGATTAACATCACCCCTTAAGTGTTTTGATGCCATCACATCATAAGCACCACCATAGGCTTTACGAGTAATAAGGGTCACTTTGGGAACGGTACACTCTGCATAGGCGTACAATAATTTCGCGCCATTTTTGATAATGCCGCCGTATTCCTGGGAGGTACCGGGCATAAAACCGGGCACATCTACCAAGGTCAACACAGGGATATTAAAAGCATCACAGAAGCGCACAAAACGAGCCCCTTTTTTGGATGAATCAATATCCAGGCAGCCCGCTAAAACCATGGGTTGATTAGCCACTACGCCAACCGTGCTGCCTTGCAGGCGGATAAAACCAATGACGATGTTCTGGGCATAATCGGTCTGGATCTCAAAGAAATCTCCTTCGTCTGCTACCTTGGTTACGACTTCTTTTATGTCGTAGGGTTTGGATGAATCAGACGGAACCAACGTCTCCAGCGAAGGCTCAACCCGGTTCGCAGGATCCTCAGTGCTCCAGACAGGCGGTTTTTCACCGTTATTAGCGGGCAAAAAATCGAAAAACCTCCGCGTATACGAAAGCGCTTCAATGTCATTTTCAAACGCCAGATCGGCAACGCCGGATTTCCGAGTATGGACGCTCGCACCCCCTAATTCCTCGGGAGTGACAATTTCATGGGTTACCGTTTTTACAACGTCGGGGCCTGTAACAAACATATAAGCCGAGCCCTCAACCATAAAAATAAAGTCAGTTATAGCCGGCGAATAGACAGCACCACCCGCGCAGGGTCCCATGACCACAGATAGCTGCGGAACGACGCCAGAAGCAAGCACATTACGCTGGAAAATATCAGCATATCCGCCAAGGGAACCAACACCCTCCTGTATCCTTGCACCACCTGAGTCATTTAATCCGATGATCGGTGCTCCAACCTTCATTGCCTGGTCCATGACCTTACAGATTTTTTCAGCGTTAGCCTCCGATAATGCACCGCCAAAAACCGTAAAATCCTGACTGAACACAAACGTTAATCTACCATTAATTGTGCCATATCCCGTGACTACGCCATCACCTGGGATAGTCTGTTCTTCCATGCCAAAGTCGTGCGAGCGATGCTCAACAAACTTGTCCCACTCTTCAAAACTATCCTCATCCAACAACAGATCAATCCGCTCACGGGCGGTCAGCTTACCCTTGGAATGCTGGGTGTCGATGCGCTGTTCACCGCCTCCGAGCAAGGCAGCTTTTTGTAACTCTTGCAGCTTTGTGATGTTGTTCTGCATTGCGTCTTCCTTGGAAGTACTGTTTTAGTGCCACCGCATCATACCGGCTGGCAGCAAAAGGAGCCAGTTTTCGCGATATTCTTGAAGTTTAAGGATACCATTCGCCCAGTTCGCAGGGATATCATCGGCCGAATAGTCCAAATGACAAGATCGGCCCAATCTATCAATCCCCAACCAGGTGAATCAAAAAGCCAACCTCAGCACCTGAAAAGATTAATAAGAGATGATGGCATCTTGTTGGGTCATTTTATAGGATCTCATGATAAACAAATCAGGAAAACTTCATGCTGAAATCAAAAATCAGAATATTAGTCGCTGGCCTGGTATTAACGTCCGTCTTTAGCGGCGTGACGCAGGCAGAAGACAGCTATCCACCGGTACAACCATTAATTGCAACATCAAGAACTGTCATCGGCCAGGCCTTTGAATACCCTGGCGGTGATCCGGCCATCAGTGCTGCAGTGGTGACCATGTTACCCGGGCATTCAACCGGCTGGCACGAACATGATGCGCCGTTGTTTGCGTGGATTCTAGAAGGCGAAGTCACCGTTGACTATGGCCCGGATGGTAAACGCACCTACCGCCAGAATGACGCTTTTGTCGAGGCATTCCGTTCCGCCCACAACGGTACCAATTCTGGCAAGGGCGTTGCCAGAATTCTAGCCGTATTTGCTGGTTCTCATGACGTCAAGGACACGGTAATGGAAGACGAAATTGCTAAAATTAAGCCATCTGTCGACTAAATAACGTCAGTTGCAAGTCGTCAAACAGGTGTTATTCATTGTCGTCGGGGTTAGCGCTCAGTTGCCTATAGATTGAAATGACACAGTCGAACTGACCTTCATTCACAGCATTGCAATCAGCATCAGATTGGCAGCTGCCGGCTCCGATTTCCCATTAACCCCAGCCGGGCCAGTCTACTGGCGCCGGCAGGATAAAAATGACCGTTACCTGTTTAGCAGTCAATAACCGACCAGTTCTGCCACAGTCCACTCTGGCTCACAATTGGTATAGTTTTTAATGTCTTCACGTAAAGGTTTGACGTGCTCACTTCTACGAAATAAATTGAATGCCTGGATTTCAGCCTTTGATTCAACCATCAGCACAAATATGCCGGGGGAGCGTAATTCATTCTCCTGCATCATCACTCGTGTATCGAATTCAGCATACATTTGCACATATTTGACCCTGCCAGAGAGTAACTTCTGTGCCAATGGCATATGGTAATTAACATAATATTCCTGATCAAAATACATATCGTCTCTTGCAAGATACGTGGCTCGAATCGCATACATCCGATTATTCCTTATGATATCAATATAGCTGCGAGGAAAATAAAGCAGTCAAGCCAAAATATTCCAGGCCAGGCAGGGCTGCTTAATTACATCACAGCGGTTTCAAATTTTAGTGCTCCCAAGCATCGCCATAGAAAGAGCTCTGGCCATTATTTTGCCTAGAGCAGGTAACAAAAACATCCGCTATGGATCAGCCTTGGTCAATCAATAGCTAGATCACATTTCGAGAACGCAAATCTAAGATATGCTCAGCAGTGTATCCCTGCGCCTTGAGGAGCTCATCAGTATGCTGACCTAGCGCGGCCACCTTTGCAGACGGTGTAAGCGGCGTCGCACTCATCCGGATAGGGGTACCGACAATCGGTACCGTTTCACCCCTTTCGTCCACCGCCTCCTGAAAGTAACCATTTATCCATGCTCCCGGATCGGCGACTGTGTCTGCATAATCCCTGACTGGCGCATACCGCACGCCCATATCACGAAGTATTGAACACCATTGCTCAGTTGTCTTTTCCCTGAAAACAGGATTGAGGCGTTCGAATAGTTCATTCAGATCTTCACGACTTGCAAGCAGTCCCAGAAATCGATTGTCCAACGCTAGCTCTGGTTGACCCATCGCAATGAAAAAAGCGTCCCGACTATCCGGCGGTACGCCAATGATTCCAATCCAACCATCATCAGTCTCAAAAATACCATAAACGCCACGCAATAATGGATGACTGAAATGCCCTCTTCCCGGTACTTCATTGGTCATCAGGTAATGAGTATATTCTGACGCCTGGGCCCAGATCTGGCCGCCTAGAAGAGACCCTTCAATTTTCTGGCCTTGACCGCTTTTTTCTCTATAGAACAGCGCCGCAAGGATACCGCTTAATAGATTCTGCGAGCCAATGTGATCGGCGATGGTAACGCCCACGGGCGAATAGGGAGACCCCTCATAGCCTATTGTACTGATCAAACCACCAGCACACTGACCGGCAAGATCAGCACCTTCCTGCTCAGCATCTGGACCATCAGGGCCAAACGTACTGCCTGCTGCCCAGATGATACCGGCGTTGAGTTCCTGCATATCCTCAAAACCTAACCCCCATTCTTCCATAGTACCGGGTTTGAAATTACTGATGATAATATCGCTGCTTAAGACCATCTGCTTGAAAATCACCGCGCCTTCCGGTGTTCGCAGATCAAGAGTCATGCATTGCTTGCCCCGATTACAGGCAACATAATAGGCGTTTCGAGTATCCTCCTGTGAACAATGTATCCAACGAGACAAATCTCCGATCATGGGCAGCTCAATTTTAATCACCTCTGCCCCCATATCAGCAAGCGTGGCACCCGCCTGCGGGCCCTGAACCAATTGGCCAACATCTAACACCTTAATCCCCTCGAGTGCTTTACTCATAAAATGCTCTCTTTATCCTGCATTACTAAAAAGGCTCTTTAAAAACCCGGCTTTCTGCGCGGAATTTCCCTGCCTAAAACACAGCGATTGTAATTCCTTACTAGGGCAAGGTGCACATTAACCTCGAACCCGGAACACAACATTTTCACGCTGCAACCCAATATAGGTTATCCGTTCACCATTCGACTTTTCCTTTAAAGCCAGCCGAAAGCTGCTAACAGGACTTATTCTCTCCTAGAATGGTTCCGAAACCAGTCAGGCCTTGAGCCCGGGTGCGGAATATTCATTGACTACAACACTATAGATTACCTGATCGAAGCAACGAGCAGAACTAAACCCATGGCTGCCTGGTTTCAGACTACCGACGCTCTTCTGGTAGTGTATTAAACCCTGTGCCTCCGGTTTATTCGTCTCCGCCGGCGACCTAGCCCGTTATCATCAACGGGCGAGGGTTGATCGACCCTGACTATTTCATTCCTTAGCGTTCCATTGCGGAACTTTAGCGCTCCCCTCGAGTCCTAAATTATCTGCCTGAAAGCTAAAATCTCGGTTTCTTCCAGAGCAAAGCAACAAAGCCTAGCATCTTCGTCATCAGGAGCCTCCTTGCGCCACCTTCTCAAATGTTTAGCCACGTTTAGCTGCATCAGCCTGGTAACGGGTTGTGCCATAAAACAGACTTCTAATGTCAGTATCGAAGACTATACCAATATAGAAAACACACCCGTCTATATTCTTAACAATCCGCCTCTGCAGCCTGAGGATCTAAACGCCGATATCCTCAGCTGCACCGATACCACCGAGCATAGGCTAAAGGTCGAAAACGGAATTTTAAAAACAACTGGCGGCTTGACCGCCGCGACAGGGATCATCTCACTGGTTTCAATCGCAGCTTCTGGCGGCATACTGGCACCCTTATTCATCCCAGTCTATGCCACTATGACAGCGATCGGTGGTGGCCTTTATGTTTCTGCAAACGCTACCGAAACCTACAGGGAATACACGACTATGGAAAAGTGCCTTGAGCGGCAGGGTTATGAGGTGGTGTTCATCAGCACGGAAAAGAAGGAACAGTAAATTCAAGGGTGTTGTTAACTGCCTAATCCGGCAGCAGCCTTACCGGCAGTTTTGGAAGCTGAACATAAGGGGTTGCAATCACCGCTATTGCGCCTGAGTCGACCCTGTGCTCCTAAAACAATTCTCTGCTAACTCTCGGCGAACCCAACCGTGTCGGCGAGCCGACCAGAGCCCTCGGCCAGGACTACTTCACTGGGTCGGGGCGCGGCATTACTCCGGGTCTAATACATCAACTGAATTCGGATTAGTTCGCGCCCTCAGAGGAAAAACTGAACCATCACAGCAATCATCGCCCTAACCCTCTCTACCCTGCAGGCCCTTCTTTGAAGATAAACTGGCTCTGTCACGTTATGATCAATAGCAGAGGAGTAATATCAAATTTTTGTGACCTAACATTTTGTTACCTAACATTTTGTTACCTAACATTTTGTTACCTAACAGGGGGGGCAAAACATGGCTGGACCAAACTATAGCCGGCGGGACTTTCTCGAATCAATTGGCAAGCTGGCAGGCGGCTCCGCAGTCTACCGAGCAGCACTCGCACTTGGACTGACTACAGCAACGACCGCCTGCGGTTCTTCCTCTGCAGCCGATAACAGCACTGATACCAGTGTCACAGTTAACCCTGGTACGACGACGCCAACTGACACTGTATTTGTTTCCCCAGAGGACTGGCCCGAGGAGGTTGGGGTCGGCAAGAGCGTGGTGATTCTGGGTGCTGGTATTGCAGGGATGACCAGCGCCTATGAAATGAACCGCTTGGGATATAGCTGCACCATCCTGGAAGCAACAGCACGGGCCGGGGGGCGCTGCCGGACCATCAGAGCGGGAGACATTATCGAGGAAATTGCCTCCACCCAGATCTGTAATTTCGATGCAGACGACGGCCTGTACTTCAACCCGGGCCCAGCCAGGATTCCGCATCATCATGCCAACCTGTTGCGTTACTGCCGTACCTTCAATGTCGCCCTGGAACCCTTCATTAACGACAATAGAGCTGCGTTATTTCATCACACTGATGCATTTGGCGGAGCGCCCCAGACAGCAAGACAAGTGAAGGCAGACTTACGTGGTTATATCGCAGCTTTACTCACCGATGCCGCTAACAGCGGTGCCCTCGATGCCCAATTAAGCGCTGCCGACCGGGCAAGCCTAACCACCATGCTGGCCGAATTCGGGGCACTAGATAGCGATGGCAGTTATACCGGCTCAAGCCGAAACGGTTTCATAGAAACTGAGGGTCAGGAACCAAATCAACAAACACCCGTCGCAGCCCTGTCGTTATCAGAACTATTAAACAGTGACTACTGGCGTTATCAAACCGCATTCTCAGAGGAATTTAATCAACAGGCATCCATGCTTCAGCCGGTCGGCGGTATGGACCGTATCGCCATCGCTTTCGAACAACGGGTGCACGACCTGATACGCTATTCTTGCAACGTTACAGCCATCCGAAAAACCACCGATGGCGTCAGAATTGAGTACCAGGATGATGCAGGAAACTCTGGTTCGATTGAAAGTGACACTTGCATTTGTACTATTCCTGCCACTGTTCTATCAGCTATTGATTCTGATTTTTCCGCAGATCACCAGCAGGCGATCGATAATTTTAGTTATAGCAAGGCAACGAAAATAGCCTTCCAATCCAGACGGTTTTGGGAAGAGGACCATCATATTTATGGCGGCATTAGTTGGACTGACCAGGATATTACCCAAATCTGGTATCCCAATAATGGCTTTGGCTCCGAGCAAGGTATTATCGTTGGCGCCTATACCTACTCAAGCAGCGCTGGGCAGCGCTTTGCCGATATGAACCCAACCGCCAGGCTTGAAGCAGCCAGCCTCGAAGCCGCCCAAATCCATGCAACCTACAGCGATGAAGTAAGCCAGGGGATCAGTGTATCCTGGCCGAACATACCCTTCCAGAAAGGTGCCTGGGGCACCTCAGAGCCTGGCTTGCTGCTCACCGCTGATGACAACATTTATTTTGCAGGGGAACATCTATCAATTCTCCAGGGATGGCAGGAAGGTGCTATTTTATCGGCCTATCATGCTATCAATGGTATTGTCAGCCATGACGCAGTTTAAAGGCCTCATCGTCTCTATAAGGGTCCAACTGCGCACCGGTATGGAGTGCATCGCCAGCCACTCGTTCGGAACAGCCATTGCTGGCCGAGGTGACCTCAGAGCCGATTCAATTACTCATGTACAACCCGCGATATTATCTGGCTAAGATCAAGCACGGCTTGCCGAAAGGCTCGTTCATTGACCCTTTCATCATTGCCGTGGATTCTCGAATATTCATCCGCTGCAACGATTAAGGGGCTGAAACCATAACTGGCTATTCCCAGGTCCCGGGTGAAATGACTATCCGTGAAACCTGTACTCACTGATGGAACCACACGTGAATTTGGATAGAGCCGCGCTGTTTCACTCTCGATCGCCTTAAACAATACCGTATCAACAGGTGAGATAGCGGGAGTGAAGGCCATAATAACTTCTACTTCGACACCCGCCCCGGCTATCAGTTGCTCAAAATCCTTAACAAATTCGTGCGCAGGTCTATCGGGCAGCATGCGGCAATCAACTTCGGCCCAGGCAATCGGTGGAACCACATTGATTTTAGTAGATCCACCCATACGGGTAATAGAACAGGTATCCCTGGTAAGCGCATGGTTAGATGCAGAATATGCCTGAAGTTCTTGCAGAAAGCCTGGCTCCTTTATTGCCTGTTTGATATCTGCATAAGCTTTAGCCATATCACCCTGCATGGATTTCGATGCTTCATGAAAGACCCGCTCAACCTCAGGTATTATTCGAGCTGCAAACGGTTTCTCTCTGATTGAGCTCAAGGCCTGGATGATCCGCGTCACCGAGCTGGTCGGTCGTGGAGACGATCCATGACCCGGCGTGTCCACCGCCGTCAACCTGAACCAGACAGGCACCTTTTGGGTTACTTCAACCCTGAAGATAATGTCCTTACTTGATTTGACTCCGCTACCACCTTCATTGATCAGCAAACCCGCATTGGCAAAAATTTCAGGATGATGTTCAACCAGCCAGCCAACACCAAAAGCACCGCCAGCCTCCTCGTCTGCGGTTGCAAGAAAGACCACGTCCCTGTTTAAGGCACGGCCTGATCTATACAAGGCTAGAAAGGTCGCTAGCTGAGCGATGCCAGTGCCTTTCATATCCAAGGCACCCCTGCCCCAGATAAATCCGTCACGAATCTGCCCCGACAAGGGATCTGTTGTCCAGAAATCCTGGTTAGCAGGAACAACATCCGTATGCTGCAACAATATCAGCGCTGGACCATCGCCTCCTTTCAACCGGGCCCATAGATTACCTCTCCCAGGGGCGCTTTCCGCAGACCGATATGCAATGCCTTCCTGCTCAAGAATGCTGGCATAAAAATCTACCGCCCTGGATTCATTGCCGGGCGGATTTGTTGTATCCACCTGCAAATAGTCCTGCAACCACTTTACAGCCTCATCATCGAGAGCCCTATCAGCACTGACCTTAAGCGATAAAAAAATCGCAAGCAGCAGTATCACTGGCTTAATCCTCATCGCTTCACCCCGCTAAATATCTATCCATTAAGTTAGCCATAAAGTCCGTTGAACTGCTTTAACTATTACAGCTCAGGATTTTCAACCGCTGCAACCAAGTCCGATTACCTGTGTCTTCAATCGAAATGGAATCAGTATGATTTAAGAAACTATCCGCATTTCCTGAGCCTAAAAAAGAAACCGGTTAGGAAATATTGACGTGAACGGCTTGCAGGTCGATTTATCAGCAACGCCAGACTCGTTTATTCGTTGAGCCGAACATTTCTGAAAGCTCAACCCGGGTTGGTATTACTCTGACTGGACAGAAATTAGGATCGTCAGGCCCACTAGTACCAAACATAGTCAGATCATAGTCAATGGCATCCCAGGCGTGTTGCTTGGTAGCCAGGTCCGATATAAGTTCAGCTTTACCTCGAACCATGACATGAACAAAATCCGGAGGTGAAACCTGATACTGGATATCAACCATGGGGTTTGCCCTAATCTGATCTGCTTTCGGTGACTTAATACCGGTTGCGAACCAGAGCGTCGCACCTTCCCATGAAGGATGAATGATACGCACACGAGGTTGGTCTAGGCGGACTGTCGCAATTGCACACCAAACTGCCTTTTTGCAGGCTTCATCTACCGCGCTAAAAAACGCTTCTTGTTCATCTTGTCTTACTTCCATGTCTTTATTCCCTTATACCAATACCCGGCTGTTCTGCGATGGTTCTCCGCCATAACTTTTATGTCGGCATTTTTTCGAAAATATGTTCAAAGTCAACCGCTTCGAGTTTCCTGAAGGTTTTATCAATCCAGCCCTGCATTAATTCCGGGCCGCGACCGGTACCGAGTTCCAATTGCTCCTGAAAAAGAATCGGCGCAATCTTGTGCAGCATGGACAACATACCCACCTCATACTGCCATCTCAGCCGTTCTACTGAGATCTCAACGCCACCCTGCTGCAAACACTGCCGATAATATTCAATCAGTGAATTAATCTCCGCCTCTGTGGTTTCAAGCGGCAAGGCAGCACTGAGGAAATAGGCTAAATCCATGCCCGCAGAACCGCTTACCAAGGTCTGCCAGTCCATGACCAGCACCTCATCGGTGGCGTCGTCAAAACAAAGGTTATCCAGTCTGAAGTCACCATGCAGGAGTGTCCTAGGGCCGACTGCTTGCACCTCGGTTAACCGGACACCATTTATTTTCAGCCAGTTTATTAACCTAATTTCACGTTCAGCCAAACGGCTCTGGGAGGCTCTTTTATATTTCTCCACTGACTGCAGGTAAGTCAGATGGATCAACTTACTGGTCAATTCAACCGGTGCTACCCACTTCATTGTCGCAAGTTCTTCACTTTCCCAGAAGCGCGCATGCAAAGCCGCCATCGTACCGAGTACTCGCCTTACATCGTTTTCAGAGCAACCATTGAGTTGGTCCCCCATTCGCAGGTGGCTGACATCTTCTATCAACAGCACATATCGCCTTGGGAACAAACCGATAAACCAGGTGACTGCCACAGCCAGAAGCGCAATTAGCGGCAATGGTAGCCGATGCAATTTCCTCAACCTCTCGAGGACCAGGTCAGGGTCATCAAATGCGTTTAGCGCGCTATAGAAGTGCGCTGGCGTACGCACTGGCAACTTAGGTTTCAACTCCCGGTAAAACCTGATCTCCTTTTCATAAACTCCCATGGATTGACCCATTCGACGGTTCTTTAAAGGCGTTGGTATTTTCAGAACCAGTGATTCAGGGGCCTGGGCCTCCTCCTCAGAGTAGGTTGGTTCAAGAATAACAACCAGCCCAAGGAAGCCGGTTTCCTCACCTATAATGCGATGGTTTAACTTAATAACCTCGGCATTTTTAAGCAGACCGCTACTACGCAGCGCCCTGGTCAGCCAGCCTGCGGTAATCTCGTCAAGCCTGAAGGGTATATCGGACTGAGTAAGCATCATCAACTCCCTGCCATTCCCTAGAATGTAGCATTCATGCCAGGCACTCACAAATTACCCTGATGACAGCATTGGTTTGCAACTAGCACAGATGGTAATACAGCTACAATTTTGCCGGTTCAGGTATTTTTACTCCGTACAGCTATTGATTCACCAAGCAACGCAAACGAACACCGTATCAGGTTAATGATGGTTGCAATACGATTGCTAACCTGAATCTAAGCCGGCTTGTCCTTCAAAAATCAACTGATTTCATGACCGTTTATCGTTTTCGGCGCCCATATTGTAGAGGCCAGGACCTGGCGATTGTGATCAATTGATATTTATTCGGCTACCGTTGCATAATGCCATTCTGGCAAGCCAGACTAATTTATGAAAATGACGCCTTGCCGGGGCGAAGGCACTCCTCGAATGTAATCCTGTTGCATCAAGTTGATGCCTAGCCTAATCGCCGCTGCGTTGTATTGGCAAGTTGCCCATAAGAACGATAAACAGCATTAAGTAACGATAAAGGGGAAGTAAAATGCAGTCAGCTATGATTGTTTTACTCGGTATTGCCGGCATGAGTTTTGGCTGGTTTGTTTACTCAAAGTTCATTGCCACAAAAATATATCAACTCGATCCAAATTTTAAGACACCGGCGCATGAGTTCAACGACGGCGTTGATTTTCACCCCACCAACAAATACGTCCTGTGGGGACATCATTTCACTTCAGTTGCCGGTGCTGCACCTATTGTTGGGCCTGCCATTGCTGTCTACTGGGGTTGGGTACCAGCCGTTCTCTGGGTCACGATCGGCACGATATTTTTTGCTGGGGTCCATGATTTCGGAGCCATATGGGCCAGTGCGCGGCACAAGGGCAAGTCCATTGGCGCACTTTCTGAACAGGTCATCGGCAGTCGAACCAGAGCCTTGTTTATGGTCGTTATTTTTCTTGTACTGCTCATGGTTAATGCCGTCTTTGGCGTCGTCATCGCCAATGCTTTTGTGTCAACCCCGGGTGCAGTTTTCCCGGCATGGTCAGCCATCGCAGTTGCCATTATTATTGGCCAACTCGTGCACCGAAATTTCAAACTATCGGTACTAACAGTGCTCGGCGTTATTGCTCTGTATGTCTCGGTCTACATTGGCAGCGAGCTGCCAGTGACGCTTCCGGATGAGATGTTTGGCCTGCCAGCCAAGGCCAACTGGATCATTATTCTGTTTATTTACGCTGCTATCGCATCCATGTTGCCGGTTTGGGCATTACTGCAACCGCGCGACTTTATCAACGGCATGCAACTCCTGGTAGGGCTGATTCTGCTCTACGGAGCCGTGTTCTTTTCGTTACCGGATATCTCAGCACCGGCTTTTAATGAACAAATGCCAGACAGTGCCCCTTCTATGCTGCCGCTGCTATTTGTGACGATCGCCTGCGGTGCTGTATCCGGTTTCCACGGGATTGTTTCGTCAGGTACGACATCCAAACAGCTCAATAAAGAAACCGATGCCCGCTTCGTCGGCTATCTCGGTGCCGTCGGCGAAGGCTCTCTGGCACTGATCACGCTGGTGGCCGTTAGCAGCGTAGCGCTCGCTGCTTCCCCTGAGGCTTGGCACGAAATCTACGATAAATATGGTAGCGCTGGTGCGGGTACCTTTATCCAGGGTGGCGCGCAGCTCATTCAAAACGGTTGGGGCTTACCCTTTGGTATCGCCCAAACGCTGCTAGCGACGATGGTGGTCCTGTTTGCTGGCACAACCATGGACTCTGGCGTACGATTACAGCGCTACATAATTCAGGAATGGGGCGACATCTATAATTTGCCTCTGTTGAAAAACGGTATCGTTGCCACCCTGACAGCGGTCGTTTTCTGTCTGCTGCTGGCCTTTGGTGCTGGCGGAGCATCCGGAAGCGGTGGCCTGACTATCTGGCCTTTATTTGGTTCAACCAACCAGATTCTGGCAGGTCTTACGCTGCTGGTGATCTCTGTCATGTTAATCAAAATGGGCCGACCTGCGCGTTACACGCTGATACCCATGATTTTCGTCCTGATTACTGCATCATGGGCTGCAATTCTTAAGCTCATTGAATGGTATCAGGAAGGTAACTGGCTATTGTTCAGCATCGACGTCATCGTTGTGATTACGACTTTCATGGTGATTCTGGAAGCTGCTTCTGTGATAGCAAAGTTTCGTAAACAAAACCGGCCCCAAAACGAAATAGCTGACGCAGAATAAATAAAGGTTAGATGCGCGTATGATCTCGATACGCGCTACCCGTAAAATATCTTTAGCGACAATATTATCCTTGCCTGGGTTTTGGCAGCTGCTGGAGGCAGCCCTCCAGCAGAGGGCTATTTATCCCCGGACGCGATTAAAAGGCCAGGTTTCTTAGAGCCGCTATACCCTGCAATTTTACTCAGGTCAGCGGTCACCGGTACGCGCCCGGGAAAAAGGCAGCCGCAACCTAAACGAAAAACTTATCACTCCTGCTCAGCCTTTACCCTTCAACTCGATTACTCAGCTACCCTCAATAACGATATTTCCTACTTTTCGTTTAAATACGGCCCTTAATTAACGTATTTCAGCAAGTATCTACATCCATACTATCGATATACAATTTTTATATGGCTTTCTTCTACGCACCTGTTTATTTCAGCTAGAACTCAACTAGAGCAAGGTCTAAAAAGCACTGAAATGACTGAATACATCGATTATTATTCAATTTTATACGCATTTAGGCAATTAATAGGCTATAAATTATCTATATTAACGAATTTTATTGACATTATTAGCGCAGCACCCGAAAATTTCGAATCACCAGTCCATCTGCAAAATTAGGGGAGCTCAATGAAACAATCAACACAGTTGATCCGCACCAAATTGTTACTCGTATTGCTTACACCCATCTTTTACGTCTCGAATACAATAAACGCATATAGCGCAGATTCATCCTATGTAGTCGAGGAAATCGTCGTTACCGCCCGCAAGCGGGAAGAAAATATGCAGGATGTCCCAGCTGCGGTTAGCGCTTTCAGTCGAGAAACGCTACAAAATGCCGGCGTCGATAACATCACCGAGATAGAAAACCTCACACCTAATATCACAATGAACGAAACCAGCGGCCTTGTCCCTGGCTCGATTCAGGTGTTTATCCGCGGCATTGGCAATGATCCCGGTTTTGACCAGGGGGTCGGAATCTATGTAGATGACATTTACCTCAATCGGACCAGTGGGGCTCTGCTAGAAGTTTACGATATAGAACGGATCGAAGTTCTAAAAGGCCCGCAGGGCAATCTATATGGCCGTAACACCATCGGTGGCGCCATTAAATATGTCAGTCGCAGCCCAGAAGCACAAACCAGTACCAATTTCGAGGTAAAGACCGGTTCTGACAGCCTGATCAAAATCAAAGGCGGTATTTCAGGCGCCCTGAGTGATAACCTGCTGGGTGGTTTTAGCTTTTCGTCCACAGACAGAGATGGTTATCAGACTAACCGTTTTGATGGCGGCGAATATGCCAGCGAAGACAAGGTGGCCGTAAGGGGAACCCTGTTATGGAATCCGTCTGAAGACGTTTCAGTCAGACTGGTCGCGGACTCTTACAAAGATACCTCGGCACCGGTTGTACCCAACCGCGTTGCAATCGAACAGACAGGGGGCGCCGGCCTTGGTTCTTTTGGCTTCCTATTGGGCGGGGCAAACATGTTTATCCCGGGCTCAGCATTCCTACAGGAAGACCTCGATGTTAGCCTGCCAGCCCATGTAGACGAGGTGAATACGGCACACACAACGGCTGGATATGACCTGTTTGAAATTGACTCAAACAGTGTTGCACTGACCATCAACTGGGACATCAACGACAACTGGAGCGTCAAATCAACGACATCACAACGCAATGTCGACAGCACCATGCCTTTTGATTTTGATGGTACCGACCAGATTTTTATCAATACCCTGCAAGTACGTGACTCAGATGACTTCAGCCAGGAATTCCAGTTCAATTACACTGGCGACACCGTCAATGCAGTAGTCGGCCTGTATATGCTGGATGGAAGCCAATCCATTGATGCATTCACGGAGCAGACTCCGCTGCTGCGACTCCTTACAGCTCATGATAGAGTCACTACCAAGGATGTAAGAGATCTAGAGTCGTCCTCAATCTACGCCAATATTGACTGGGATATCAGTGATAAATTGCAATTGTCACTGGGCGGTCGATACACCAAAGACGAAAAAGAACTCGTCCAGGAATCTGACGTCACCATTACCCACTATGCTGCCGCCTTTCTAAACTTCCCAGGCATGGAGCAGGCACCGCTGGTGTTAACGCCGGGCATGGAAGGCATTTTCGCTGCAAACCTGCCAGTGCTTTATTTCCTGCCACATTATGGCAGCGATGGTTCTTTCCTTAGTATTGGAAATCAGGTCGATGTGGAAACTTTTTCTACATCCAGAAGTGGCAAAGAAGACTGGGCTGAGTTCACACCGAGCATCAAACTTTCCTATCGTCCTAGTGATGACCTGCTTGTTTACGGTGGCTTTGCGACTGGATTCAAGTCCGGTGGTTTCGACACCTCAGGATCGGAAACTAGAACGCTTACTTATAAACCCGAACTCGTTGATACCTACAGCCTGGGTCTTAAATCTACTTTGGCTGGAGGCAGCACCCAGCTTAATGTTGAGATATTCCGTAACGAATACACCGAAAAGCAACTCCAGTCCATCGCCTTGCTGCCAACTGGAGGACTCGAATCCATCACCGACAATGTTGGCGAAGTCGAATCTACCGGTGTGGAAATCGAGTTAATTTGGTTGCCACCAGTTGAAGGACTGACCCTAAATATCAGCCTGGGCTTCCTGGATTCCAATATTGAACAGTTCATTGAGCTTCAGGACGACGGCACCGGCGGCACTACAGAAATCAACGTCGCTGATAACTTTAAGCTTGGTTACGCGCCAGAAACCACCGCGCAGGCTGGCATCCAATACGACTTCAGCATCGGTGATGGCAGCATGACTATTGGTACTAATGTTGCCTACCGATCAGAGATGTACACTGACTCCCCTATCGATGTTACTAACCCGTTCTTTCTTAATGCAGAATCCGCAAGCAGGACTATGGTGAATGCCATGCTGACCTATCGATCAGGCTCAAGCAAATGGGCCATTGCCCTGGAAGGAAAGAACCTGAATGATGAAAGATCACTTGTTAACACGTTCAATGTAACCAACTTTATTACAGGCGGTTACACCCGCGGACGAAACTGGGCATTAGCACTGCGCTACGATATGTAAAACCGAACCAAGCAGAGGCTGCAGCCCTCCTGCAGTCTCTGCCATTGGTGATCCAGGCTTCCACACCTAAACCTGATGTTCTGCTGCATTAAGCCAGACCTAATAGCCAGGCATTTCATAAAACAATCGCTGCTGCGCTCCGCGTAATCTAGGTTTCGCACTAGAAGTCGTCGATATACAATCCAAATAGGAGAAACCAAAGCCGTTTGTCGGCGCTCGAACCGTATTCAGCGTTAGCTTTGTGGTATATGGCCAGGACCCGGCAACCATCATTGCATTTTAGGAAATTAACGATTCCTACTGAGCCCAATTAGTGTGAGCCGAGACAAACAGTTTAATCCAGCCAGAGACACCAGCCGACTAGGCCCTGGGGGCATTACCCTGTATATTCAAAGCGTCAATCAGGAATAAATAGATTATGGATTTCGATTTTTCAAACGAAGATAGAATGGTGCAGGAACAAGTGCGGCGTTATCTGCAGGACCAATGCCAGCTAACCAGACATCGCGCAGTCGTTGATGGCAATGAAACTCAGGCACTTGATGTCTGGCGAGGATTGGCTGATATGGGGGTGCAAGGCACCGCTATTGCTGAGGAATTCGGTGGCGTTGGGGCAGGCTACCTACCGCTGTGCCTGGCGGCTCAGGAAATTGGTGCGGTGCTGGCACCGATTCCATTCTCATCATCTATCTACCTGGCCGCTGAAGCGGTTTCTCTTTTTGGCTCAAGCGTACAGAAAGAGAATTTACTAACCAAACTAGCATCAGGTGAAATCATCGCTACCCTCGCCATGGTCGAGGACCACCACGAGCCAGGTGCCGAAAAACTGAAGACACAATTCAAGGCTGGCACCTTGACCGGATCAAAACTGATCGTACCTCACGGTATGATTGCTCACCAGGCAATCGTAATCGCGACAAGTGAAGATGGCCCCCAGCTGGCCATAGTTGACTTAACCGATGTGACGCGCACGCCTGTGCAATCAGTTGACCCAACGTTGGCTGCGGCCCGCCTTGACTTCGATAAGACACCCGCTGAGCCATTAGGCCTTGCCGGATCAGGCTGGGACCAACTAGAGCAATTAATGCACCGTGCAGCCGTACTCTTCGCCTTTGAGCAGTTAGGTGGCGCCGAGCAGGCATTGAATATGGCAGTGGCTTATGCCAAAGAGCGATTTGCTTTTGGACGTCCTATCGGTTCCTTTCAGGCCCTCAAGCACATGATGGCGGATATGTACGTGGCCCTTAAATTGGCAGAATCCAATGCCTACTATGCCGCCTGGGCACTCGAGAATAACGCTCCAGACCTGAACCTTGCAGCAGCAACGGCGCGTGTTTCAGCAACTCAGGCGTTCCAGCTCTGCGCCCGAGATAACATTCAGGTTCATGGTGGCATGGGCTTTACCTGGGAATTTGACTGCCATCTTTACTACCGCCGATCTAACTACCTGACCCTGGCTTTAGGAGGGTTGACGGTGTGGGAAAACAAACTCATTGAGGCATTACCTCAAGCGGTTGCATAGGAGTAAGACAATGGATTTCAGCGATACAACAACCGAAGCGGCTTTCAGACAAGAGGTCAGACAATGGATCGATACTCACGCCCCTAAGCATTTAGCCGATGCCCTGGCTGGCAGTAGTTTCGGTTCGACCCAAACGGGTGAGTTTGACTCGCTTGAAGAAGCCAAAAAATGGCAAAAAGCCAAAGCAGAGGCGGGTTGGGCCTGTCTGCAATGGCCCAAGGAGTATGGTGGCCGCGGCGCAACTCCCATTGAAAGTGTGATCTGGAATCAGGAGGAAGGCCTTTACAGCAAATTAAGTGGGAC
>JABIZD010000036.1 GCA_018666555.1 Gammaproteobacteria bacterium
ATTCGGCTTCCAGTTGCTGGAAGGCCTGAAACCCAAATTCTTAAGGAAAATGGAAAATAACCTCTTTCAGATCCTCGCAAAAATAATTTTACTCCTGCCCATGCTAGGCAGCAGAAACAGCCGCAACAACAAAGGCACTTCTGCACCGTTAAAAGGCATGGGACAGATTAGACTTTTCAGTCGCGCCAGATTTAGAAAAGATGAAATCCCCTCAGATCATAAAACGGAATTAAGCGGGTTGAACTTTTTCAATCACCCGACCTTTAGAATGGGTGAAACACCTTCAGCCAATGCAAATTGCACTGCAAGAGGTCTGGCCAAACTGGCTGCCATGATGTCAGCAGGCGGGGTGTGGGAGGGAGACCAATATCTGAGCGAAACTGCCTGGAAGGCATTACATGATCATCCCGTTGTTGCGGCGATGGGAACAAACAAATTCACCTTTACCCAGGGCGGCGTGGCTCATTTTTCAGAACCGCCGCAACCCAGCACCAGAATGGAGAGAGCCCTCAATACCGGCAGAGAAGGGTTTTACGGCTGGATGGGATTGGGCGGGTCAATCTTTCAATGGCACCCGAAGTATTGCATTGGCTTTGGCTACGTTCCTACCTCACTCAACGTTTTAGATCTTGTTAATGAGAGAGGCAAAACCTACCAGGCTGAAGTACTAAAGTGCATCGACCACCTGTAAGCAATCCAGGTTGGTTTTGATAGCAGCCGGCTCCAGCCGAACCCTATTAAAAAAGCCAATGTAACGACCAGTCGATGCCGTTGATTGAGGATCACGCTCGGCTACTGATGGCCTCGAAGCCATCGAGTTTCTTTGCTGCCATTAGCTTAGGACTAAGCTGCATCAAGGCGCCCTGCAATCGGATCCTAGCGAGACCAAATCACTGGAAACAAAGGGTGCTGCATTGGTGCGCCAGGGACCAGATCAAGATCATGGTAAGGCGGAGAGGTGACCCAGGGTCTGACGGCAAACCGAGCATCATCACCCAGCCAACGCGTTGAAAAACCGCGCCGCCGAGTCGTTAATCCGATGGTTGACGGCGCACCATGAAGGGTCCGCATATGAAAAACAATACAATCACCGAGCTGCAAATCCCAGGAAAGGATAGATCGAGTATCCCTCTGCGCATCAATATCTGGCACATCCTGGTATGTTGGCGCACTGCCTGAGTAACTGGAATGATCAACAAACAGTCTTGGTTTGAATAAAGTACCGTCAGCATGAGTTCCAGCAACAAATTCAGGGCAGGCACTTTTTGGGACCGGGTCAAGCGGCAACCAAATGGAGCAAAGCTGATCACCATCCACGCCATAATACGGCTGATCATGATGCCAGGGTGTCACCTGCTGAGTACCTGGTTCTTTAACCAGAACATGTTCGTGGTAAATCCGGGCACTGGATGATCGCATCAATCGACCCGCGATCTCTGCCGCAGCAGACTCCGTAATAAATTCACGATATTCACGAATACGTTGCCAATTACAATAATCATCGTAAAAGCAACCTGGCTCACCCTCGGGAGTGTAGGTCGAGCTATCCGGCCCTGGGTCAGCGAAATTCTTTTCCAAACCAGCGCTTAGACGCTTTATCCATTTGGGTTCAAACAGGCCGCGCAGGCAAATGACTCCATTATCTCTGAAGCTGCTGATGTCAGCATCGCTAAGACCCATCACATTAAACTCCATCTATTACCAATTCGATCAAACAAAGGGCATGTATACCCATCTTCTCAGGCGCTCAGCCGATAGCTTAAACCCCAATCAGCCTCAACATTTACCATGCTCGATCTTGACCTTACTGCCAACCAACCCCGATACAGTGGAACACCCGTTACCTGCAAAAAACCGAAACTGGACCTGCGTTCTGGAGCCTTCAATCATAGCCTAACCTGCAGCCAAGAATAGCTAAAGGTATTCCAGGGTCTGAGCCTCGCTCAATACTTTGAGATGCCAGCTTCAATGGCTAACCATCACTCAACTGGAAGCACACTTTCATAGTTATCCTGACGCACGATTCTGCGCATGGCAGGCAATTTTGGAGGCGCGTTGGCAGCAGAGAAATGGATAAAAAGTACATCCCACTGCCTTAACCCATCAAAACTATTTGCCAGACGCCGCTGGAAATGAAAGAATTTTCATCTTACAGCGATTCTTAAGGGTCATTAATGAGTAAGCAGGTTCCACTCAAACCAGGACTATGGGGTCAGGCAAAAGAGATGGCCCTGCAAACGCCCGAGTCACGTAACCGCTATGTCGATTTCCTCCGAGCCCTTTCAATCCTTGCCGTCATATCCGGTCATTGGCTGATGATTGCTCCACAGGTGAGTGATAATAATCTCGTCCTCAATAACCTGCTTACATTCGCTCCCTGGACGCATTGGCTCAGTTGGGGATTCCAGGTGATGCCGATTTTTTTCCTGGTCGGTGGCTATGCTAACGGTGTTTCCTGGAGTGCATCGATCAGGCAGGGACATCACTATAACGAATGGCTCAGTAATCGCCTTGGTCGGTTGATCAGACCTGTACTGCCACTACTACTGGGATGGATGCTAATCATCTGGGTGGGACAGCTCGTCGGTATTCCATCGCAAATTCTCTCGGTTGCATCACAAGTCGCACTGGTTCCGATCTGGTTTTTGGCGGTCTACATCATGGTAGCGCTACTGGTACCTTTGACCTATAAAGCCTGGTCTCGCTTTGGCCTTTACTCGTTCTGGTTCCTGGCTTTCCTGGCCTTGGTCAATGACGCTCTATTCTTTGCAGCCGGATTCAAGGCAGTGGGGTGGTTCAATTACGCTTTTGTCTGGTTGGCTGTGCACCAGTTAGGTTACGCGTGGCGGGACGGCCACCTAAGTGGCCTACGCAATGCGCTGGCCTGGGCAGGAGGCGGTGCATTATTTCTTTTCATTATAATGTATTTTGGCCCGTACCCCATCGCTATGGTCAGCGTACCCGGGGACGAGGTTAGCAACACCCTGCCGCCGAAGATCGCCATGCTGGCATTGGGAATAACCCAGATGGGTATTCTCATGGCATTTGAAACCAGAGTGCAGCGCTGGCTCACTGGAGTGGGTCCCTGGGCAATGACCATACTGATCAACGCGATGATCATGACCATCTATTTATGGCACCTGACTGCTTCAACCCTGGTTATTGGCATCGCCTGGCAGTTCGGCGATATTGGCCTGGATATAAATCCGGATACGAAAACCTGGTGGTTATTACGACCAGTATGGATGGTGGTTTACATCATTGCTCTGAGTCTGTTAGCCGTTATGTTCGGGCGACTCGAGCGGGGTAGCAGCAGCTCATCTCCACCAGGTTCGAGTTGGCAACTGATACTGGGTGCTCTAGTAGCCTGTACTGGCCTGGCAATACTGGCATTAAAGGGAATTGTCGGGGAGCAATGGTTAGGGCTAAGGCTCTATGTACTCTGCCTGCCCTTTCTTGGCGCTGTCATTGCCGGTTTGATTCCTCTGCCCAGCAGGTCAAAAAGCAGCTGAACTTATCCTGCTTGTGGCTGCCATCATTTAATAAGCCCACGACCTGATACCAATCAGGCCATAGTAGTCTAGATACCCAACTGCAATAACCAGGGCTTCAAACGCGATAGTCGGAGCGATTACCAGCGCAATAAAAAATACCAGTATTAATCCTGGACTGGCAAAGTTTTCATTCTTTGCCAGACCTATAATTTCTATTCAGGAGTCCTAACTCTATCAGAGTTGAAATCAAAGACAGGACTAATTCATAAGGGCCATTGCAGTCCGCAAACCACTGCCTCAACACCCTATCAAATACTGTCGAGACACGATGCTTTTCTGCATTGCCTGCATGCATGGTGCATTACCTTGCCTGGTTGATGTTAGAACCTGCCCCGCCTCAAAATCGGTATTCTGCGATTAAAACACCCGGAATCAAAACCGACCCGGCCTTCACTGACGGAACCTGTTCCTACAAAAGGGTTAGATTCTAATAGCAGGCTGACAAAATCCGGCAAATCCATAAGTCGGAGTGCTTGGCACCGATATCGAAAATATTCAGTTTCAAGAGAAAACGGTAGTACACTGATCAGTGAACGACTTTGCGCTAACAGCTACCCACCAGCACTAACGCAAAGTGACTTGATTGCGAGGATCGATAGATGAAAGGTTTCCTGCCAGAAAAACAACCGCTGCAAGAATACAGCTTCACGTCCTCAGCATCCTTAAACCGACTTCAGGAAATTGCTGATCGACTACCAAAATTACTGTTAACCAGTCGTCTACCGAAGACCATTGGATCACTCCAGAAAGACGATTTAGCAATACCAGATCTGCTGGCCAGTAACTCCGAACAGGATCTGCAGCTGGCCATGGTCCAGCTGAGTTTCATAGCCCATGCCCTGGTACTTGGCGGACCAAAACCGATCCAGGTTATTCCTGAAGTTATCGCCAAACCCTGGGTGCAACTGTCGCAACATCTTGGCAGACCGCCGGTATTGAGTTACGCAAGCTATTGCCTGGAGAACTGGTTTCTAATAGAGGATCAGGAGGAAATCAGCCCGGAGAATGTCGGTTTAATAACTAATTTCCTTGCTGGTGTTGATGAAGACTGGTTCGTTACTATCCACGTCTGTATTGAAAATGCGGCCTCGGATGCCGTTAATGCCGCGGGCTTAATCGCCAACTGTTCGGAAACTTCAGATCCGGCTGACGTTAGGGCTTTGCTGGATCGAATCTGTCAATCCCTGCTTCAGGTAAACCACATATTCTCTCGAATGCCGGAAAGATGTGACCCTTACATTTACTACCATAGAGTACGACCGTTTATTTTTGGCTCGAAAGACAACCCGGAATTTGCTGACGGTCTCGTTTTTGAAAATCAATTTGCAAACAAACCGCAATACTTCAGAGGGGAGACAGGCGCGCAAAGCAGCATCATTCCAAGCCTTGATGGGGCTTTAGGCATAAAACATAAACAAGACTCATTAAGACACTATCTGAATGAAATGCGCAACTACATGCCACCCGCCCATAAAGCCTTTATCGAAAAAGTAGAGACTACATCCCAGGTCAGGGACTTGGTCAGCCAGTCGAGCATAATGACCGATTCCTACAATAGCTGTCTTGAACAACTGAGGATATTTCGATCCATGCATCTAAATTATGCTGATCTCTATATTCACCAACAAGCCCAGAAAACCAATCCTTTTGGAACAGGCGGGTCTACCATCACAGGCACAGGTGGTACCCCGTTCATGTCGTATTTAAAAAAGCATCGAGACGAAACCGCAAAACAAAAAAAATAGCTGAGCCAGGAAAATTCAAGCCAGCGGTACACAGGCAGCACCATACCATTTACTGGCCTTTAAAATCGGCAGGTCTTTTTTGCAAAAACGCCGCAACTCCCTCGCTACTATCTGCACTTTGTTGCGCCTGGCTTTGCAGTTCAGATTCAAGCTGCAACTGTTTGTTAAAATCATTTTCCCAGGAAGCCCAATAAGCCTTTCGAATTAGCCCCAGCGACATAGGCCCATCCGCAAGTCGCGTTGCCATGGCCATAGCATCTGCCATCAAATCACTATCTGCACTGACCCGATTAACCAGGCCCCAATCGAGGGCTTTATCGGCCGGTAATCGCTCAGCCAACATTGACAATTCCATTGCTCGTCCCCAGCCAATCAATCTTGGCAGGTACCAGGTTGCCCCGCCGTCGGGCACCAGACCAATCTTTGCAAACGCCTGTAGGAAGTAAGCGCTTTCAGCTGCCATGACGATATCACCCGCCAGGGCAAGGCTCATACCAACCCCCGCTGCGACCCCATTTACAGCAGTGACCAGCGGGAAAGGTAAGTTTCGTAATTTATTAATCAAGGGGGCATAGTGCGTCTCAAGCACAGATCCAGCGGGTTCTGAATCATCTTCTGGACCACTACCCTGCAAATTTGCCCCAGCGCAGAAACCCCTGCCAACACCGGTGACTAACAGGCAGCGAACCCGGTCAGAACGGCTCGCTTCAGACACGGCTACAGAAACTTCCCTCACCATTTCCGCTGACAGCGCGTTCAAAACATCAGGCTCATTCAGTTTCAAAACCGCAACCTTACCCTCCATTTCCAGTATCACTGATTTATAAGACATCACTTTTCCCCCGGTTAACTACCAACAATGGACCCTATCTTCCCCCAGTTAAATAGCCGGCACAAGGTATCCAGACAAGTTCTGCCACCCGGCTCTGTTGACCTTGGGTCGTTTAACATCAGGCACCTTAACCTCAAATTCATAAGCCTGACGGGGCCTTCCTCAAAAATGACAGGTTGTTTCCTAGCCCGATCTAAACGTCAGGCTCGTTTAATTTTTTCCGGGCAATCCAGTTAGAAACCAGGATATCAAGGATAAACATAGGCGGCTGACCGTGATCAAGAATGACCGAATGGAATTCTCGAATGTCGAACAAATCACCAAGCTCAGATCTGGCGCGTTCGCGCATTTCTAAAATTTTCAGCATGCCCATTTTGTAACTACAGGCCTGACCCGGCCAGACTATATAGCGCTCAATTTCTGTCCGGACTTCTGTATCTGACATCCCTGTCATATCCTTCATGTAACGAATGGCTGTCTGCCTGGACCACTTCTTGTAGTGAATCCCGGTATCGACCACCAGACGTACTGCGCGAAACAACTCACTTTGCAGTACACCCAGCTCATCGTAGGAATTATTCAGCAGACCCGCTTCTACCGCCAGCTTTTCTGCATATAGGGCCCAACCCTCACTAAATGCAGAAGTGCCATAACCAAACCGTCGATACAGCGAAAGCGCCTCATTTTCCATATTCAAGGCTATTTGCAAGTGATGCCCCGGAACCGCCTCATGAAAAGCCAGAGTCTGCATGCTGTAGGACGGCGTCTGCTTTATGTCGTAAAGGTTGGCATAAAATACCCCGGGACGACTACCATCCAGACTGGGTTGCATATAGTAACCACCCGCCTGGGTCTCCTCGGAGTACTCTGGTATTGCCTTGACTATGACACTGGCCTCAGGCATCCGGTTAAAGTAAGCCGTTATCTTGACCTGAGCATCTTCTACCATTTTATTAAAATCAGAGACAACAAGGGCTTTACGATCTGGCGTATCGTCGTACAAGAACTCGGGATTCTCGTTTAAATCATTCATTAACAGGCCAACTGGACGCCCCGGGTCGTATCCAAGGTCATTCAATATAACCCGCATTCGCAGGGTAATCCGTTCTACTTCACTCAAGCCTAATTGATGTATCGCCTCCGGGCTATAATCGGTGGTGGTAGAAGCCCGAAGCCTTAACTGATAATAAGCATCACCTGAAGGCAGCGACCAGACACCATCATGCTGATTAGCCTGATCGTAGGTTTCTTCCAGGTAGTTGAGCAAGCCGCCATAGCCGACATTCAAATGTTCGTCTATGGCTTGACCGAGATCATCCGAAAGTGCTGATATCACCTCTGGGGCTAACCCGATATCAGTCGTTTTATCTTTAAACACCTGCCGCAAGGGGTGCTGGTCCTGATAGGCAAGGATCTCTTTTAGCTGTCGTATCACATGGTCGTAAACAAATTCGGGCGCAAAAATTCCGGCCTCCTGTTGCTGTTCCAACCAGGCAAGCAGGTTTTCACTGACCTCATCAAGAAGCTTTACGCGGGCGATAAAATCTTCTGCTTCACGTTTATTCCTAATAGGATGGATATCAGTCATAAACTCGAGCAGATTCAAGTGGGCGCCACCAATCTGATTCAAAGGGTAATCATGAAAACGAAAAGACTCAAACCCAGTAATGCTATTTTGAGTAGAAAATACAGCAATGGCTTGGGAAATTTTTTCGTCATCTGACAATTCGTCGGTCTGGTACCCTTGCAGAACCTCCAACCGGGCAAGACTTTCCTGGTAGTCGGTTTCCTCATCTGCCAGCGTGGTCAGTGACCACTTCGAATTATGACCGGTGATCGGATTCAGCGCGTCAAACAGTCCAATTGAAGTCAAGGCTTCTGGAGAATCGACAAGCTCAATGATCAGTTCTTTAGCAAGAAAATGATCCAGCAGTAGCGGCCGCATAAAAAAAAGATTGGCCAGGTAAAGCAGCAACAAAACCAGAAGCAGCACTACACTATATTTTACTTTTTGAAGTATTGATTTCATAAGCAGGCTCTGTAGGCAACGAGAATCAGTTGAGAAAAATTAAATAATAGCTATTCAGGAAGCCTTCTGCATCTTTCCGGCAAGCGGTTAACGCTGGCCCCAAGCCACTAAGGGTTAATAAAATCCAGGCCAGGTTTAAAAACCCTCTGCGACTATCAACCAACAGATTGCAGTCAGGTCCTGGCCTGATCAATCAATGACACCCCAGATATGCTAACTTGCCTATTCAGATCAATTCCAAGGAATATTATGACGGCAGCATCTGACTATGTCTTAAACCAGACGATGTTACGAATCAAAGACCCTGAAAAATCGGTCGCCTTTTACCAGGATGTCCTGGGTATGACCCTGCTCGACACATATGACTTCCCGGATATGACTTTTTGTCTTTATTTTATGGGTTATCCACAAACAAACGTCCCGGAGGATCCTTCACAACGAGCTGAATGGGTGTTCTCTCAAACGGGCCTGCTTGAGCTGACTCACAATTACGGCACTGAGGCGATCGCGGATTTTTCATATCATGATGGCAATCAAGCTCCCCAGGGGTTCGGTCATATCGGCCTTTCAGTTCCAGATGTACAGACTGCCTGTGACCGATTTGACAGCCTCGGCGTTACCTATGTGAAACGCCCGGAAGAAGGCAAGATGAAAGGCCTTGCATTTATCAAGGACCCTGATGGTTACTGGATCGAAATCCTATCAGCTAAAGGATTACGAGACCTTATATTGAACTAAAGACCTAAACCCTTGCACTGCAAGTGTGCACCCAAAAATCACTCATGATAGATTGATTGACAGAACCTTAAAGGAGATGAATATGACCTTAGCCCAGGATATCAAACCTGTTAACAGTGAACTAATGGATACACTGGTTGAAGCCTCAAAAATGGATTGGCTGCAAACCAGCGATAAATCTTTTATGAAAATCCTCTATACGGGTTCAGAAAGTGGCTCCTGGGCCGTGCTGCTGCGATGGCTGAAAGGTTACACAGCGGCGCCCCATAAGCATCTAAGCGGTTCGCACACCTTTATTCTCAATGGCAAGTTGCAGGTAAGGGACGGGGTCCTGAATACAGGCGATTACGTTTACGAGCCTAACGGTATGCTGCACGGTGAAACCACCGCCCTAGAAGACACCGAATATCTTTTTATCAGTAATGGCCCGGTGCTGTTTTTCGACGATGATAACTTCACCAACTACCTGAGCTGGGAAGAACTGCGCAGAATGCAAGGCGGCTAAGTCACCGACCTGCTTGATCAACGTATAGTGCCATCAACTACAATGATATGAGCTTGCAGCTCTGGACCTGAAACACCTAACAGTTGCACAATGCCCTTAACAATTAACAAACTAGAAGAACCCATTGAACAAATAAACGAACTAACTAACTAACTAACTAACTAAAAGAACTAACTAAAAGAACTAACTAAAAGAACTAACTGAAAGAACTAACTGAAAGAAAGGATAGATTATGGCAATCGACTTTGATGTAGAACCAGAGTTCCAGGCGCAAATAGACTGGGTTGAAAAATTTACCAAGGAAGAAATCGAACCCTTGGACAATTTCCTGCGGGCACCCAGGACCAAGCAGGGCGATTCTCTTGATAAGGACAGCTGGATTGCTATTCGAGCCCATATCGAGAGCCTGAAACAACAGGTCAAGGATCAGGGCCTATGGGGTTTTCACCTCGGCCCAGAATTAGGTGGCCCAGGCTATGGCCAGGTAAAACTATGCTTACTCAACGAAAAACTCGGCCGCACACGAATGGGTCCAACCCTCTTTGGCTGTCAGGCTCCGGATACGGGCAACATGGAACTTATTGCCCATAACGGCACGGAAGAGCAGAAGAAGAAGTACATGGAACCCCTGCTTTCCGGTGAAAAACATTCAGCTTATTCCATGACCGAGCCGCATGCAGGTGAACCTGGCGAATTTGTCTGTTCAGCAGTACGCGATGGCGATGAATGGGTTTTGAACGGTGAAAAATGGTTTACCTCGAATGGCGCTGCAGCTGATTTCCTGATCGTCATGGCAATCACCTCACCAGAAAAAGACCTTCTTGAACGCGCCTCGATGTTTTTAGTCGACCGTGACACCCCGGGAGTTGAAATTATTCGTAATGTTCATACCTTCGGCACGCCACTCAAAGAAAATTACAATGTAGAAGGCGGTGGGGGTCATGCCTACATCCGCTACAATAACGCCCGAGTCCCCGCAGAGAACCTGCTCGGCAAGGAAGGCGCTGGATTTGTTGGATCGCAAACCAGGTTAAGTGGCGGTCGGGTGCATCACGCCATGCGCGCAGTGGGCGTTTGCACCAAAGCCCTGGACATGATGTGTGAGCGAGCCCTAAGCAGGAAAGCAAAAGGGACCATGCTGTCAGACTTGCAAATGGTTCAACAGGATATAGCCGACTCTTATATTCAGCTCAAGCAATTTCGCCTGCATGTGCTCTACACGGCCTGGCTGATTGACAAAACCAAGGCCTATACCCGGGAGATTCGCAAAGAAATCGCCTCCATCAAGATAACCGCCGCGAAGGTCAATCATGACATCATCTATCGTGCCATCCATCTTCATGGTGCGCTCGGTATGTCTAATGAAACGCCGCTCGGAGAAATGTGGATGTCGGCGCCCCAGATGGGCATCATGGATGGAACCACGGAAGTCCATAAAAGCAATCTGACCAAACTTTTACTCAGAGATTATGATGGCTGCGCCGATCTTTTCCCAACCTATCACTTGCCAAAACTGATCGAAGCGGCACAGGATAAGTTCGACAAAGTAATCGGCGACCATCTGGCAGGGTGAGGGCTTAACAATGACCGATAACACTAGAATTCTGCTCAGTGAAATCCCTAAAGGAAAATTGGCCGAAGAACATTTTTCCCGAGATCAGGTACCTGTCGAAAATCCTGGCCCAGGCGAGGTGCTGATACGCACGCTGATCCTGTCACAGGATGCAGCTAACCGAGCCTGGATGCAGGGTGCGACCTATCGCAGTGCCCTGAGCACCGGTCAGGTGATGTCCAGTTATGGCATAGGTGAAGTCCTGGAGTCCAACGATGACCGATATGCTCCGGGTGACCTGGTAGGAGGTGATCTGTGCTGGCAGGAATATGCAACACTCCCAGGCACGCAGATTTCAGCGGCTCATCACCATGATGGTCCGCTGAGCCATGGGATTTCTCTGCTCGGTGTTGCCGGTCTAACTGCCTACCACGGCCTTATTAACGTTCCCACTATCCACGCGGGTGAAACCCTGCTGGTTTCCGCCGCAGGCGGATCTGTTGGCTCACTGGTAGGCCAGATAGGCAAGATTAAAGGGGCAAAAGTGATTGGTATCGCCGGTGGTGCTGCCAAATGTGATTGGGTGGTTGAGCAGTTAGGTTTTGACGCCTGCATTGATTACAAAGACACCACTGCCCCGCTGAGAGATTTACTGGCCCAGCAAGCGACTGATGGTATCGATGTCTACTTCGATAATACCGGCGGTGATATTCTGCAAACGGCCCTGTTCGCCATGAATCTGCACGGCCGTATTTCCTGTTGTGGCGCGGTGTCCATGTATGATGGCAAACCACGACCGGGGCCTTTTGGAATCCCCGGATTACTGGTGACGAAGCGATTGCATATGCAAGGGTTCCTGGTCTCAGACTACAGTCATCTTGACGGGGATGCCCGTCATGACCTCTCAACCTGGTCAAAGCAAGGGCAACTACAAGTCGTCGAAGATATTATCGATGGGTTAGAAAATGCGCCGAGAGGATTGATCGGTCTATTAGCAGGTGATAATCGCGGCAAAAGAATGATTCGTGTCGCAGCCTAGCATCGATTACAGACATCAGGCTTAACCATGTTTACACAGATATCCCAGGGCGGGGCAGGTAGCTGACCCGTTCTAAACAAGCCTGGTGCTAAGGCGACAATAGTGCCCGCCTATTTTAATCTGGTTACTGCGCCCAGCGTCCTGTCTCAGCCTGTTCGGTAGTATTTCCTTGCTGACAATCTTAAAATGGGACTGCTCGAGTCGGCCTTCATCACCTACGCAACCCGACCGGGGTTGTATTTCACCTGCCTAGATCCTATGGTTGATGGCAACCTACCCGAGGAGTTTAATCATGCCAGCAGAGGGGCCCGGTAAAATCAGCGTAACTGAGGTAGGAAGTTATACTGTGGCCAAAACC
>JABIZD010000096.1 GCA_018666555.1 Gammaproteobacteria bacterium
TATACTGCAGGCTTTGATTACCCTCGTCGATATTCAGGAGGTACTCGGTGATCGGTTCAATCCCGGGCATATGCAGAAACCTGGCAACATGGCCGTGATGTTCCCCAACGGTCACCTCCTCCATCCCCATCATCCAGGGGATTTCAGTAAATGCGCTGAGCAGACGCCAAACTGCCTGGTTATCATGATCAATTCTGCAGGTATAGCTAGCGTTAGCCATGATCATCTTCCGGCAAGATGCGGCCCCACCGGTAATCATACTTCAAGCCTTTAACCGCCAGGGTGGTGTCTGCGTGGCGGACACCCGGTAGCGTCATAATCTCTTCATTCACCAGGCGAACTAGTTCGCCACCATCATGAACCAGTGTAATAACCAACAAGTCGTACCTACCCAGCATGGATGCAACAAACCTGACAAACTTCATCTCTGCAATCACTTTCGCGATGTCAGCTACCCGGGCCAGGTCAGCACGAACGCCGATATAGGCCAACTGTGGTGTTTCAGGTCCAGTAAAACTGGTCAGGGCCATAATTTTAATAATATTACTTTCCTGCATGCGCTTGACTCGACCCCGCACGGTTCCTTCTCCCAGGCCTAGGGCCTGAGCTATTTCCCGATTACTCTTACGGCCATCCTGGGACAGGTGTTCGAGTATCCGGCGATCGATATCGTCTATGACTCCCTTACTCACAATTTCGGCACCATCTCTGATTGATACTTATAGACTTCGACGGTTAACCCCGGGGATAACCGCCCTATACCTTGGATCTGGGCTACTTCTTCGTGCAGAAATATGGCCAACTCGCTGAAAGAACGAGCCCCTACCAGGATCTCCAGATCAAAAGAGCCCGTTGTCAGGTTCACAGCAAACACCTCAGGTAACGCAGCCAAATCAACACCGACTGCTTCGGCATCTCTGCTTTCGACTTCAATCCCTATGGCCAGCAGCACATCATAACCCGCAGCCGTAAAGTCAGTCACCGCTACCACTCGCATGGTGCCGGTTTCTTCTAATTTACGGATACGTTTGCGGATAGTTGACGAGGTGGAATCAAGCGTTACTGCAATGTCCTGGGTGGACATTCGGCCATCTCTTTGCAGCAATCCAATGATTTTCAGATCGAGCTCATCGGGAATGTGCTCGCTAAAATTGGTTGAACTTTCCTGAACATTCATAAGAGATTATTCCCGCCTTGTTTAACGCAATCCGATAATTTATTAGGCAGCAGTTTTCATAATGCGCAGATTATATTAACATTTAATGAGTAATAGGAAAATACTATGTCTCTCTCTAAACCCGATAATTCGATCGAACAGCGTCTGGACCGACTAGAATCAACCGAAGAGATTCGTCAACTGGTCGCTAAATACTCGCTATCCCTGGATATGCGGGACCTGGATGCTCACGTTAATCTGTTTGCTCCGGATATACGCGTCAGTCGCGAACACACTGGCCGAGCGCATCTTAAACGATGGTTAGATGATACGCTTCGGCTACAGTTTACGGGGACCTCGCATCACACTGGCAACCATATCATAGAGTTTGACGGAATAAATCATGCTCATGGCGTCGTTTATTCAAAAAACGAGCACGAAACGGGCGACGAATGGGTCATTATGCAGATGCTCTACTGGGATAATTACCAACGCATTGATAACCAGTGGCTATTTCGGCGGAGGCTGCCCTGCTATTGGTATGCGACCGATCTGAACCAACCGCCAGTCGGGGACCTTAAAATGCGCTGGCCTGATCGTGAAGCCTACAGCGGCGCTTTTCACGACTTGTTCCCTTCATGGCAAGACTTTTGGCAGAACCCACCTGACCAGAGCGAGCCTGAAGTTGCTGCACCTGCGCCATTGGGTCAGTTTCTTGAGACCTTGCGCGATGGTGCGGCTGACCCGAAAATTCGAGTTCGTTAACGTGGCACGAGATATTTTTTGACATGCCAAACCAGCTAGATCCCAGCTCCCCCTTGCAAACCGTTCCGGCCATATTAGCCTGGGCTGCGCAGCATTGGTCAGAAAAAGCGGCGGTAGTTGAGGGCGATCAGGTGACCACCTTCAATGAACTGCACCAACAGGCGCGCAGTCTTGCCAAAGCCTTTATTGCCAGTGGATTCAGCCATGGAGCCCGCTTTTCTATTTGGGCGCCAAATTCAACGATCTGGCAGGTTATCGCTTTAGGCGGTCAACTAGCCGGGTGCGTCCTGGTGCCATTGAACACTCGATACAAGCAAACCGAAGTCAAGGACATATTGATACGATCAAAAAGCCAGGCCGTATTCCACATTGAAACGTTTCTGGGGACCGATTACTCAGCCATGTTAGCGAGCCTTAATGGCATTGAATCCGTTAGTCTTGTGCCTATGTCAACAATGGATGATTGGGTCCGCGCTGGCGAGACCATCAGCGACATTGA
>JABIZD010000098.1 GCA_018666555.1 Gammaproteobacteria bacterium
AATGATTTCCTGTGTATTCTCGCTCATTTTCCTGTCACTCCATCCAGGGTAACCGGCCCTGAACAGTGCATTTTGCTTGTCTTGCCGTGTTGGCAGGTAAGCTGTAGCCGTTTCATCTCCGGTGACTATGATCTTATCCTTCTAAAACTGGCTTCTCAATCTTGACTAAACGGGGTCTCTACCAGGCCGGCCGCATCCAGGCCTTTAATTCTGAAAAGACCGCCAGAGTCATATTCTTCGTTACGCCGGTTACCTGAATCGCTGATCGAGGTAACGTACAACTCGTCCAGGTTCGGGCCAGCAAACATAACGGAGCTAGGTAAAGGTATCGGCATTTTGATTCGATTCTTTAATTTGCCTTGGGTGGATAGGCAACCGATTTCGCCTGAACCCGTCAATGCAGTCCAGATGTTGCCTTCGGTATCCACCGTGGCACCATCAGAACTAGTTTGATGACTATTACCATCAAAAAGCTGCCTTTTGTTCTTTAGAGGCCCTGTGGGAGAGTAATCATAGGCCAGAATACGCCGCCGGCCATCATTAAAGTACAGGGTATGTCCATCAGGGCTGAAGCAGGGGCCGTTGGCAACGATGACATCCGGTTCAAGGATATCCAGGCTGAGGTCAGGGTGTAGCCGATAAAGGGCCCCGAGCGCTCTGTCACGGATAGTAATTCCCATGGTGCCGGCGATAAAATTACCGAAGCGGTCGGTTTTGCCATCGTTGAACCGGGTCGCAGGTTGTTCTGATTCTGGATCGCTAATTAAGGTGAGAGCATTGGACTGGAGATTAAAAAAGTGCAGGCCGTTTTGTAATGCGACCAAAAGCGTGTGTTCAGTCACCACGGCCAGGCTGCCGATCATTTGGGGCAGCTGCCAGTGGGTTACCTCTTCTGTTTGGTCAAGGCAATAGATACAGCCCTTAAGAGAATCGACCCAGAAAAGTCGCTGTTGCTGATGATCCCATAGCGGGCCTTCGCCGAGGGCATTTTTGATACTGCCGATGCGTTCAATTTCCATAGCTTTTGTTAGACCTGACAATTATTCATAGCTATCCAGCATAAAAGTGTATGCTTAACTCACAGTTTGCTCAAGGAGCTCCATTGAGATCAGGTGATTTATTCGATAGCCGTATTGAAACCATGGTAGTACAGGCAAATGGGATCAATTTTGAGGTCGATACCTGCGGTGACGGTGACTGTCTGGCGCTGTGTCTGCATGGTTTCCCTGAGCATAGTGTGTCCTGGCGTTTTCAAATGCCAATGCTGGCTGAGCTCGGCTATAAAGTGTGGGCACCTAACCTGCGTGGTTATGGCAATAGCGATACCCCCAGTGAACTTCAGGCCTACTCTCTGGAAGTGTTGATGGAGGATGTCGCATCCTTGATCGAGGTATCGGGTTGCAGGGAAGTAATTTTGATTGCACATGATTGGGGTGCCGTCATTGCCTGGCATTTTGTCATGAGGCAGCCCGAACAGGTGAAGAAACTGATTATCTGTAATGTGCCTCACCCTGTGCCGGCATCAGCAGCACTGGCTGACGGCTGGGCACAGCTTAAGAAGTCCTGGTATATATTCTTTTTCCAGTTGCCTTGGTTGCCTGAATGGTTGATGGCGCAGAATAAAGATGGTTTGGGACGGATGATTTCGGAGTCAGCCACGCATCCGGAAAATTTCCCCCCTGATGTCATTGATTTCTACAATGAAAATGCATCGCGGCCGAAGAATTTAACCGCCATGCTGAATTATTACCGGGCGCTGGTCCGTGGCGGTGGTGCAGCCCGACAGAGGCGCCTGGGATATCCTGTTATCAGCGTGCCTACCCTGATGGTCTGGGGTGAGGCTGATACAGCCCTGGGGGTTGAGACAACCTACGGTACCGACGCCCAGGTTTCAGACCTGACAATCCGATACCTGCCCGGTATTTCTCACTGGGTGCAACAGGATGCGCCGGATTCGGTTAATGCCATGCTCTCGGCATTTCTGCAGGGTTTACCTGTGCCAGAGTACCAAGCTGAGAGCGCTTGAAACCTCTTGGTCCTGTCAGGTGGCTCCTCCTGGGTTCAGGTGTTTATCAAAAATACCCTGCATCGTGCCATCAGCCCTGCGCAGGTCCAGCCAGAGGTTAATGTAATTCAGCAGGAATAAATCCTGCTGCATGAGAACGGCTTTTTCCTGATAGGTCAGAGTTTCGCCCGGCATGGCGGGGCAAAGTGTAGGGTGTTTGTTTGATTGTAATGTGACCTCGATAGCATCCGTAATCATCACATCGGCACGTCCTTGGATCAGCTCTCTAAATATTGCCCGGTTGTCGGCAAACAGAACCTTTTCGGCCTGTTTTATATTGGCATCGAGGTACAGTTCATTGGTGCCGCCAGGGTTGACGATAACTCGGTTACCTGCCTGGTCGATATCATGAAGGGACTGCAGCCGCCTGCGATCCGTGCAGCGGATGATCGGAGTTTTTCCACCGATGTGGTAGGCCTTGCTGAAGAAGCCGTGTTGTTGCCTTTTCAGCGTCCGGGAAATGCCGCTCATGGCGATGTCGAATTGATTGTTCGACAGGTCGGTTATCAGGCTGGGCCAACTGGTCGAGACCAGCTTGACTGTCACTCCCAGCGATTCAGCAAGGTTCTCTGCGAGATCAATGTCGATACCGTTGTACTGGCCGGGTAACAGGGACTCTGAAAAGGGCGCATAATCACCTGTGGATCCTACCCGTAGTATCCCGGAATCAAGCACCTGAGAGAGCCTGTCAGGGTAATACTGCAGCGCTAATAAATGGTCAAAGATAGCTTCCTGGGACGGCCTTGTCAGGCCCTCGATCGCCGTAAGCTTTAAAAATTGGCCTCTGTGTTGTTCAGTTACCGGTGTTTTCAGTAGTCCCACTATGTCATCGCCCAGCGCGATCAGCTTAGGTCTGATCACATCCACCAGGCTGTCTGCCTGCAGTGGCGCAGTATGACCACGCCAGTAGTTGAACCAATAGTGTTGAATCGATTTAGCAGCACTGATCTGAGCGCTGTAAAACCCCTCATTGCTGGCAACAGTAATCCCTGATTTGAGTCCGGTGTAGCTACTTTGTTGCAATACTGTTGCTTCCCGGTTTTTGTCTTCAATAGCCTTACCCGTTAGCCATTTGTCTGCGGCCACGGCCTTCATTAAGCTGAGCCTTTCTGAAATTTTTGTAAATAGCAGGGCCTGGCTCTCATCAGCAGTTGTCACAGCTGGCGCTAGGATTAATACAAGGCTGATGATCGAGACTATAACTGGCATGAGGAGATGGTAACATTGTTTGGAAAGTGATACCGTGCCGAAAAACCCGCTAACGAGATCAATATGTCAAAGCCTGTTCTGTTCGAAAAACAGGGCCATGTGGCCATCATAACCCTGAATAAACACGAAACCCGGAATGCCATCTCCGAAGATATTATGGTAGATGCTATTGTTGAGATCTGTGCTGATATCAACGCCGACCAGGGTGTGCGCGTGGTGGTGCTTACCGGAGCGGGTTCAGCATTCAGTAGTGGTGGTAATGTTAAGGATATGCAAGATAAAACAGGTATGTTTGCCGGCAGTGCAACGGAAATTCGCGATGGTTATCGGCGCGGAATTCAGCGTATCCCGTTGGCCCTGGATGCGCTCGAAGTGCCCATTATTGCAGCGGTTAATGGCGCTGCTATTGGTGCAGGCTGCGATCTTGCCATGATGTGTGATATGCGCATAGCGTCGGAAAAAGCGTTTTTTGCGGAAAGTTTTGTAAAGGTAGGGCTGATTCCAGGTGATGGTGGCGCCTGGTTCCTGCCACGGGTTATTGGCCAGGCCCGTGCGAACGAGATGTCTTATACAGGAGAGCCTGTGAATGCAGAGACAGCGCTGGCATGGGGCATGGTATCAGAAGTGGTCGCCGCCGATGACTTACTTGCAGCAGCCATGAAGTTGGCGCAGCGAGTAGCCGCTAATCCCCCGCATGCATTACGTATGACCAAAAGACTTTTGAAAGAGAGCAACCATGCCAGTTTGGCAAGTCTATTGGAGGCCTCAGCTTCCCTTCAGGCAGTGGCCCATAAGACCAGGGATCATGCTGAAGCCGTCGACGCGATCATTGCTAAACGGCCGCCGCAGTTTATAGGCGAATAGTAGCCTGTCTGCTGGTTAAGCAGATACCTTCAAGGCTTGTTATAGCAGCTCGTACTTCTTAAGGTAACCTCGCAACTGGTGGTAGGTGACCCCAAGTGCATCGGCCGCTTTCTTCTGGTTGTATTGCGCCTGTTTCAAGGCCGCTTTAATCTGTTTTATTTCGAAATCCTGAACCTGTTGACGGAAATCAACCGGGAATTGGGGTTCGATTTTCTCAATATCAGGGCTTGCTTGCGCTGTTTCAATGGGGACACCTGGCATTGCCGGGCTTTTAGGCCGGTACGGCGAGCCAAACGGGTCCAGGATGATCTCATCGATGGGACGGCTTGGCTGTTCATGCCGGTACAGGCTTCTCTCAATGGCATTTTTAAGTTCTCTGACGTTACCAGGCCACGCATGGTTTAGTAGCGTGTCGACAGCGCTGTTAGTCAATCCAGGGAAATAGTCCAGCTCCAGTTCGGTTGCCATACGCACGCCGAAGTGCTCAGCCAGCAGCAGAATGTCTTCTTGCCTGGCGCGTAATGGTGGTAGGGTGATGACGTCGAAGGCGAGTCGGTCGAGAAGATCTTCCCTGAACTTGCCTGCCATCGCCAGGCCAGGAAGATCAAGATTGGTGGCGGCGATCAATCGGACATCAGCCGTCATCATCTTATTGCCGCCGACTCTTTCGTATTCCCCATACTCGATAACTCTGAGCAGTTTTTCCTGGACCATGGATGAGGTAGTAGCAAGTTCATCGAGGAATAGGGTGCCACCATGGGCTCGTTCAAATCGGCCGCTGTGGCGCTTCTGTGCGCCGGTAAAGGCGCCTGCTTCGTGGCCAAATAATTCAGTTTCAAGCAGCGTATCGTTGATGGCGGCACAGTTTAATTTGATAAACTCCTGATCCCAACGCTGGGACAGATAGTGAATCCGGGCGGCAATTAGTTCTTTTCCTGTGCCTCGTTCACCCACTACCAGCACCGGTTTGTCCAGGGGGGCTATTTTTGAAACCCAATCCAGTACTTCCAGAAATTCCGGTGACTCGCCGAGCAAACGATCGTTTAGGCTGGTTTCTTGCTGCATGGTTTCTCTTAATTTCGCTGATATTGGTCATTTTGGCTCATTTGTTAGTTAAATTCGCCAATTATTTCGCAATATCCATGCGAGGTTCTAAATATTTCTCTTAGATAAAACGAATATTCATAAAAATCAGTAGGTTACCGTCAAGTAAAAAACTGGCATGGTTTGTGTACCAGTAGTCAGTGAAGGCAGCGTTTTTGCTGGGGTGGTTGTCCGGCAGGGGTGGCAGGGTCGTCAAGACTAAAATACGAGTGCGGGATAAATTGGTTAAACACAGCAGCAAAACTTCCGCGATTGATACAGGTTTTTGAAGTGGCAGTAACAGGAGAGACATAATGGGTATATTTTCACGATTTACAGATATTATTAATGCCAATATAAATGCTATTTTGGATAAAGCCGAAGACCCAGAAAAAATGGTCAGATTAATTATCCAGGAAATGGAAGAAACATTGGTAGAAGTCAGGACCCAGTCGGCAAAGCTGATCGCAGATAAAAAGGAATTGGAGCGAAAATCAGCCCGCTGGGGCAGTGAAATCGATGAGTGGGAAAGGAAAGCCGAAGTCGCTATTTCCAAGCAGCGTGAAGACCTGGCAAGAGCCGCATTGAAAGAAAAGCGTAATTGTGAGGAAGCATCAATGATGCTGCAGGGCGAATTGCAGCAGGTCAGCGACAGTCTCGAAAAACTCAGTGGTGATGTAGGTCAGTTACAGCAGAAACTCAAGGATGCAAAACAGAGGCAGAAAGCGTTAATCTTACGAGGTGATACAGCCAAGTCTCGGATGGGCGTGAAGCGGCAACTACATACGGTTAACATAGACGAAGCATTGACCAAGTTTGATCGATTTGAAAGAAGAATAGATGATCTGGAAGGTGAAGTAGAGGCATTTGAACTTGGCCAGAAGAGCCTGTCCGATGAGATCGAAGAATTGGAACGCGATGAGCAGGTCACTGCCGATCTTGCCGAACTAAAGGCCAAGATGGGCCAGCTTGACGAAACCCAGGCCAAGGATTAGGAAAATAGCTGGGTAGCCGATCGAGCCAGAATTGAGGAAGACATGGATATTGTTGAAGCCACTTTTATTATAACTATCGTATTTATCACCGTGGTCGTCCCCATGTGGGTCTGGATGCATTATCGGTACAAAACAAAGCAGGTGCATGGTCTGAGCACGGATGAGCAGGCTGATCTGGAAGAGATGATGGAAACGGCTAATAAGATGGCGCAACGTATCAAGTCACTGGAATCAATCCTGGATGCAGAGCATCCCCAGTGGCGGCAAAGATAACGCTGGCAGTGAAGTTGACTATAGCGGCAATGAAAGAACACCTGTTGTGAACCGATTTGTCATAGTAGAACATAAAAACCAAGAGCAGAGCGGCCCGGAACAGTTAGAGTCTTACCACTATGGTTATTAAAGCATCGTCAGCAAAGCACAGGCAGCGCGCTAACCGATATAGCAGGGCGGATGATCGCCAGCGCCGGCAGGAAAACCTTCACCCCAATTTTGAAGATAGGGTAGATGATTTTTTTGGTGGCTTTATCATGCGTATGCAGGACTGGCTCGATGCAGAAAAACGCAGGCGATCTTATGGGCGAAGGCGCAAGGCATCGAGATGGCACAGGAATGATGGTTCGCAGACTTATAATCGCTTTGAGCAAGCCAGCGACCCCGCTGACCATTCAGAATTCAGTCAGGATGACGGGTTGGTTGATGCCGAGACCGTGGAAGTGTTGAAGCGGCGAGGTAAACAGCGGTATAGCAAACGAGGCTCAGCATCTGGTAGCAGGCGAAAATCCCGCGGACTGCGCAGGAGGCCAGGCCATCTTTATCGTGACAGGTCACAAAAGAAGATAGCTGGAATCTGTGCGGGTATAGCGGGTTATCTGGATAAGGAGGTCTGGAAGGTCAGAGTCGTGGCATTGATTGGGCTGTTCCTGATTCCAACGGTGACATTTACATCTTATTGGATACTGTATTTCATTCTCGATGATAAACCGTTTTACAAGCAGGTCATCGATGCCTATCCGGATCCTTCGGTCTCAGTTAGAGGAGAGTCGAGTAGAGAGGAAAACGCGGCTGATACAAACAAACCGTTGAATCACACGCATACATTACGGCGAGTCAAACAGTTATTCAGTGCTAATGAGGAGCGTCTGCGTACTATAGAGGCGTTCGTTACATCACCACGTTTTGAGCTAAATCGGGCGTTCCAGGAAATGGACACAAAAGAATAAGTGGCTGATCAAACTGCTATAATCGATCCAGTCAGCAAAATGATTTTAACCATATTTTAATCAGGAGTTTTACATGAGTTGGAGTTTATGGACCTTCCTCGGTGTTTGTGGGGTCACTGCTATATTGATGGATGGAATTGTCAAGATCATGCGTACATCCAAGAGTAAGGGAGCCCAGGAACTGGAAGGGCAACTGCAGGATTTTATCGAAGTTGCTAACGAGTTGAGAGGCGAGTTGATGCAGATGCAGGCTCGACTGGAAACCCTTGAAAAAATTGTTACAGACCCGGAACTGGAATTAAAACAGGAACTGAAAAAACTGTAAGGCCTTTTAACAGGCGAGGGATTGTTTGATTTTGGCTATTGAAGATCAGGTGTTGAATTAAGGGCACTATCCGTCACCGCGGCTGGATTTGATCCCAAACCGCTTGACCAGGAAAACGGTTTTATATGCCATGTTAGCCTGGTTGAGGCTCTGCAACGGGTTTCAGCCAGTAGACATGCTCGAGGCTTCTAATGTTGCTTTTTTGGTCAGCAGGGAATTGAACTTCTTTGCTGATGCCCGCTAATGGCGCTAGCACCTTATTCCAGAAATCCCTGCCAACCCGGTTGGCCTCCAATACAGAAACGCGCCAAACATCGGGTTGGAGGTTAATAAGTTGGCTAAAAGCAGCTTCACCGATACCCTGCCTGCGGTAGGGTTCTTCGATAAAGAACTCGGCTAGTTCCTTATACCTCAATCCCTTGACCGGATCCTGGTCATCGCGGACCAGACAAAAACCGACTATTTGATCCTGGAAGAAGATAATATAGGGATATCGGTCGGTGGACTGCCAGTAGTGATCGAAATAGAGATAGATAAACTGGCCGTCTACGGTGGTTTCCACATCAGTAAATTCAGCAAATTCAGCTAGATAGCGCTGCATCATCATCTTGATTAGACCAGCCTGTTCTGCTTGTGCAGAGACTAACCGCACAGAGTTCATTTTTTTTGGTTATCCATAACGCGATCGGGGAAATCGCTGAATACACCATCGACTCCCCAGCTTCTGAGTTGCTCAATATCTTGGGGTTCATTAACGGTATAGACATAAATCTGGAGTCCCGCCTGATGAGCGAGGTTAATTAAATCAGGGTCCACTAGGCGCAAGGAGATATTTAAGGAGTAGGCACCTAACTGCTTTGAACGCATTATCATGTCGTCTGAAGGCCTGCCAAACAAGGCACCACGCCGGAAGGCGCTGTCTGCCCGGGCCAGTTCATCATGTTTAAACGAAGAAATAAGGAACTGGTCGCTGTGCCAGTTATGCTGACAGACAGTGGTCAGCAGCTCAGACACAGGCTCGGCGGTGCCAGGCCCCTTTAATTCAACGTTGATATTCATGCAGGTATCGACGACATCAAGTACTTCCTGCAGGGTGGGAATTTGTTCGCCGTGACCCGCATCAAGCGAGCGCAGGTAGTCAAAGCTGGAGTCCATGACCAGGCCGGTACCATTGGTGGTTCTGGTCAAGTCGTCATCGTGAATCACGATCAGTCGGCCTTGCACGAAATAGACATCCAGCTCTATCCAGGGGCAGCCAAGCTTGGCTGCATGGCGAAAAGAAGCCAGGGTATTCTCCGGCTGGTAACCACAGGCGCCCCGATGTCCAATAGCAAGCATGACCCACCCCTCCAGTGTTAGTGCGGACAATGTACCCGCCTGCTTATGCCAGGTAAAGTCATTATCATGGGTTTGATGGCAGTCTAGTTATGATAGAAATACCGGTTTGTTTAACTCAGGCTCGCCCCTTTCCGGTTGGATAGGCTACAATTAGGGCTCTTCGGAAGTGCTTATGTCATATCAAGTATTAGCAAGAAAATATCGTCCCGGGAACTTTCAGGCCCTGGAAGGGCAGACGCATGTGCTGCAGGCGTTGGTTAATGCGCTGGATAATAATCGTCTCCACCATGCCTATCTGTTCACCGGCACTCGGGGTGTGGGTAAAACTACGATTGCGCGTATTTTTGCCAAGTGTCTTAACTGTGAGGGCGGCGTTACTTCAACGCCCTGTAATGAGTGTGCTTCCTGCATGGAGATAAGCCATGGGCGCAGCGTTGACTTGATCGAGATCGATGCGGCTTCGCGAACGGGCGTAGATGATATGCGTGAATTGCTGGATAACGTTCAGTACATGCCTAGCTCGTGTCGTTATAAGGTGTACCTGATCGATGAAGTGCACATGCTTTCCAAGAGTAGTTTTAATGCCATGCTGAAAACTCTGGAAGAACCACCAGAGCATGTTAAGTTTTTGTTCGCCACCACAGACCCAAAGAAGTTACCGATAACGGTGCTGTCCAGGTGCCTACAGTTTAATCTTAAGAATATGACGCCTGAGCGGGTTGTTAATCATCTCCGGCAGGTCCTGGAGGCTGAGCAGATTGAAGCTGAAGAAGCGGCCTTATGGCAGTTGGGTCGAGCTGCGGATGGCAGTATGCGAGATGCGCTTAGTTTGACTGACCAGGCCATTGCTTTCAGTGAGGGCAATCTCAGTGAAGCGGCGGTTTCAGCCATGTTAGGGACAGTGGATAGAGGTGAGGTATTTGGCCTGTTGCAGGCCTTGAGTACTAGAGATGGCCCTGGGCTGCATCAGCAAGTACAGGATATTGCCGCCTTTGCCCCTGACTTCATGGCTCTTCTCAATGAGTTACTGGCGGTGTTACATCGGCTGGCCATTGCCCAGGTCATTCCGGAAGGGATAGATAACAGTTTTGGTGATAGAGAGCAGTTGGAACGCTTGGCTGGCCAGGTCAGTAAGGAAGAAGTGCAACTGTTTTACCAGATCGGCTTGATCGGAAAGCGGGATTTGCCGCTGGCGCCTGACCCTCAAATTGGTTTTGAAATGGTGTTGATTCGTATGTTGGCGTTTGATCTCAACGGTTCGGGTACACCAAAACAAGTCAGCTCTGATCCAGGACCCGATGCTGCAGTCCCTGGACAAGTAGTAAAAACACAACCTGCAACGACTGCAACCCCATTATCAGGCCTGCTTGATAAGTTGAATGGGGAGGCTCAATCGGCCAGCGTCAGGAAACCTCCGGAAGTTGCCCAACCAAAAGTTGACCAGGTGGTTAATGATTCACCACAGCAAGCCACGCCAGGCAAGTTAGCAGGATTATTAGCATCGGCATCGACGCAGGCTGATGACACTGTTTCGGCGGATGCAGGTAGCTCGAAAGAGCCGATAGATACGCCTCGGCGGGTGGTCGCGCTTTCAGAACCGGCGGAGGTGGCGGAAACCAAGGCGGTTTTGCAAGCGCAACCGGACGTGACAGAAGCAACCGACCCCGGCGTGCAAGCGCAACCGGACGTGACAGAAGCAACCGATCCCGGCGTGCAAGCGCAACCGGACGTGACAGAAGCAACCGATCCCGGCGTGCAAGAGCAACCGGTTATCGCTGGTGATGAGGCCGAGAACTGGCCGAACCTGCTGGCTAAACTAGGCCTTAATGGCATCACCCTGACGCTTGCATCGAACTGTTATCTAAAGCATTTTGAAGGCGATAAGATACTGTTGATATTAGATGCTGGACATTCCAGCCTCTGTAATGAGACCCAGATTGCGCGAATTGCTGAGGCGCTGGCTAAAGCCTATGACAGAGTGATCGATTTAAGCATCGAGATCGGCGAGTTGCCAGGACCCACGCCGGCCATGATTGCTGAACAACTTAAATTACAGATGATGCAGGAAGCAGTGTTGGAAATTGAGAGTGATGACAATGTTAAGTCGTTAATAGCTGGGTTTGGCGCTCGAGTAGTGCAAGGTACTATCTCGCCAATCAGTAAGCAGGGCGACCAGGGGAAATAATGATGAAGGAAGGATTGGATGGGCTGATGAAACAGGCCCAGCAAATGCAGGAAAAATTTCAGAAAATGCAGAGTGACGTTGCAAACACTGAAGTGGTAGGTGAATCCGGTGCAGGGTTGGTGAAGGTGACCATGACCGGGCGCTATGATGTCCGTCAGGTTGATATTGATCCTGGCCTGCTGACCGAAGAAAAAACCTTATTAGAAGACTTAATAGCGGCGGCAATGAATGATGCAGTGCGTCGAGTAGAGGCCAATCAGAAAGATAAGATGTCAGAAATGACCTCTGGGATACCTTTACCTCCAGGATTTAAATTCCCTTTTGGGCAATAGCTGAGTCAACCGGATATGAACCAGAGGAGCGGTGGGAGTTGAGCCATTCACTGATTGATCAGTTAACCGAAGCTTTCCGTTGCCTGCCGGGTATTGGTCCCAAGTCGGCCCAAAGGATGGTGTGGCATCTACTGGAAAGAGACCGGGAAGGTGGTAAAAAACTTGCCAGCACTATGGTTGAGGCTATGCAGAGGGTGGATCATTGTCAGCAGTGCCATAATTTCAGTGAAGATGAAATTTGCACGATATGTAGCTCGGCGAGCCGCGATGATACTTTATTGTGCGTGGTTGAGAGCCCGGCGGATGTTCTGGCTATAGAGCAGTCGGGTAGTTTTCGGGGCAAATACTTCGTGACCATGGGTAATCTTTCTCCGATTGATGGTATAGGTCCTGATGAAATAGGAGCAGATGCTTTGTTGACAAGAAGTTCACAACAGGTAGTTGAGGTTATTCTGGCTATGAGTTCGACCGTAGAAGGCGAAGCGACAGCCCACTATCTGGGCGAGTTATTGAAGGCAGGCGATGTTACGGTGAGCAGGATAGCGCACGGTATTCCTATCGGTGGTGAGCTTGAGTACGTCGATGGCGGCACACTGACTCATGCTCTACAGGGTAGGAAAACTATTTGATGGAACCGATTTACATTAGTACTAATGCTGACCTGGAACAGGTCGCGATCAGTTGCGCGGATGTGTCAGTGGTCGCCCTGGATACAGAGTTCGCTCGCTTTAACACCTACTATCCGATGGTCGGATTGGTGCAACTTGCCACGGATAAGCATTGTTTTCTGATAGACCCAGTTGCGATTAGTAACCTTGATCCATTGAGTGAACTACTAATTCGGCCAGATTTGTTAAAAGTGGTGCATGCCGGGTCCGAAGATATGGAGGTTTTCCAGTATTCCCTGGGAGTGACGCCATCGCCAGTGTTTGATACCCAGATTGCGGCTGCGATATTGGGAATTGGGTTCTCATTGAGTTATCAAAAACTCGTTGCCCATTACTTGAATATAGACGTTCCCAAGGAAGAAACCCGGTCAGACTGGCTGCGGCGTCCGTTGTCTGCTTCCCAGTTACAATATGCGGCTTTGGATGTCGTTTATCTTTACCAAGTCTATTTCGATCAGTTGCGTCAGCTGGAGCAATTGGACCGGGCAAAATGGGTGCTTGAGGAATCAGCAAAGTTGAATGACCTGTTGCCGACAGCAATCGACCCGGCAGACAGCTATTTGAAAGGCAAAGGATTGCATGTCCTGAATCGTCGCCAATTGGGTGCGCTGCAATTTCTTTACGCCTGGCGGGAAAGACTGGCTCGGTCTGAAAATATACCGCGTAACCGTATCGTCGACCCCAAGCAGTTGTTAGTAATAGTTAAGCTTGGCCTGGACTCAATCCAGAAGCTCAGGGAGCAATCTGACTTATCGTCAGGTCAATTACGGCGCTATGGGTCGCACATTCTGGATGTGATGCAGCAGAGCAAAAACAGGCCTGAACCTGATTTACCGCTTAGTATTCATGCCGATTCGGAACCCATCGATAAAAAGAAGCTAAAGTTTTTGAAGAAAACGGTCGATAACAGGGCTACGGAGCTGGGTATTTCGCCGGAATTGCTATCTCGGCGACGCGACCTGGAGAGTTTGTTGCGAACGGCAAGACGAGGCGCTGCTGAATTACCTGAGTTCATGAAGGGTTGGCGCGAGGAGGTGATTGGGCGCACATTGCTCGAGGCCGTCCAATAATTTCTTTATAAAGAGGTAGAGCGATCACAAGTGACCTGCAGATAGCCAATAGCAGAGAGCAAATAGCGGGAAGCGGCAGTTGAATAGGCCTATCGTCATAGGGAACAGGTCATAGGTTTATTTTTAACAGGCTGCTTGAATTTCAACGGCAAAGGGCCAGTGAGGAACAACAGCTGGCGTTTTAATAGGGCTGTAATGGTTGAAACTGTTCAGCCAAAGGCGACGAGCACACTAACATGAGCTTCTGGAAAGAAAAAACGCTGAGTGAGATGTCGCAAGATGAGTGGGAATCCCTCTGCGATGGTTGTGCGCGCTGCTGCCTGCACAAATTACAGGACGTCGATACAGAAAAGGTCTATTACACCAGCGTGGCGTGCCAGTATCTGGATCAGGATAGCTGTCAGTGTGAACATTATCCCCAGCGTCATGACCTGGTGCCTAATTGTGTGGTACTAACGCCCGCACATATGGAAGAATATGCCTGGTTACCCGATACCTGTGCCTACCGCTTGTTACATGAAGGGAAAGAGTTATTCTGGTGGCATCCACTGGTCTCTGGAAGTATGAATACAGTTCATGAAGCGAATATATCCGTTAATGGCAAGTGTATTTCAGAATCCCATGTTCACCCCGACGATTTTGAAGAGAAAATTATTCATTGGGTCGAGCAGTAGGCATGTGCAGGGATGCATGATTATTTACTAGCCTGGTTAGTCTATCTGACTGCTGGTTTTCTCATGGCCATTGTGGTCTGGAAGCTGTCCTCAAAAGCTAGCTCAGCCTGGCGTGGGCTGATCAGGGGAACCTATCTGGTGGTGACCTTCACGCCTTGGATCCTGGCTGACTACCCTGGCTTTTATGCCCCTGCATTTGTGGTTCTGATGATGGACCTGATTTTAAATGAGTCTGGGAGTAGCCTGGCAGGTGCTCTGGCGTTGCTGGCATCTTTTACTTTCATGCTGATTTTCCTCAGTTTTTGGTCATTTCGGAAGGCTAAACGATCCCGCTGATATCTGTTGTGCAGACCATCTTTGAGTGGATTCCTGTAAACGACTCAGAATTGTTGAGTGCTTGCTATGCATCACCAGTCAAATTAAAGTACCCCCCGAGAAAGAATTATATTCACAACATCAGGAAAGAAGCAGCCCTATGAAATTTGCAAGCACGAGCACCTACATTGCTACCGAAGAGTTACAAATGGCAGTGAACGCAGCGGTCACATTAGAACGCCCGCTATTGATAAAAGGAGAACCGGGAACAGGTAAAACCATGCTGGCGGAGGAAATCGCAGCCTCGCTTGGATTACCGATCATACCCTGGCATATCAAATCAACGACTAAAGCGCAGCAGGGCCTGTATGAGTATGATGCTGTATCAAGGTTAAGGGATTCGCAGCTTGGCGACGACAAAGTGCATGATATAGGTAATTATATTGAGAGAGGTAAGCTCTGGGATGCGTTTGACGCCGATGCCAAGGTGGTTCTGCTGATCGATGAAATCGATAAGGCAGATATTGAGTTCCCTAACGATTTATTACAAGAACTCGACAAGATGGAGTTTTTTGTCTATGAAACCGGTGAGGTTGTTAAGGCCAAGGTGCGACCCATTGTTGTGATTACATCGAATAACGAAAAAGAATTGCCGGATGCGTTTTTACGGCGCTGTTTTTTCCATTACATCCAGTTCCCTGATCGTGAAACCATGCAGGCCATTGTCGATGTGCATTATCCGGACATTAAGAAGGATCTTGTTAAGGAAGCCATGGAAATTTTCTTTGATGTGCGCAAGGTGCCAGGATTGAAGAAAAAGCCTTCAACTTCAGAATTGATTGATTGGCTGAAATTACTGATGGCTGATGATATTCCTGAGGAAATACTCACCAATAGGGACACTTCCAAGGCGATTCCACCTCTGTATGGCGCTTTGGTTAAGAATGAACAGGATGTCCAATTGCTCGAACGATTGGCGTTTATGAATCGTCGTCAGGCCAGCGGTAACAGTTCCGGGGGGCCAGGCTAGATAGCCTTTTTATACATGCCTCATGGATCATGGTCGAGTGGCCGGAATTTGAAGTACGGTCAGATGAATATGGATAAAGCTAAGCAAGTTAAGCAAGTAAGGAAGTCGCTAGAATGCTGATAAACTTTTTTATGGAATTGAAAAAGACCAGGATTCCTGTATCGATAACGGAGTTACTCCAACTGATAGAGGTCCTCAAGGCCAGGCTGGTGTATGCGGATATCGATGATTTTTATTATCTAAGTCGCATGACTCTGGTCAAAGACGAACGGCATTTCGATAAGTTCGATAGAGCATTCAGTGCTTATTTCAAGGGCCTGGAGGATCTTGCCAGCCTGTTATCATCGCTTATCCCGGACGAGTACCTGCGTCGAGAATTTGAAAAGTCTCTCTCCAAGGAAGAACTGGAGAAGATCGAATCGTTAGGTGGCCTGGAGAAGTTGATTGAAGCCTTTAAAGAAGAGGTTGAAAAGGCTGCCAGAGGCGAGGGCGATAAAAAAGACCAGGAAGGTAAGGGTAAGAATGGTCGTGGCAAGGAAGGCGATGACAAAAGAGGTAAAAAACGTCGTGGCCGTCGTCAGTGGGATAAGCGTGATTACAAGGGTTACGATGATAATGTTGAGTTAGGCACACGAGGCATGAAGATATCCATGCGCCGCCTGAGAAAGCTTGCTCGTACAGGGGCGGAAGACGAGTTCGATATCAACACGACCATAGCCAAGACTGCAAAGAATGGTGGCTTGCTGGACATTATCATGCGACCTGAACGCAAAAATACCGTGAAAGTCCTGCTGTTTTTGGATAATGGTGGATCCATGGATTCGCACGTACGAGTCTGTGAGGAATTATTTTCTGCAGCCAGATCTGAATTCAAGCATCTTGAGACTTATTATTTTCATAATTTTATCTATGATGGCGTTTGGAAAGAACATCGAAGGCGCATGAATGAGCGCATCGATACTCATGATATTTTGCACAAGTATGGTCACGACTATAAGGTGATATTTGTTGGTGATGCGACCATGGCCCCCTATGAAATCACTCATTCTGGCGGCAGCGTTGAACATTGGAATGAAGAAGCTGGGGCCATCTGGTTGCAGCGGGTACTGGATAATTTCGATAAGGTTATCTGGATCAATCCGACACCCCATGATACCTGGGAGTACTCGACCTCCGTGGGACTGACCAAGAAGCTCATTGAAGACCAGATGTTCCCGCTGACTATACGTGGTATTGAAGAAGGTATGAATTTCCTGTCTAAGTAGCCATATTCAGGCAGTGCTGTCAGGCTGCTTAAAGCGCCGATCTATTGTGATTAATGTACCGTGAGCAGTACAGGTGAAACAGAATCCATCAGCTTTTCAGCGGACTTTATCGAATTGTATGATTCGCGACCGTTTCAGGTTGAATCGGCAGTGGCAGCAGCATGGCGGGTCAAAAGATTTAGATACACGCCTGGGTAAATCCGTCGCCTTGGCTGATCAGCGTAAAAAAAATACCCCTGCAGTCGACTATCCGGACCTTCTACCGGTTAGTGATCGCGTTGATGACATTAAAAAAGCCCTTGTTGATCATCAGGTTATCATCCTTGCAGGAGAAACAGGATCAGGTAAAACGACCCAGATTCCTAAAATTTGCCTGGATATGGGACGGGGTATCTACGGGACCATTGGCCATACCCAGCCCCGCAGGGTCGCTGTTCGTACGGTTGCAGCGCGGCTGGCAGAAGAGCTGAACGTTAATCTGGGACAACAAGTCGGTTATCAGATTCGCTTCAGTGACCGCAGTGAAGCCGGCTCCCAGGTAAAAGTTATGACTGATGGAGTGCTCCTGGCTGAAACCCAGCATGACCGTTTTCTGGAACGATACGATACCTTAATTATCGATGAAGCCCATGAGCGCAGCTTGAACATTGATTTTCTGCTGGGTTACATCAAAAGGATTCTGCCCAAAAGACCTGATCTCAAGGTGATCATCACCTCGGCTACTATCGATCTGGATCGATTTTCCAGTCATTTCAATCATGCCCCGGTTATTGAGGTGTCTGGGCGTACCTATCCAGTTGAAGTCCACTATCGACCCCTGCTGGAGCAGGAAAAGTTAAAGGATTTGGATGACCCTGTTTACCAGGGTGTCCTCAATGCTCTTGATGAAATAAGGACCCTGGAACGCTCGCAAGGCTCGCCCGGTGGTATTTTGATTTTTCTCAGTGGTGAGCGCGAAATTCGTGAGTTGACGTCGCTTATCAGACGCCATGGTCGGTTTAAAGGCGAACTATTGCCCCTTTATGGACGGCTCAGTAATCGCGAGCAGAACCAGGTATTTGCGCCTGTCCTGCAAAGTCGCATTGTGCTGGCAACGAATGTAGCAGAAACGTCATTGACCGTTCCTGGGATACGCTATGTTATTGATACAGGCCTGGCTCGCATATCAAGGTATTCGGTTCATTCCAAGGTGCAGAGATTGCCCATTGAGCCTATTTCCCGGGCCAGTGCAGAGCAACGTAAAGGTCGCTGTGGTCGGATCAGTGCTGGAGTCTGTTTCCGGCTTTATTCAGAAGAGGATTTTCAGTCCAGACCTGAATTTACTACCCCTGAAATTCTCAGGACAAATCTTGCTGCTGTATTGCTGCAGATGCTTAAGCTGAAGCTGGGCGAGGCTGCCAGGTTTCCATTCCTGGAACGACCTGAGCAGCGACAGATCAATGATGGGTTCCTGTTGTTACGTGAATTAGCGGCAGTTGACGAGTCGCGTGCTTTGTCGAAGGCGGGCAGACAGATAGCTGAGTTCCCTATTGATCTTCGTTTGGCACGAATTATCCTCGAGGCAAGACGATTCGGCTGTCTTTCCGAGATATTGGTTATCGTCAGTGCCTTGTCCATTCAGGACCCTCGCGAACGACCTGTAGAGGCCCAGCAGAAGGCTGATTTAAGGCATAAGGCCTGGCAACATGAGCAGTCTGATTTTCTTGATTACTGGAATCTGTGGCGTGAATATGAAGCCCTCAGGCAGACTTCTACGCAAGGCCAGTTAAGACGTTATTGCCGGGAAAACTTCCTGTCATACCTGCGCATGCGGGAATGGCGCGATATCCATACCCAGCTCATGATTGTCTGTAGACAGCGGGGCTTTAGGTTTAACCATGAGCCAGCCGATTATAGCAGTGTGCACCGGGCTATATTGGCAGGCTTTTTGGGACAGATTGCGCAGAAGTCACTGACAGCGGGTTACATCGGTGCCAGGAATCGACAATATCACGTGTTTCCAGCCTCCTCGCAGTTCAAGCGTCAGCCGAAATGGATAGTTGCAGGCAGTCTGGTTGAAACCAGTCGATTGTTTGCCCGCACCGTATCCGAAATTGATGTCGGCTGGATAGAACCTATTGCTGAGCACCTGATTAAACGGCGTTATTTTGAACCGTATTTTTCTGAGTCCAGGGGCCAGGTTCTGTGCCATGAGGAAATCACCTTATATGGTTTGGTTATCCAGAAAAAGCGTTTAACCGACTATGCCCAGGTTAATCCAGCCGAAGCGCGGGAAATATTCATCTCTGAAGCGTTGGTGTCGCGGAAGTTGGAAGGGGACTTTGGATTTTTAAAGGCCAATCAGGCCTTAATTGAAGAGATTGAAATCCTCGAGTCTAAAAGTCGCAAGCGGGATCTTTTGGTCGATCATAAGGTGTTGTTTGAATTCTATGACAAGGCCTTGCCGCAGGCAGTATCTACAGCGATTGACTTAACCCGGGTTTTGAAGAAACAACCGTATTTGCCAAAGCAATTGCTGTTGACCCAGGATAAGCTGCTACAGCGACAGATTGAAGTCTCAGAAGAGTTATATCCGGACAGCATGAAAATCGGCGGTAATGAATTGAAACTGGAATACCAGTTTAAACCGTCCGAGGCGACCGATGGGGTCAGTGTTGATGTGCCAGCAAGATTGTTAAGACAGGTCTCTCGGCATGAGTTGGACTGGTTGATACCGGGCCTGCTCCGCGAAAAATGCCTGGCTTTGATAAAGTCGTTACCTAAATCGCTGCGAAAGAACTTCGTTCCGGCGCCAAAATATGCCGACCTGGCATTGGAGAATCTTGAGGCTGATGGTCGGTCACTACACGAGGCTTTGGCAGATAAATTGTTCAGGCTATCCGGTGTTCGCATACAGGTCAGTGATTTTAATCCGCAACGACTTGACCAGCACCTGGCCATGTTGATCAGGATTCTAGATGACGATGGCAAGCATCTTGGCACAGGCCGAGATCTGGATGCCTTGATTAAGCAATATGCACCATCGGAAACTGGTAGTTTAAGGCAGTCTTTGCCCAATGGACTTGAACAATCTGGGTTGACCGACTGGAGTTTCGGTGATCTGCCTGAGGAGTTGGTGCTTGAACAAAGGGGCGTCAGGATACATGCCTACCCGGCGCTGGTTGATCAAAAGGATGCTGTCGCAATCCAGATCTTTGACCGTAAGATTGACGCTGACTTTGCCCATGACCAGGGCAGCCTGAGGTTGTTAATGTTGCGCTTGCAGGACCAGCAGAAGTACCTGCGCAGAAACATCGAGAACTTTGACAGGCTGGCTTTGTTGTATGCTACCCGAGGCAGCAAGCCGGCGCTGCTTGAGGAGCTAGTAGAGGCGGTGTTTCGAATGACTCTACTTGAGGGGCACCGGCCGATGCGTGATCTACAGAGCTTTGAGGATCGCCTTGGGTTAAGGCAGAACCTGGTTGAGACCGCCAACCGAGTAGCACTGTTGCTACTTGACGCTCTGCAACGTACTAATGCCATAGAGGCAGGCTTCAGTCGGTTAAACGGCAAACAATGGCTTAACGTCGTCGCGGATCTGCGCAGGCAGATTAATTTTCTATTCAGAACTGGTTTTCTTAAGGAGGTCTCGCTGCACTGGCTGTGCCAGTACACACGCTACCTAAAAGGGATCAAATACAGGATGGAAAAGCTCGATGGTAACGTCAAACGAGATGAGCTGGGTATCGGCCGGCTGAAGTTATTTGAAGATCGCCTGGAAACACTGGAGGCGGTGGACCATCAGCAAAAAATGCAGTTTAACTGGTTGCTGCAGGAGTATCGGGTTTCTGTCTTCGCCCAGAATCTGGGCACGATTGTACCGATTTCTGAAAAAAGGCTGGAAAAGGCCTGGCAAGCGCTAACCGATAACCGTCGGTGATGATTGCTGCAGAAATGGTTTGTTCGGGATGGTTCGTTAAACGATTAAAATAGCCTATTATTGAGTGTTAGTAATAGTCCGTTAAATGTTGCCAGTAGAGTGTTAATGGTGGAATGGGCTAAGAGGGGGTATCGACTTATGTCTCGTAAAAACCTGATTGATCCTGGCCTGACGATCCTGCTTATTGAGGAAGTCCCTGGCGCAGTAGCGAGCAGTTTAGTTGATAATATAGGCGATTTAACTCGATCCAGTATAGTTGCTGGGCTTGCTGAGTTGAATGCTCGCAGACCGGCTGTGGTGCTATTTGGTCTGGCCTCTTATTCAGCGCAGAACTTAGGTCTGGTAACGGCTGTGAGCGGTTTGGATGCGCGTCGACCCTTGATTCTTATTGGTGATGATATTCAAGCCGGCCAGATTTTACCTTTTCTTGAGGCCGGTGGGACTGACTTCCTGGTGGGAGACGCACTCGGTGCCGATGTGCTGGCGCAGATGTGTACCAGAAAGGGCAATCAATATCGCAGATTGCGGGTACAGGCTCGTACCCTGAATCGTCGGCAGATGGCGGTGGAGAATCTCCAGGACAGCCTGGCTGTTATAGAACAGGACCAGGCCATCGGCGCGAATGTCCAGCAACTGATGATGCCTGATTCCCCTCGCCGAATTGGACCTTTCAGGGTCGCTCACGATATCCGTCCAGCTTTGATCTTAAGTGGTGATTACATTGATTATGGAGAGATGCAGGACGGTCGCTTGATATTTTGCCTGGCTGATGTCTCTGGACACGGTGCAGGTAGTGCTTTTGTTACCGTGCTGCTGAGTGAGTTGTTTAAACGGTTTTTGAATCAACGGGGAGGCGGTGAAGATATAAGCCCAGAATCAGCGCTGACAGGGTTTAATCAACAGCTGTGTAACGCCGCCTTTGAGCAACACGTGACCATGCTGTTAGGCGTGATCGATGCAGCTGGGCATGGCCTTGATTATGCCAGTGCAGGCCATTTTCCACCTGCTATTTTAAGAACCGGAAGCCATACCGAATACTTAAATTCAGGTGGCTTTCCGCTAGGTTTATTGACTACAACGGAGTATGATTCGCAACACCTGACACTCCCGGATGAGTTCGAGTTGTTGATTTTCTCGGATGGGGTTTTTGAAGGCATCACGGCTGAAGGCTTGGAAGACAAGGAGCGGCACCTGATGGATTTTGTAGCGACAAACGAAGGCCAGTTTGATGGTCTGCTGAGTCGATTGTTCGAATGGCAAAATGAACCACTTTCTGATGATGCTGCTGTTTTAAGCATCCTGAGAGAATTCTAGTGGGCAGAATTCTACATACCACCATTGAAGCGACCCAGGTGCTCAAACTGAGCGGCGAGGTCAAAGTCAACCATAGCCCCGCATTGAGCCGGTTTATTGGCACCCTAACCCAATTTGATATTCTCAAGTCTTTCATTATTGACCTGACTGAGGCGGATTCACTGGACAGCACTGCGCTGGGCTTTCTGGCTAAGATAGCCATCCATACCCAGAACCAGTTCCAGTTCAAACCGACTATTGTCTGCTATTCAGCTGATATCAATAGGATCATGCAGAGCATGGGCTTTGCCAAGATCTTTGTTTTGTCTGAGCAGCCTATCGAGGCGATTGAGAACATGAGTGAGCTATCCTGTGATGCAACTGATGAAAATAATCTTCGCTTACAGGTACTCGATGCGCATCGTACGCTGATGGGTTTAAACCATAGTAACTTCCTGGAATTTCACGACCTGGTCGAGGCCCTCGAGGGTGAACTCCCGGACGCCGGATTACCCGGTAAGCAATTAGCACAATAACCGTAACTGCCTAGTAAATGTTCTGACTGGCTAGTCTCAGCTTGGTCTCGCCTTTGAGCGTGCATGCAGCATATCGTTATTTGAGACATGCATCAGTCCTGCAATGCGCCTGATAATATGGCTTTCATAGCTATCTAGGCTGGCATCAGCATAAGCAATACGCCATAAGTCTACGAGCAGCTGCTTTTTCTGCGCGTAGTCGAAATGTTCGTTCACCAGGGAAGTGAAAGCATAGAGGTCGTGGGCTTCTTCGGCGCTTTCTGCAGCGAGATTAACCAGATCCTGCAGTTCTTTTTCAGATAGATGTAGTCGAGCCCGCATCGTCTCGAAGATCAAGTCTAGTTCTCCTGGAGACTTATCCTGATCGGACCGGGCCACTTCCATCATCAGCGCAGCGGTGGCCAGTTCAAGGCCATGTTCATTTGTAGCAGCCTCAGGCTGGGTCAGTACTTCGTCGGTAAACCATTGTGATAGTTTTTTTAGCATAGCGTTGCTCGTTCATTGTGGTGGCTGGATATATATCCGCAGGCTTTATCGAACACATCGATACCTGCTGTTTCGGCGAACATGTTTTCACTGAGAAAACGCCGATAGGCCCTCGCGCCAGGTTGGCCTAAATAAAGGCCTAACAGGTGACGGGTCATATATTTCAGGCGCGTACCCTGCGACAATTGGCTTGCCATGTAGTCGCGATATCGCCGAATAATAGCATCTTTGTCGGGCTGTGCAGTGGTATAGATGCTGCTTTCAAGTTCCCCCAGAAGGAAGGGGTTCTGGTAGATTGCACGTCCAAGCATGACCCCGGGCAGCTTTGATAATCCTGCAAGGGCATGGTCCGTGGTTTTGATACCGCCATTGAGAATAAAATCAGCTTCCGGGAATTCTTTCTGGATCTGGTATACATAGTCGTATTTCAATGGCGGTATTTCGCGATTATCTTTTGGCGACAGGCCCGACAATATGGCCTTACGAGCGTGTACGATAAAGATTCGGCAACCGGCAGTGTATAGGGTGCCAATGAAATCGCTGAAATGTGTGTAGCTGTCGAGATCATCGATACCGATTCGAGACTTGATCGTCACGGGAATAGAGACACGGGCCTGCATTGCTTGAAAACAGGTAGCTACCAGTGCCGGCGTGGCCATAAGGCAGGCACCAATACCACCGGTCTGCACTCGATCACTGGGACAGCCTACATTCAGGTTTATTTCCTGATAACCAGCTTGTTCGCACAGCTTTGCTGACAGGGCCAACTGCTCCGGGTCACTGCCACCCACCTGTAAACCGACCGGTTCATCTGCATGATGAGCCAGGAAGTTGTCTGCCTGGCCATGGGTCAAAGCTCCAGTGGTTACCATTTCCGTATAAAGCATGGCGTGGGGAGACATGAGCCTTAATAGGTATCTGAAGTGTCTGTCTGTGCAGCCCATCATCGGTGCTACAGAGAGTGTTCGGTCTGGCATAGCGCAAGGATTGGTTATTACTTAAGACTAGTTTATCACTGACAGGGGCCTTTTAGCGTTAACATTAATATTACCGATACCTGAAATGTAAACTTTAAGCCTATAATGGCTGACTTCACCATTCGCATAATCATGATGGTCTAATATGGTTCGTACTCGAGTAGCTCCTTCACCAACAGGCGACCCTCACGTTGGTACCGCTTACATGGCGCTGTTTAGTTATTGCTATGCCAAACAACATGGTGGTCAATTCATCCTGCGTATCGAAGATACCGATACCGCTCGCAGCACGGCTAAATCTGAACAGATCATTATCGATTCATTGCACTGGCTTGGGCTGCAATGGGATGAAGGCCCCGATTGCGGTGGCCAAAAGGGTCCTTACCGGCAGAGCGAGCGACTGCCTGTTTATCGAAAATATGCAGAGCAACTGTTAACGGATGGTCACGCGTTCCATTGTTTTTGCAGTGCAGAACGCCTTCAGCAGATGCGCTCAGAGCAGAGACAGGCCGGGCAGACAGCACGTTATGATGGATTGTGTGCTGGTCTATCTGAGCAGCAGGTAGCTGAGCGGAACAAAGCCGGGGACGATTTCGTTATCCGCATGAAAGTACCCTCCGAAGGAATCTGTACGGTCCAGGATACTTTGCGCGGCAGTATCGAAATAGAATACGCGCAGATTGATATGCAGGTATTGGTCAAAGCAGATGGGTTTCCGACTTATCATCTAGCCGTGGTTGTTGATGATCATTTAATGGAAATAAGCCATATCATCAGAGGTGAAGAGTGGATCAATTCAGCGCCAAAGCATCAGTTGCTGTATGACTATTTTGGCTGGCAGATGCCCGAGTTGATTCATATGCCGCTGTTGCGCAATCCAGATAAAAGTAAGCTCAGTAAACGTAAAAACCCGACCAGTATCAGTTTTTATAAAGACATGGGCTATTTACCGGAAGCATTGCTTAACTACCTGGGTATGCTGGGCTGGAGTATGCCCGGTGGCGAGGAGCGGTTTTCACTGGCAGAAATGATAGATCAATTCGATATTAACCGGATTAGCCTGGGCGCCCCGGTTTTTGACGTCACTAAATTAAAATGGTTAAACGGCCGCTGGTTGAGAGAAGTACTCGATGAAGAGGGTTTTGCTGCCCGGCTGAGCGACTGGGCCTATAATCGTGACAAGCTTAAGCAGATTATCCCTCTGGTAAAGGAACGGGTGGATGTTTTCTCTGACCTGGGCAAGATGATCAGTTTTTTTGTCGAAGGCATGCCTGATATTAACCCAGAGGATTTTGAATATAAGGGAGCCTCGAGTGATCAGCAGGTCAGGGTGCTACAGTTTTCCCTATGGTTGATGGAATCGGACCTAGACTGGGATAGTCAGGCATTGCAACAGGCCCTTGTCGGCCTGGCTGAGCGCATGGATATTAGAATCCGGGATTTCCTCAAGCCCCTGTTCATTGCAATATCCGGCAAGCCGGTGTCGCCACCTCTGTTTGATTCACTGGTCGTGTTGGGCCCTGAAATCAGTCGGGGTCGATTGCGACACGCGCTGGGTATACTTGGCGGGGTCTCCAAGAAAAAGCTCAAAAAACTGGATGCAGAGTTCCGGTCACTGTCATGAGAACTCGGCTATGATGCAACAGGCTAAAGATCTACTGGAAGAGGGTAAGGCCCTGAAGGCCCTATTGGGTACGCTTTCTGTCGACCAGTTGACTAACACCACCAATTTCAAGAACTGGACGGTCAATAAAGTCATTCAGCACCTGCATGGCTCGGATAGGATGGCGGTGCTGGCCCTTAAAGACCCTGAGAGTTTTAAGCGCGTTATCAGTGAACCTGGACAGGTGGGCGCTACAATGAACCCACAGCAAACGGGCATCCAACTGGTCCAGGATTGGTGGCAGTATTTTGAAGAAATGGCTGAACTACTTGGCCAGAGTGACCCAAAACACCGTTTGCCCTGGTTTGGGCCTGACATGGGCGTGATGATGTTTACCACAGCCAGGCAGATGGAGACCTGGGCGCATGGACAGGAAATATTTGACCTGTTTGGAGTGGTCAGAGTCAACAGCGATCGGATCAGGAAT
>JABIZD010000144.1 GCA_018666555.1 Gammaproteobacteria bacterium
CAGAATTTTTCAGGATTTGCCATCTTGGCACCTATCATTAGAGGGATACCAAAACCAAGGTGAGTGGTTTTACCCCAGCCTACATAACTATGCGGTGAAGTCGCTGTATAAAAGGGAACAAACGAATCCCTCGGCGCACCTGCATCATGCGTCACCATACTATTTTCCCGATCCAGGTTTTTATCTATCTCATGGATCACCCGATAGGTATTCAGCGGTTCCTCGGTCGAGGTCAATAACGGTTGCCATTGCCTGAGCCATTCAGACTTGATCTTGGCAATCTGCTTTGAGATGCCTTCCACGTCACCAAACCCGACTCCATCTGTTTCGGCCTTAATCGCCTCGACCAACGCACGTATGGTCAACTTAGTATCACCGAGCAAGCCAATATCGACGTTTTCTTCACGACTGATCGCGGAAATGTCATCGGTATTCTGAATCAAGACTTTGTTATTACTACGAATCGGCTGGCCGTAAAATGTACGGGTCAGACTCGAGCCCAGCGCCAGGATCAAATCACACTCACTCAACCACTTCCCAGCAGCCATAGTAGTCAAACCACTGCCTGCTCCCAGGCACAACGGATGGCGTTCATCCATGGCAGACTTACCCGGCATAGTGCAGAAAACCGGGATCCCCGTTAGTTCTGCCAACTCCTTCAAGTCGTCTGTAGCTCCAGCCATAAGGACACCCTGACCCGCCCAGAGCAACGGGTTTTTTGCTGCTCTCAACGCTCTTAGCGCATCGCTGATATCGGCCTCTGAGGGTTGCGATTGAGCCTGCGGCGGCGGTTGGTAATTCAATGCTTGCTCAGGAATTTCTTTTGCGCAAACGTCTGCCGTTAACTCCACCACCACAGGGCCTCCGGGACCATTGCGCAGGGCATGAAAAGCACGGCGCATGGCATTACCAATATCTTCGGGTTGATAAATGGCTTCAATCTGCTTGACGATACCCTGGTAATTTCGAACTGCTGAAAAATTGGGTTTTACGGCCAGCTGATTCAACATTAAACCACCCGGTAAAACCAGTATTGGAATACTATCAGCGAAGGCTTGGGCTATACCGCCAACTGCATTTTCCGCCCCTGCCTGGGATTGAATCGCCGCCACCCCTATCTTCTTTCTGTCACTGGTTCGGCTGATACCATCAGCTGCCATAATTGCGCCGCGCTCATGCCTGAAAGCGACCGGGCGAATACCCTGTCTGGCTGCGGTCTCAATCAATGGATTATTTGGAAAGCAGGTCATCAGGTCAACGCCTTCCTGCTTGAGAATCTCTGCGATGTATTCGTTGCCATTCATCAGTCAATCCTTTATCGGGTTTTATGCAATCGGTATTCTCGCCGGGACAAGCCACCAAAGTACGGTTTAGACACCACTGGCCTGATAACGTTAACCAGGCGCCTTCCTGCCAGACTCATTGAAGTGAGTAAGAACCTTCTCTACCACGGTAGCTGGCGCAAACCTTAGCAGGTTACTACCCAGGCCGATCAGGATAGCAATCGACCCCCATCGACGTCCAGAGCAATACCGGTTACGAAACTGGCCTCATCGGAGGCCAGGTAAACAAATGCATCGGCAACGTCTTCTGGCAAGGCTCTGCGACCCATCGGAATCCCTGCCACGACTTTGGCTTCCAGCTCCGTATCCAGATCCTTCCTGCCAGACACCTGAAAGTCAAAATTAGTAGCCGAGGAGACCGGGCAAACGCAATTAGCGCGGATCTTTGGAGCCAATTCAATGGCCATGGTCTGGGTTAAATTAATCACCGCTGCCTTCGACGCGTTGTAAGCGGCAAGACCCGGCCTGGGCCGCTTTCCTCCCACCGAGGCCGTGCTGATAATACTTCCACCTTCGGGCATATGAGGCACACTCATCTTGGTTGCGAGGAAAATACTCCTTACATTAACGCCCCACATGGAATCAAAATCCTCCGTTGACATACGCGTCATGTAGCTGCCTTTATGGGGCACCCCAGCATTACAGCAAACAACATCAATCTTACCATACGCCTTTACGGCTGTATCCACCATGAGCTGATTGTCTGCCTCAAGCGCCACATCTGTCTGCACTGCAATCGCATTGGTGAGTTCTTGGGCCAGCACTTCGGCACCTTCAATATTTAAATCAGCGAGCACTAACCAGGCTCCCTCCTGGGAAAATTTTCTGGCTATAGCGGTTCCGAAGCCAGACGCTGCCCCAGTAACAATAACTGACTTCCCTGCAAACCTGCCCATGCTCCCTCCTAACTTGTTTTTACTGGTTAACCGATAACCTTGCCGCTTTACTGACCTGGCTAAGTAGTATCCTCTGATACTTCCACCAGGGTCTTACCGAAATTACCGCCCGACAGCATCGCCTGAAATGCCTGCGGCGCCTTTTCCAGCCCGGCCCAGCGATCTTCCCGGTAAAAAATTTTATTATCTTTGATATATTCTCCCACCTCGGACAAAAATCTTTCCTGATACTCGTCAACGAAATTACCCACGAACAGGGGATGAACGGCAACCTCCCTGACAGCAAAAACCTGCTGGCCGGAGGCTTGCCAGACCGTATGGGGATTACTGCCGTCGGTATTTCCATATTGTGATATCAAACCGCACAAGGTAATTCTGGCATTTTGATTGAGCAAACCCAGAACGGCTGCAAACACCTTGCCACCGACATTCTCAAAATAAATATCGCAACCATCCGGACAGGCTTTTCTGAGCTGTTCATGAAAATCTTCATCAAGATGGGAAACGCAGGCATCAAGACCCAGTTGTCCCAGGCAGAAATCAACTTTCTCTGGTCTACCGGCAATACCAACTACTCGACACCCTGCCAGCTTGGCTAATTGCGCAGCGACCTGGCCGACACCGCCAGAAGCAGCTGAGACTATCACAGTCTCTCCTGCACGGGGTTGGCACTGCACCATCATTCCAGCATACGCCGTCAGGCCCAGCATACCTAAAACACCAATTGCCGTGGATAGCGGTGCTCCCAGGGGATCTAAACGACGAGGATGCATGTAGCCAAAGTGACTGACACCTTCGCCACTAAGACCATAACTTTGCCAGCCATTAGTATTAAAAATATAGTCGCCAACCTCGAAAGGCCCCCGGTTACTGGACACAACCTGTGAAACCGTACGACCATGGCATATCTGTCCAGGTAGTTCAGTACCATTACGTCGACGTCCCCACTGGTATGGATCCATGGACAGATAAAGTGTACGTGTCAGGACCTGGCCCGGAGCGGGTTCAGGCAATGCCTCCTGGCCGAATCGAAAATCCAGGTCAACAGGCCAGCCACCGCTGGGTGTATGCGCCAATCGCCACTGCTTATTCATCCTGACACTGATCTGATAAATGAATGTTCAACACAAGCTGTCCTGCAACGTGACAGCGACCATGCCAGGCCATTTAGCAAGTAACCAGCACATCACGTCTTTTTCAACTCCACCAGGATAGCGCGATACGTGTCGCCCAGATTGGTTGCCGTTTCGACATGGCCTTTGCGGACAAAATCTGCTTTGCCAGGTACCGGCATGAACTCGAAAGCGTCTCCGAGTGACCCACCGGAGTCATCGTGAAACTGCACAGCAATCGGACCCGTCCCCGAAATATTGAGCAGGAAATAATCATGCTCATGGCGATGGAAAGGAATACTGTCCCCTGACGGAACCAGTTGATTCCATACCCGCACGGTATCGTCTTCAAATACAACCTCAGTGGCAATGGGGTGCTCTTCAGTCATTGATGATATTCCCTAAGCGCTCATTAGCAGCAAGAAAGTCTTCCATGAAGTCGTATACAACCTGCCGCGAGGTTAACGACTGGTTCATCATGCCCACGCCTTGACCGACGAAGAAGGTCGCCAATTGCTTAGCACCTTCGTGTCCGATTTCAGCCATTTTAGTGACCTTCGCCAAGGCTGGCTCACTCACCAATGATTGCAGCGGCATGGCCAAAGGATCTGGGGCATGTTCACTGAGTTCCCACGCATCAGTCCAGGGGGATCGGACCTGCCTGGAATATTTACCTGTCCGGCTACGCGATCGAACGGTTTGGCTCGAGCCCGCAGCCAGCAGCTTTTCCTTAATAATGGGTGAAGTTTCTGCTTCCTGGGTAGTCAACCAGACAGACCCGGTCCAGGCGCCATCTGCGCCCATGGCCATGGCCGCTGCCATCTGTCGCCCTGTCACGATTCCGCCAGCAGCCAGGACTGAAACATGCGGGTATTTTTCAACAGCCTGCGCTACTTCAGGAACCAGGACCATAGTGGATACTTCACCACAATGACCACCGGCCTCGGTGCCAGCGACAATTAAAATATCAACGCCCGCCTCTGCCTGTTTAACCGCATGGTGCTTGGCTCCAACCAGGGCGCCCACGGGTACTTTATGCTGTTTACCCAATTCCAGCATATAGCGGGGCGGAACTCCCAGGGCATTAACAATGATGCTGATCGGGTGAGCAAAGGCAACATCAAGAATATTAGCGGCTCGGCCCTCGCCCAGAAAACCACCACTGCCTCGGGTGGCATTGCTCTGATAGACATCAGAGGTATCGATATTATGCTGGGCCAACACGCTCGCAGCAAAATTCTTATGCTCATCCGGTATCAGGGCATGTATATCCTCTGGCGACAGACTTTCATCTTTATTGGCCATTGACGTCGGCACAATGAGGTCGACACCATACGGTTTGCCATCAATATGGGCATCAATCCATTGCAGCTCTATTTCCAACTGATCCGGCGTGTAACCGGCAGCACCCAACACCCCCATGCCGCCAGCCTTGGAAACCTCGCAAACCACATCCCTACAATGGGTAAAGGCAATCAATGGAAATTCAATTCCCAGTGTGTCACAAATCGGTGATTTCAACGCATTCTCCTTTTCTAAGTTACAGCCCAGTCTAAGTTACAGCCCAGCTCGCATCTATTAATTCTTATTGCTCGAAGATAGCAGAGTTTTAGCGCTAGAAAATACTCTTTTCTACCGCTGCTTAATTAAGCGCGTCTGGTGCGGCCAAATCAAACAGACTAAACAGCACCCGATACCATTGCCTTAGCAGGTTATCAGCCTCTGTAAAGAGCTGTATTCACAATCAGGACTGATCGGCCCGATGTAGTCTTTCTATGATTGAACCGATCTGCTGGTCATCCAATCCAGGGGCACTAAAACTGGTCCGGTCAATCAAATCACCGAAACGCTGCAACCATTCGTCAACAACCTCTTCAGGCGATCCTACGATAGTGAATGCAGCCAGCACATCATCTTCTATAAGCATCGCCATTTCCTCACTACGATGCTGTTTCATCAATATATTCAACTCGGTCTGCAACTCACCCCAGCCATGGGCATCCAGGACCATTCGATACCCTGGTGTTGAGCCATAAAAGGCGATTCGTCCACGGGCTATTTCAATCGCTTTACTAATTTCCTGATCCGAATTACCGGTTGCAATCATGGGTGAAAAATCTATTTCAAAATCTGACCGATCCATTTCAACGGCAGCCAGACCCGCCGCAACCGCCGGCAGGTTCACTTCTCGAATAAATTTCTCGGTCGAGAAGGGATGCATAATAAATCCATCAGCAGCCTCAGCAGCCACCTTGGTCATCAACGGACCCGTCGCCGACAAAAATATCCTCGGCCGTCCCCATTGTGAATTTTTCGGCGTGAACGTGCTGGGCATTAGCGTGTGCTGATAATACTCACCCTGGAAGTCGAGCCGATCTCCCTGGTACCAGCAATCAAAGATATGATGCATCGCATTAATGAACTCTCTCATCTGCCGGGGTGCCCGATGCCAGGGCATTCCAAAACGGCGGGTCACATGAGCCTTGACCTGTGTTCCCAGGCCAAGAATAAATCGGTCCTTGCTAAACGCATTCAGGTCATGGGCCAGGTGGGCCATACTCATCGGATTTCGGGCAAATGCAACCGCGACTGATGTCATCAGTTCAACCCGACTGGTACATTCCGCTGCCAGGGTCAACGGCAGGAAGGGATCATGTTCCAGCTCAGCTATTTTGATACCGTCATAGCCCAGAGCTTCAGCCCGTTGCGCTTGAGTTTTTACCAGACTGAGGTCGGCACTGACGTTAATGTCAATTTTCACTTTATCAACTCACATCAAAATCAAAATTATAAGCTCGACAGGCATTCTCCTTAAAAAATAACCGGATAACCGAATCGCGTACTGGCAAGTCCGCTATTTCCCGCCTGGCTCTTTCCCAGACTATGGTCGGATACTCAGTGCCGAACATCATTTTGTGTTTTCCTCGGGTATTAATGAAATGCACAAAATTCTCTGGCCAGTATTTTGGCGCAACAGCACAACAGGACATATAAACATGTTCCCAATGACTGATCGTTGATAGCGTTTCTTCGATCCAAGGCTGGCCGCAATGCGTCATGATCAAACGCAAATCCTGAAAATGAAATGCGACCTCGTCGTAATAAATGGGGTTCTGGACAAAACCCGGTCGTCGTGGGCCGGGCATTCCTGCATTCTGGGAAACTGCCATATCCAGTTCCAGGGCCTTAATGTAGAAAGGCCAGTAAACCCGGTCAGTCGGTGGCAGACCCGTCCTGAAAGGCGGTATTCTCAAACAGCGGACATTATACTTTTCATGATACGCCTTGATCTTTTCAATTTCTTTGAATCCATTGAGAGGATTAACCATCATGGCTGGAAGGATTTTACGGGGATACTGCAAATGAGCCTCCATAACCCATTGAGCATGATCTGGCTCCATAATAGAAATCACGCAGGCGCCAATTCCAGACTCATCCAGTATTTCGAGTAATGCAGTGGCTGAATCGATTTTTCTCCTGGTGCCAATATCTTTGAACAAGTGGCTCAATGCAGCCTCGTCCCCAGACGACAGGAAACTCGAATTGATCAAGGAATCAACGGCCCGTTCTGTCACTTCACCCTCCTCCTGGCAGCACTTAGCTTTATTTTATAGCTGCCACTGTTTTGACCTTTGCCATAACGAGGCACCCTCTCGCAAATCCGCAGTTGCTTATGACAACTCTCCTGTTAAAGAGGCTCTCTGGGAGATTTCAATCCAATTACCATCAGGGTCCCTGACAAAAGAGATTCTGGCTGTCGAGCCCAGGGTTCGTGGTGGACTCCCCTCCATACCCCCCCGATCCAGATAACTGCGATGTTCTAAATCCACATCCCAGACTTGAACCGTAATATAGCGAAAACCAACACCACGCATTTCCTGGCAAGGCTCATGATCGGGATTTTCTTCGAGAAAAAACAGAGTAGTCCCCCATTGAAAGCAAGTCTCACTGATTTCTTCTATCTGCAGCACTTGCCGATAAAAGTGCTGAAACGCTGCAATCGAAGACACTTCCAGCTCTACACCAATAAAATCGACTCCGAAAACGCCCTCTGGCACCAACGTCACCCGATTTTCATCTGGGTCATAGAGAGTAACAGGCTCATCAATATCAGCACTGGCAATAAGCAGACCCCTATAGCCGGTGGAGGTGTTTTTAGGAAGTTCATCGCGGAGATGATTCAATTTAAAGATAGAACCATTCAAGCTGTGGCGATGCTGGTGATTTCCACCGCCGACCTTCAGCAATTCTTCGTAGGGCAAGCCCACTTCTTTTTTCCAGAACTCAAGCATGGCATCACGCTGATTAGTCTGGACACCGACATCAATAAAAGGTTTTGCTAATTTCATGGTTTTAACCGTGTTCCTAGTGTTTATTCTCGCCGCTATAACAATACCTGGTCATGCGAGACCTTCCAGCTGCAGGACCTCAGCGACCTGAGCAAGGGCTTGCATCCGATTACGATGCTCAATCACTCGTGGTAATAATGTCGTATCCACGCCATCATCCTCGAGCCATCTAGACAGGGTATAAAGGTAGATATCGCAAATCGAGTACTTTTCACCCATTACCCAGGGGCCCGTCAGTAATTCATCTTCAATTAGCCTGAAGGCTGCTGTCATCGTCTGCGGGACTTTTTCCTTCATTGCGACCAGCGCTGCAGGCGTATCAGCCCAACGATAGCCTCTGGGCCCATGTGCATGGGCAACATGCACCGTCGATGCCAGGTAACAATTAAATTCCTGCACCTGTGCAAAGGCAAACGGATCATTGATGGGCGCGAGATCGGCCTCCGGGAAGAGCTGGCTTATAAAGGCCAGTATGGCTGAATTTTCCGTTAAAATGCCCTGTTCAGTTACCAAAGCAGGCACCCGTCCCTTGGCGTTCACGGCAAGGTACTCGGCTGTCGTCTGTTCTCCCCGATACAAGTTCACTTTCCTGCTTTCAAACTTTGCTCCTGCCTGATGCAAAGCAATGTGGGCTGCAAGAGAGCATGCCCCAGGTGAATAATAAAAAATCATGACCAGTACCGTTTCTGCTAGATGCCTAGCTAACATTATCCACAAGTTGCGCTTGAGCCGATACACCTGCAAACTATTGAATAAGCATTGCCATCCATCAATCAGGATAAATCAGGTGACTGAAGACATTGTTGACGTTTTAATCATAGGTGCGGGTGCCTCTGGAGCCGCAGCAGCCTGGAGCCTTGCCGATACGAAGATGAGAATAGTCTGTCTTGAGCAGGGCGACTGGGTTAAACCAACGGATTATCCAAGTAATGGAGAGGACTGGGAAACCAGGGCAGGTTACGGCGATTTTGCGATTAATCCCAACCGCAGAAAACTTGACGTGGACTACCCTATCAACGAAGAAAACTCGCCTATTTCCGTTGCCAATTATAATGGCGTAGGCGGAGGGACTATCTTATATGCAGGTCACTTCCCGCGTTTTCACCCATCGGATTTCAAGGTGAAAAGCCTGGATGGTGTCGCCGACGACTGGCCCATTAACTACCAGACCCTGGAACCCTATTATGATGAGAACGACCGTCTAATGGGTGTGTCGGGATTAGCAGGCGACCCTGCTTATCCAGAAAAACCAGCCCTCATGCCACCCGTGCCATTAGGGCTTTCCGGTGAAACCCTGGCAAAAGGTTTTAATCAACTGGGTTGGCATTGGTGGCCTTCTGACAGCACGGTGGCCACAGAGCCTTACGATGGTCGAGATCAATGTATCAACCTGGGAGCCTGCCTGAGCGGGTGCGCACAAGGTGCTAAAGCCAGTACTGACATCACATATTGGCCTAAGGCTATTCGTAGTGGCGTTGAAGTGCGAACCCGCTGCAGAGTCAAGGAAATCACCGTACACGACAATGGCATGGCCTCGGGCGTAACCTATTTTAACCAAGCAGGTGATGAGATTCAGCAGCCCGCAGAAGTGGTCATTCTGGCCTGTAACGGGGTTGGTACGCCGAGATTACTGCTTAACTCTAAATCAAAACAACACCCAAATGGCCTGGCAAATTCAAGCGGATTGGTCGGTAAAAACCTTATGTTTCATCCTTATGCCTCCATCCAGGGCATATTTGAAGAGCCACTGGATGGTAGTCATGGCCCTAGCAACTGTATCTGGAGCCAGGAATTCTATGAAACAGACCCATCCCGGGGCTTCCTGCGCGGCTTCACCTTTGAGATCAGCCGGGGTCAAGGACCTGTCACTACGGCACTACGAGGGATGAGTAGCGGCCATATCCCTTGGGGTGCGGGTCATCACCGGGCGCTGCGTAAAATGGTCGACCGGACCACTGGCATGGTGGCAATCTGCGAGGACCTGCCGGAACTGCATAACAGCGTCACCCTTGACCCGGTACTGAAGGATTCCAATGGCATCCCTGCTCCTAAAATCGACTACACCATCAGCAAGAATAGCCAGGCTATGCTGGATTTTTCGATAGCAAGGGCATCAGAGGTGCTTCGCGCTGCAGGCGCTAAGGACGTAATTGCAACGGCGCCAATCAGCATTGGTGGTTGGCACCTGATGGGCACCACGCGTATGGGCACCGATCCCACCAAATCTGTGGTCAATGAATGGGGAAGGAGCCATGACGTAAAGAACCTGTTTGTGATCGACGGCAGCTTGTTCGTCACCAGTGCGGGCGTAAACCCGACTCGGACTATTCAAGCACTGGCCCTTTATATCGCGGATACGATCAAACAACGACTGGATACATTATTCGATTGAGAAGTTTATGACTGAGACTAACCAACCAGACCTGATCAGCACTGACGGCTTGCCTGCAGAGCACCAAAACTGTATCACAAAAATTGCCGGTCAAATGATTCCAGCGAGCACAGAATTCCAGTTGCCGGGTGCTGATGATCCCAGCATCATCGGCAATATCTTGCAGCGCCTCGGCAGACAAACCAGCATGGTGGCCCAGATCTACCATCGTCTTGATCAAGCCTCGATGGAAAAATTTGAACAGCCATGTACAGAGATTAACGATGCAGACTTTAATCTACTGATAACTGACTTTAGAAAAAGGTGCGAAGCCCTGACAGCGTCATTAATGGTTACAGTCGTCGCCTGCTACTATGAGGATAAACGTGTCCTGGATTCGATTGAACATGAAGCCCGGCCTCCTTTTCCACTGGGGCACAAGCTGCAGCAAGGCAATTGGGATCTGCTGGAACCTGTAAAAAAACGGCCAAAATTTTATCGACAGCCCGAAGCGTGATCTATGCCTTCGCAGTTATTTTCTCGGGCATTTCAAAGGCCGAGTTAACTGCCAGCGCCAGTTAAACTATTATGTATCCGGGCACCCTGCGTCAACGCTCACACGGGTTAGACAAAACATAAGTTGGCAGGGTGAATAAAGGTGATTAACCGATGCAACCTCATTTAATCCTAGGTAATTCCAGCCGCCGTTTTTCCGGTGTAACTTCCACCATGCTCCAGGTTCTGCCGCACCAGCAGAAGGCCTGCAGTGTGGCTGTTCTCGGGGCTCATCATGTACCCGAAGGTACCCGAGTGATCGGCCTGTTAGAAGCCATAGTAATGTTACGGGAATTATCTGAAGACGAACCCAAGGTCATATTCCACGCCCGCCGAAACGATGAGATGATACAAGCTTTACTATTGAGGTTGTTCTCTCGAGGTAAATTGAAAATCGTTTTCACCTCCACTGCACAACGTCATCACAGCCGCTTTACCCGTTGGCTTATCAGGAAAATGGACGGTGTCATCTCGACTTGCCAAGCCGCCGCCTCCTACCTACGCGAAAAACCCCAAATAATTATTCCCCATGGAGTCGATCCAGATACCTGGTACCCAGCCGAATCGAAGACTGCATTGTGGAAAGAGCTCGGACTGCCTGGGAAAAAAGGAATTGGGATTTTCGGCCGGGTACGGGAGCAAAAAGGGGTCGATGTTCTGATTGACGCGGCTATTCCACTATTAAAAAAGGAACCCGACTGGGTCGTCATCATCGTCGGTGAAATTACTCAAGATCAAACTTCTTTTTTCAAGGCCCAACAGCTCAAAATTAATCGTGCCGGTCTAGCCAAGCAATTTGTTTTCACGGACAAGCAGCCTTTTGCACGAATTCCGATCCTGTTTCGCGCCATGAGTATCATTACCGCACTGAGTCGTAATGAGGGTTTCGGCCTAACCGTATTGGAAGCCATGAGCTCCGCGGTTCCCGTTATCGCCAGCACCGCCGGTGCATGGCCGGAAATAATTAATACCAACCAAGCCGGTAGAATTGTGCCCATCGCAGATATCGCTGCAACCCAACAGGCCCTGAGCGCATTAATCAACGCTGACGACATACTGGACTCTTTAGCGATACACGCCAGGCAGCGTATCCTTGAGCATTTTACGGTAGAACAGGAAGCCTCAAAGTTACTGGCCTATTTTCAATCTCTGCAATAAACCTCTAATAAACCTCTAATAAACGTCTGATAACCACCTTATACGGGTGAGCCAAATAGCCTTGTACCGGCAAGACTTACAAAGCCCTGATCATCTTATTGCTTTTCAACGGCCCGGCTTCACTGCAGGCACTTACTTTTGACCAGGACCACCAAAAACCATATCCATTAGCCATATCCACTAGCCATATCCATTAAAATGGCGTCGTCAATGCGCGATTAACATCCGGGCGACAATGAACTAAAGCTAATATGGACCCGATTCGGGTTGTTTTATCCATCCGGATGTTTTGACTTTGCCACCAATTACGACCAATATCGCGGCTGGGATTTGAGCTCAAAATAAAGCCAACTAAGCTATTCGACGAGTACGGATTTGGCACCGTTTTAAAATCATCACTGTTAGCACACAGAAGGAAATGAGTTTTACCCAGCAACCAACACAGGCATCAACCATTTTCACGAATGCTGTATTGACAGGAACTGACCAACTCCACCCAACATGAATGAATTAAATACCCATTACCCGAAGTGTCCGTTAAACATCGCCTTAGTCGCTGATTCCTGGTTTCACCCTTTCAATGGCATGCTCATTTCTACTCGGCGCTTTGTTGAAGCACTCAGTGAAGAATTCGATTTCCGAATTTTTATTCCTCCTCAACCAGGCATACAAGACGATGAACCGTTCGTCGCATTCCCCCGATTACATCTACCAGGCGGCAATGACCTGAAGGAATCAAGGAATACACCGCTAGCGATTGCAAACCTGAGGAAAATTCTAACGGCCCTGGCAGGAAAGCTAAATTTCTGGATATCCAATCGAGACCAACTCAAACCGCCAGCACAAAACAACCGGCAGACGGCAACTACCAGAACTCACCCGCATTCAACGCGGCGTCTTTCCGAGGTTTGCAGACAAACCCATGCACCCGAAAATTCTCTCCTTGACCTGATCCATGACTGAAACAATGGCCAACCATCCCCTGGTGACCCGCTGGCTAAATTTAGTTACACGTCATCCAGCCGCTACCATCACGTTACTGGCTTGTATGGCACTCTGCGCTGTCGCGCTATTCATATCCAAGGGCGAGATTAATTCCGACCTGTCACACTTGGTAAAACCGGCCGCTAATCTAGGCTGGTATCAGGATAACGAAACCTTCAAGGAATCCTTCCCCGACCTCCAGCAGACCGCCATTGTCGTTATTTCAGGTGAAGATGCTGATACAGTCACGCAAACGACTAAAGCCCTGGCAGACGCGTTCACAGCCAGTGGCCAGTACCAGTCTGTATTTGCTCCGACTGTGGACGACTTCCTGGAGCAGCGCCTTTTGTACTTTCTACCGGTCGATACGCTTGAACAGTGGCTTAACGGCGCTGAATTTAACTATGGACCCTTGCTCAGAATTGCTGATGAAGCCAGTCTCAGTAACACTGTTTTTTCGCTGGCTGACTTCATAGAAGCCAA